>NZ_JAEQNB010000006.1:0-300000 GCF_016722965.1 Tumebacillus amylolyticus
AAGACCCCCTGTAGACGACAGGGTTGATAGGCTGGAGGTGTACGTGCCGCGAGGCATTCAGCTGACCAGTACTAATCGGTCGAGGGCTTATCCTAAGTTCTTGAATCACACACAAAGTTTGCTCCATCCAGTTTCATCCTGCCGCTTTAGCTCAGTTGGTAGAGCGATTCACTCGTAATGAATAGGTCATCGGTTCGATTCCGGTAAGCGGCACCACTGCTTCACCCTTGCAACACCTACAGAAATCACATAGGCCGGAGTGGCGGAATGGCAGACGCATTCGACTCAAAATCGAACGGGAAACCGTGGGGGTTCGAGTCCCTTCTCCGGCACCATTTCTGTATCGGAATGTAGCGCAGCTTGGTAGCGCGCACGCTTCGGGAGCGTGAGGTCCAGGGTTCGAATCCCTGCATTCCGACCAACTTTGCTACAAAAAAGCTCGATCTCTTCGGAGATCGAGCTTTTTTTTACATCTGCCGCAAAAACTTCACGGCGTTCCAAATCATCGTGCCTGCGAACAAGAGGAACGAAATCCACGCGTACACCCGATACCATTTCTTGACTTGCCCGCCGTGCTTCGCCGTTCGAAAACCGGCGATGGTGTCGGCATGACGGAGCACGCTGTTAAAAGGCCGACGACTCTCTTCCTCAGGCAATGGCTCCACATAGAGCTCGGTTTCATGCAACTTCCGACGGCTGTTCATCAAGCGACCCACCCCCTCATAAACGCAGTATACCAAAGATTCTGTCTATCGTGAAACCAAAACTGTAAATTTGTGTCTAAGACAGGGCAAGGGAAAGGAGGACCGTATGACCTATGGCTATTTTCAAACGCATTTTTAGCATTCTCACACGCAATCTCGCCGGACTTGCGGTGATGATCGTGTTTATCATCCTCATCGCCTTTCTGCCAACTGCCTTCTCGATTCGCATGCCGGAACCTGCCAACGCCAACAGCGGTGGGGAGAGAATGCAAGTCATCCAACTCGACAAGGAATGGACGATCAGCGACGAATCGGCCGCGTACATGACGATCAAGAGCGGTGGAGAGTCGGTCAATTTCAAATTTCCGCATGTCACAGGCTATTGGGACCTCGACGTCAACAAGCCGGAAACGATGAAAGCCGTCGCCACCGTCGACATCGCATCCCTCGATTCCGGCAATGCCATGCGCGACCATTCGGCAAGAGGCGAGAACTACTTAAACGCCGACCAATACCCACAAGCCCAATTCGAACTCAAATCCATCGGCTCCTGGCCCAAGCAATGGCAACCGAAAAAAGCGCAGCGCTTCATCCTCAAAGGAAACCTTACGCTCCACGGCGTCACCAAACCTGTTGAACTCGACACCGAAGCCAAGTACCTCGACGGTCGCCTTTTCTTGCAATCCAAATCAACCATCCACATGCCGGACTTCGGCCTCCCAATCGCAGACGGCGGGTGGCTGAGTGCCGAACCGGACGGTCAAATCCAACTGCAACTGATCTTGGAAGATCACGGCGGCCTCTCGCCGGAAAAAAAGGTGTCGAACGTGGACGTCGCCACTCTCGCCACACCGAATCCGAAAGCGGACATGACCACAACGTACAAAGCGAACGTCAACCTCAATCCGGCCGATCAAACGGTCAACGGCACCGTCGAAATTCACACCAAAAACGATACCCAAACCGTTCAAAATTCGCTCTACTTCCATCTCTATCCGAACCAATTCGAACACACCGAAGAACTCCAGACCCCTGTCTGGCAAAAGCTTCTCGGCACTCAATACAACCTTCCCGGCTGGATTGACATCTCCCGCGTGGAAGTTAACGGGCAGGAAGTCCCTGTCCAAGTCCAGAAAACCTTACTTCAAGTCCCGCTCCCATCTTGGCAACCGGGTGCCGACGCAACGGTCAAACTCGACTTCCACCTGATCATCCCGCGCAACCAGGGACGCATCGCCTACAACGAACACGAAATCTGGCTGGGCAACTGGCTGCCGATCCGCGCCGTTTTTGAAAAATCGGCCTGGCGACTCGATCCCTACTACGCGATCGGCGACCCGTTCTACAGCGAAGCAGCCAACTACGAAGTCAATGCCACCGTCCCGAACACCTACCGCATCGCGAGCACCGGCTCCGATCTCGAAATCAGCGACGACGGCAAGCAACGTCGGTACAAGATCTCAGCCCCACAAGTGCGCGAGTTCGCCATGGTGGCCCTCGACGACACCTACGTGTCGTCACAAGAGAACGTCGGCGGCGTGCAAGTCAAAACCTGGTACCGCAAAGCGGACAATGCCTATTCTGTCCAACAACTCCATGACACCGCGACGAAATCGATTGCCTATTTCAACCAACACTACGGGCAATACCCGTTCCCGGAGTACGATGTCGTCCCGGTAGGCTTCACCAGCGGAATGGAATACCCCGGTCTCGTCTTCATCAATGGCGACTATTTCAACACCCCCGACCCAAAAGGCATGTTCACCGTGCTCCACGAAACAGGGCACCAATGGTGGTACAGCGCTGTCGGCAGCGACCAGATCCGCGAGTCCTGGCTGGACGAAGGACTGAACGATTACACCAACATGCGCTACCTCCTGGAGAACGACCACATGACGGGCAAAGGCATGATCGAAGCCCGCGAGAAAAACCTACAAACCATCCAAACATATGAAAAAAACGGCGAGCTCATGGCCAACTCTCTCGACATGTTCTCCGGCTGGTCCTCCTACGGCGGCCTCGCCTACCAAAAAGGCTCCCTGATGTTCTACCATCTCGACCAAGCGGTGGGGCAGGAAACGATGGACCGCGTGTTGCAGCAATACTTTGAAACCTACCGCTACAAAAACGCACACGGCGAAGATTTGATCTCCCTGTTTGAACAGGAACTCGGCCCCGGCGTACGCACGTATTTTGAAACGTGGCTGCACGGAGGCGTTGCCGAGTTTACGCCACAGCAAGGAGGGAAGCGTCCATGACCAAGAGACGAATCATCGCAGTTTCCACGTTGTTTGCCTTGTTGTTGCTCGGGTTTCTGCTCTTCGATTGGTATCGGGGGAACCATGTAGACATCCAGAGCGTGTATCTGCAAGTCGAACCGGACCACATCCGTTTTTCCTCCGATACCTACACAGCGAACGTAAAAAGCTATCTCCACGACCTCGCACGCGGTGACCTCGGGTCGCTCTCCGTGCGCGTCAGAGGAGCGAACTCAAGCACCGAAATTCTCAAACTGATCGCCGACATGACAGGGCGTTCGGCGAAAGTGTTAGTGCCGGGACTTCTGATCGGAACGGTGGTCGGGATGTTCTTCGGCTGCCTGACCTTCTTTTTACCGGAAAAACTCCGCCGACTCGTGATCGGCTGGCACAACGTCCTGACGTCCATTCCGGATCTGCTCTTGATCTTGCTGCTCCAAATGGCGGCGATCAAAATCGACCAATGGACGGGCTCCTACGTCATCGGAGTCGTGGAAGTCTACAACAAGCCCGTCAACTTCCTGCCGATCACCACCATTGCGCTGCCGATCTCGGCGTACCTGTTCCTCTACACCGTCAACGCCTGCCGAGAAGCGCTGCACCAAGACTACATCCGAACGTTGCGCGGCAAGGGACTCCCGTTCCGGTACGTGTTCCTCAAACACGTTCTGCGTCCCGCCGCCGACTCTGTGCTCTCCGTCTTGCCCAAAATGGCGGCGTTCGCAGCTTCCGGGCTGGTCGTGGTCGAGAAGCTGTTCAACCTCCCGGGCGTGACGTGGTATTTCCAAGGGGTGTCCGCCTTTGCCCCCGTAATGGCAAAGTTGCTGGCCACGTTGTTGATGGTCCTAGCCATCTACTTTTTCGGTATCAAAATCCTTACGCAGTTGCTTCGCCTCTGGGTGAACCCGCTGCTGAGACGTTAAGCTGAGGAGAGTGTTGCAAGCATGACGAGAGTGACGGAAGCCTTGGGAATTGAACTCCCACTGATCCAAGCCGGGATGGCCGGCGGTTCGACCACCCCGCAGTTGGTCGCAGCAGTGTCCAACGCAGGCGGACTGGGAACGCTTGGGGCAGGGTATATGACGCCCGACCAGATGAGAAGCGCCATCCGTGAGATTCGCGCACTGACATCACGTCCGTTCGCCGTCAACCTCTTGCTGACGGAGCCCGTAACTCCCGACGCCGATCAAATTGCCGCCATTCAGGAAAAAATGAAGCCGTTCCGCACCGAACTCGGCCTCCCGGACCCGGTCCCGCTCAGCAAGTTTGCCGAGTCGTTCGACGAGCAGATGGCGGTCGTTTTGGAAGAGAACATCCCGGTTTTCTCCTTCACCTTTGGACTTCTGCCACCCCGATGGATGCAAGCTTGTAAAAAACAAGGCATCCTCCTCTGCGGAACCGCAACCACAGTCCGCGAAGCCATAATACTTGAAAAAAGCGGCGTTGACCTGATCGTCGGGCAGGGGAGTGAGGCGGGCGGTCACCGGGGGACGTTTGCCGGACCTTGGCAGGAAGCGATGATCGGAACGATGGCGTTGATTCCGCAAATCGTGGACGCCGTCGCCATCCCGGTCATCGCGGCCGGAGGAATTATGGACGCCCGCGGAGTGGCGGCTTCACTCCTGCTCGGTGCAGAAGCGGCGCAACTGGGTACCGCGTTTCTTACCTGCGACGAAAGCGGGGCGCACCCGCACTACCAACAAGCGATCTTGGAAAGCACGGAGGAGCAGATCACGACGATTTGCGAGTTCTCAGGCAAAGCGGCACGCGGCCTGACCAACACGTTCCACCAAGAGATGAAGCCCTGTGCAGACCTCCTCTCGCCGTACCCGATCCAAAACGCGCTTACCCGCGACATACGCCAAGGAGCGGCCCGTCTCAACCGCACGGAATTTATGTCCATGTGGGCAGGACAGGGTACACGCCTTGCCCGACGAGAACCGGCAGGGGAACTTCTCCGCCGCATCGCGCAAGACCTCGTTAAACTGGGATTTTAAGTAAAAGCACCCTTTCGCGTAAACACGTGAGAGGGTGCTTTTTTGACGAGTTCCGAAATAAGAATAAAAATTTTCCGAAAATACTTTACAAGTTACTTTAGGTGTCATATATTTATAACCAATCGATCTAAGTTGTTAAAAAGAAAGCTAAACAAAAGGGAGGATCATTCATGAACAAGAAACGTTGGACTGCGTTGGCAGTCGTTTCCGCACTCGTTTTTGCGGTAGCGACCACCGGTTCCTCGGCTACGGCTGCAGGGGTTGGCAAGGACAAAGCGATTGACAAAAAACTTAAGCAGGGGGCAGTTGCCGGCAAGATTGCCGCTGACTCCAAAGGCAATGAGAAAATCTCTTGGAACGAGAAAAAAGGCGTCCCGAACTTCGTATCTGGTAAAGTTTCGGCGAAGAAACTCAACAACGCAAGCGATGCAGTGGCAATTCTCGAAGAGAACAAAGACCTGTTCGACATGTCCTCTGCTGCGGACGAACTGAAACTGTCCGTGCAATCGACCGACAACTTGAACACCAAGATGTTCAAGTTCCAACAAACCTTCAACGGCGTCCCGGTCTTTGGCAATGAACTGATCCTCCACGCAGATAAAAACGGCGATGCTTCTTCCATCAACGGGTACTTCGACCCGGAAGTGAAAGCAAAAGGCCTGAACACCAAAGCGAAAGTTTCCTCCGCAGACGCGCTGAAAGCAGCGAAAAAAGACACCGGCCTGACCAATGTGAAGAACTTCAACATTGAGAAATCCGATCTCTACATCTACCAAACGCAGGACAGCGCCTACCACCTGGCATACCTCGTCGAACTCTCGACGCTTGAGAACAACGCTCCGGCGTACTGGGATGTCTTCGTCGATGCACATGACGGTTCCGTCCTGAACAAAATCGACAAAGTCGAATTCGCAGCAGCAGTCGGTTCCGGTAAAGGCGTCCTCGGCGACACCAAGTCGATCAACACCGAGTCGGTCACCGGCACCTACAACCTGCGCGACATCACCAAGCCGATGTACTCCACCGGCGGCAAGATCGAAACCTACACGGCGAAAAACGGCTCCACGACGCCGGGCACGCTGTTGACCGACACCGACAACGTCTGGACCGATCCGGCTGCCGTTGACGCTCACGTCTACGCAGGGGTTGTCTACGATTACTACTACAACAAACTGGGCCGCAACTCGTTTGACAACGCGGGCGGCACGATGAAACAAACCGTTCACTACAGCACCAACTACAACAACGCATTCTGGGACGGCACCCAGATGGTATACGGCGATGGCGACGGCTCGACCTTCATCGCATTCTCCGGCGGCCTTGACGTTGTCGGCCACGAGATCTCCCACGGCGTCACCGAGCGCACCGCGAATCTGACCTACTCCTACCAATCCGGCGCACTCAACGAGTCCTGGTCCGATGTCATGGGCAACCTGATCGAGAACAAAGCGGACAACAACTGGCTCGTCGGCGAAGACATCTACACCCCGGGCACTGCAGGCGACGCTCTGCGTTCGATGTCCTCTCCGTCCGCGTACGGCGACCCGGAAAACATGTCCCAATACGTGAACACTTCGTCTGACAACGGCGGCGTTCACACCAACTCCGGGATTCCGAACAAAGCGTTCTACAACTTCGTCACAACGGCCGGCGTTACCCGCGACAACGCAGGTAAAGTCTGGTACCGTGCGCTGACTCAATACATGACGGCTTCCTCGCAGTTCATCGATGCGCGCAACGCAACCATCCAAGCTGCGACCGACCTGTTCGGTGCAGGTTCCACCGAAGTGACCGCAGTCACCAACGCATGGACCAACGTCGGCGTCGTTCCGTCCGTTCCGACTCCGGGCGACCAATACGAGCCGAACGATTCCCAATCGTCTGCATACGGTCCGATCACGTCCGGCACGGCGTACTCCGGTACGATCTCGTCCGCATCTGACGTTGACTGGTTCAAGTTCACCACCGCAGCATCCGGCTCGATCTCGCTGTCCCTCTCCAACCTGCCGAAAGACTACGACCTGTACTTCTACGATGCAGCAGGCACGCAGCTCGGCAAATCGATCAACGGCAGCACCACCGCCGAATCGATCTCGTACACCGCAGCAGCAGCAGGCACCTTCTACGCGAAAGTCATCGGCTACAACGGCGCAACCAGCGCTTCGTCGTACTCCCTGACCGCAACGTACCCGACCTCCGCTCCGGTAGGCAACTGGTACTACGAAACCAAAGCATTCGATACCCCGCACCCGTACACCAACTCGTACACCGGTGCTGTTCACTCCTACACCAAAGCGGGCGCAACCAAAGTAGGTCTGCACTTCTCGCGCTTTGAAACCGAGTCCGGCTACGACTTCGTAAAAATCAAAGACAAAACCGGCACCGTGAAAAACACCTACAGCGGCACGCAAGCAGCGTTCTGGGTCTACGTAGACGGCGACACCGTCTCTTCGCAGCTCACGTCCGACTATTCCGTCACCGCATGGGGCTACTCGATCGACCAAGTTGCATACTTCTCCGCGACTCCGCTGGCGACCGAAAACGTATCTCCGGTGTACCCGATCCAAGGCAAGTAATCTTTTTTCAAAAAAAAGCCGTCCTACGCATCCGTTTCGGAGCTGAGGACGGCTTTTTTCTATATAAATACGCACTTTGTCGGACATAGTATATCAAACAACATCACGACGCAAGGGGGAATGGGATGCAAAAAACACGTAAACCGCCCGTCAAGGCCCCTCTCGACGGAAGCGGTGCCAATGTCAAGGGGGCAGCCGCCGTCAAAGGCTTACACGCGGTAAGCCTCGCCGGAATCGGCATCGGAGGTATTATCGGAGCAGGGTTTTTCCTCGGCTCAGGCTTGGCGGTACACCAAGCAGGTCCGGCGGTCGTGTTGGCATTTCTGCTCGGTGGCCTGATTATGATGCAGGTTCTGGGGGCGATGACGAGCGTCAACGTCAACCGGTTGGCGCATGGATCATTTCGCGTCTACGCCGAGCAGATGCTGGGTCCGTTTTACGGGTTCTTGATCGGATGGGTGGTCTTTTCATCAGGCGTCCTCGGATTGGGATCGGAAGCGTTGGCGATGGGGGTGTTCGCTCATCTGTGGTTGCCGCACATCCCGACTCCAATCCTCGCCACGGTGTTCACACTCGCCGTCGTCGGTCTAAACGCGCTGGGCGTACAGAACTTCGGGCGAATTGAGACGGTGCTTGGTGCCGTCAAAGTGCTGGCGTTGCTCGGCTTCATCGGAATCGGCGCGTATGCGATCGTCCGCCAAGGAGCTCTGGTGTCGCCCGCGCCGTTTGCGGGGCCGCGGGCTTTTTTCCCAACCGGGGGGAGGGGGTTGTTGCAGTCGATGCTGGTCGTGATCTTCTGCTACTCCGGCATCGGTGCAATCGCGATGGCTTCGTCTGAAGCGGAGAAACCCAAGCGCGACATCCCGCGTGCAGCCGTTTACTTGACGTTTGGCATCCTGGCGCTGTACGCCTTGTCGATGCTCGTGTTGGTGAGCTTGACAAACTGGAGCACGGTCTATACGGACAAGTCTCCCTTTGTGCAAGCGTTGACCGCAGGCGGGCACGGTTTGGCGGCCGATGTGATGAACGCCGTGATCTTGGTCGCAGCGTTCTCCGTGATGGCGGCGACGTATTACTCCACGATGACGATGCTCGTCTCGCTCGCCGAGGGGAAAAAAGCGCCGCATACGTTCTTGCGTCGCCAACCGAGCGGTCTCTATCGCAACGCCTGGATGGTCGTCGGGGGAGCGTGTTTGCTGGTCGTGGGCGTGTCGTACGTCATGCCGTCCAATCTCTTCAATTATTTGGTATCGGCATCGTCGTACTTCACGTTCTTGAACTGGAGTTTGAACCTCGTAACATTCCTTGTGTGGTGGAAAAAACGCTCTCCGCAGGAGACATTCCAATCCAAGTTGATCTTCGGACGACCCGGCGCGGTCGTGACCCTTGTCGCCATCGTCGTGCTGGCCGTGATGTCGTTGCGGGTTCCTGACTTTCGAATGGGGGCGTATTATGCAGCCGCCATCATCGCGGTCGTCTGTTTGTCCTACCTTGGATGGAGTAGTAAGGCGCGTCACTCGCGGAAATACTAGGTTCAAGGTTCTCTTGTAACGACTGGGGTGTTCATGTATAATATTTACCAAGTGACTGGTACGGGTTTCTGGTGACACGAACTAGGACAAGGTTTCCAATACGGCTTTTTTTATAACGGAGGTGTAGATTTGAGCAAGACGAACAACAAATTGTCGATTATCCCGTTGGGCGGCGTTGGGGAAATCGGCAAGAATATGACAGCGTATGTATTTGGCAATGACATCATTGTGGTGGACACGGGTCTCAAGTTTCCGGAAGAGGAAATGCTCGGTATTGACATCGTCATTCCGGACATCACCTATCTGATCGAGAACAAGAACAAAATCCGCGGGGTTTTCCTGACGCACGGTCACGAAGACCACATCGGCGGACTCCCGTACTTCTTGAAGCACATCAACGTTCCGGTGTACGGCACCCGACTGACCTTGGGTCTGGTCGAGGGCAAACTTCGTGAACACAATCTCTTGGATGTCACCAAGCTCATTACGATCTCCCCGCGCGTGGGAATCAAGGCGGGCGTTTTCACCGTCACTCCGTTCCTGAACAACCACTCCATTCCGGACACGGTCGGGTTCGCGATCGACACGCCGGAGGGGATCATCGTCCACACCGGCGACTTCAAGTTCGACTTCACGCCGGTTGACGGTCAGCATGCAGACATGTACATGCTGGCAGCACTGGGGGAGAAGGGCGTCCTCGCGATGCTGTCCGACTCCACCAACGCAGAGCGTCCGGGCTTCACGATGTCCGAGCGCGTTGTAGGTCAAACGATCGACGATGCGTTCCGCCAAGCGGACCGCCGCATCATCCTCGCGACCTTCGCATCCAACCTGCACCGGATTCAACAAGTCTTCGAATCCGCCGAGAAGTTCGGTCGCAAAGTCGCAGTCGTTGGCCGTTCCATGGTCAACAACATCAACGTCGCCATCGATCTCGGCTACCTGCACGTTGTCAAGGGCACGTTGATCGACGCAGACGACATCAACAAACTCCCGGCTGACAAAGTCGTCATCCTCTCGACCGGTTCGCAAGGCGAGGCGATGTCCGCTCTGACTCGCATGGCGCGTGCAACCCACCGCAAAGTCGAGATCATGCCGGGCGACACCGTCATCATCGCGTCTTCCCCGATCCCGGGTAACGAAAAATACGTCTCGCGCACGATCGACCAACTGTTCCGCATCGGCGCGAAAGTCATCTACCAATCCGTTTCCGGCGTTCACGTCTCCGGTCACGCTTCCCAAGAAGAGCTCAAACTGATGCTCTCGCTGGTGCGTCCGAAGTACTTCGTTCCGGTTCACGGCGAATATCGTATGCTCAAGAAGCACATCGAACTCGCTGTCGGCACGGGGGTTGACCCGGACAACTGCTTCATCGTTGACATCGGCGACCAGATCGAACTGCAGAACGGCAAAGCGCGCATCGGAGCGAAAGTTCCGTCCGGCACCGTCCTCATCGACGGTCTCGGCGTCGGCGACGTGGGCAACATCGTCCTGCGCGACCGCAAACTGCTCTCGCAAGACGGCATCCTCGTCGTCGTCGTGACGCTTTCCAAGCAAGACGGCACGATTCTCTCCGGTCCGGACATCATCTCGCGTGGCTTCGTCTACGTTCGTGAGTCTGAGCAATTGCTGGAAGAAGCGAACAAAATCGTCACCGGCACCCTGCAGCGCATGGTGGCGGAGAACGTCAGCGAGTGGTCTTCGCTCAAGACCGGCGTGCGCGATGCGCTCAGCCGCTTCCTCTACGAGCAGACTCGCCGCCGTCCGATGATCCTCCCGATCATCATGGAAGTGTAAGCCCTACCACCTTTTTGAAAAAGAGTCCTGATCCTCCCTTGGGAGGTTCAGGACTTTTTTGCATGAAGAGGGGCGAGGTGGTCATACTACGGAGGAGAACGATGAGGAGAGTGGTCACATGCAAGATTGGTTGAATGGCAAGATGGATATGCCCCCGGGCATGCCGCCAGTTGTCCCGCAGACCCCTCCGGGCATGCCGCCGATGGACCTTCCGATCGGCAAAGGCCCGGCAGATAACATCGAAGCACTCGGCACTCCGTCCGTTCCGGACACAGGAGCTTCGAACATCTATTGC
The DNA here is from genome assembly GCF_016722965.1 of Tumebacillus amylolyticus. Classification (NCBI taxonomy): domain Bacteria; kingdom Bacillati; phylum Bacillota; class Bacilli; order Caryophanales; family Alicyclobacillaceae; genus Tumebacillus; species Tumebacillus amylolyticus. Next base: position 11,160 of record NZ_JAEQNB010000006.1, read on the forward strand.
ATTTCGGTCATCGGGCAGGTGGAGGGACATGTCGTCCTCCCGCCGCAAAACAAAACCACCAAGTACGAACACGTCATTCCGCAACTGGTCGCTGCGGAACAAGATAAAAAAATCGAAGGCGTCCTGATCATCTTGAACACGGTCGGCGGTGACGTCGAGGCAGGTCTGGCGCTGTCGGAGATGATTTCGTCGCTCAGCAAACCGACCGTGACGCTGGTGCTTGGCGGCGGGCATTCCATTGGGGTGCCGATTGCGACGGCGTCCGACTTCTCGTTTATTGCCGATACCGCAACGATGACGATTCACCCGATTCGCCTCACCGGTCTGGTCATCGGCGTGCCGCAGTCCTTTGAGTATCTGGAAAAAATGCAAGAGCGCGTCATTCGCTTCGTCACCACCCATTCGAATGTCACCGAAGACAAATTCCGCGAACTGATGCTGACAACCGGCGAATTGGCTCGCGACATCGGCACGACGGTCGTGGGACGCGATGCGGTGAAGTACGGGCTGATCAACGAGATTGGCGGCATCGGGCCGGCGTTGAAGAAACTCAACGAATTGATCGGACAATACCGCGAAGGAACGTACAAAAAAGAGGTGATCCAGTAATGCTGATGTGGTCCACAGTGCCGGAGGAGTTCGTTTTCGAAGGCATGGAGAACACGACGTACAACTGGATCGAAACGGAAGTTCAAGGCGTGAAGATGGTCGTCGAGCCGAGCTCGGAGAAACCCGGCACGGGCCGAATCATCCGTTTGCTCTGCCCGAAACCAGAGTCCTATCTAAACCCGGCGTACCAACCGGGGATGACCGTCAATCTGATTTAGGAATCTGATTTGAGAAGGAGGTAGGCAACATGTCGACTCAATCCAAACTGCGCGAAGTGCTGGACAGCGGACAGACCGTCAACGTCACGCTCTCCAACAACAAACCGCACCTCTCGGAGCGCGAAGGTCTCCAGACCGTCACGGGCCGTCTCGTCTCCACGAACTCCCCGGACGTCGTACAAGTGCAACCGCTCGACGGTGCGCCGGTTCCTGTGCCGGTGTCTCGCATCATGACCATCGAATAGTGAGAGTTGGGAAAAAGCCGTCTGCCACGAGCAGGCGGCTTTTTATTTCGCGTGATTTTGGAGGAAAATGGGGAGGTGCAGGAGAATTGGTAAAAGTAATTCTTGAAGGGAACGGAGCGAACCTATGGCACGAGCAAAACCTAAATCCAAACCGAAGGATCAAGGCGCGAGCAAGATCGACCTCGCCAAGAACTTCCTCAAATTCGAAATCATCGGGCTCTCGTTGATTGCAGCGGCGATTTTGGGGTTGGCTGCTTCCGGTTGGGTGGGACGGACGATCGACTATCTGTTCATCCTGCTGGGCGGCAACTTGGATTGGTTGCTCGAATGGTATTTGATCTACTACGCGCTTTATCTGATGGTGTACCGTCAACGATTGAAGATGAACGCCAGACAGTGGGGGATCGGGCTGTTTTTGGTCGTGATCCTCACATGGTCGCATTTGAATTTGTTCGACGACTTGAACAAAGCTCATTTCAAAGAACCTCCGAACATGTGGAGCGCCACGATTGATCGGATCTCCGCGCAGGCGGACTACAACACCAGCGTCCCCGTCTCCAAAGCCGGAGTGGTCAAACAGAAACCATCCGCCGGCGGCGGTCTCACCGGATACGTGGTCTTCATGTCCACCCATTACCTGTTTGATACGGCAGGGACCCTTTTCGTCCTGTTGGTGGGCGGTTTGATCTCGATCTTGCTGTTCACGAAGCGCTCGCTTGTGGCGACGCTCGGCAGTGGTAAGAACCGTGCCGCCAAACGGATGTCTGGCACGTGGGAAGCCCTGCGCGAATGGCCCGGCCTCCTGCGGGAGAAAAAAGAAGCCCGCCGCGAGGAAAAAGCGGAGCGTGCCGCAGCCGCAGCTTCCAAGAAAGACAACGTCGTCTCGCTTTACGACGACTCACCTCCTTGGGATGACGAGGACGAGCATGCGGTCGTCGCAGAAGTGAGCAGCCCCCCTAGAAGCCCCGTCTCGATTCCGGTCACCCGTCCCGAAGAGGGAGAGAGCGACATGGAGTTCACCGTCCGCAGTTTCGCAGATCAATTGGTCCGCGAACAGCAATGGGACACCGAGCCTTCTGAGGGCGAAGGGGCGGAGGACGCACTTTCGATCGAACTGCCGCGCTTCGTCCAAGCCAAGGACTCGCCGCAAATCAAAGTGCAGTTCCCAAGCGAACCGTTCACCAAAGCCAAGGAACCTCCCAAACCGCCGTCCTCTGCACCGACGATGCCGGTCAAGGGGGTGCCGGGCGAGGTGGAACCTGTCGAGCCGTTGAAGATCGACTTCACACCGGCCGTCGAAGATCACTACGAAATTCCGCCGATGTCACTGCTCGACTTGCCGAATAACGGCCCCGCCCGCGTCGGGATCAACGCCGTGAAAGCGAACGCCCGCAAATTGGAGCAAACGTTTGAGAGCTTCGGCGTGCAAGTGAAGGTCGTCAATGCCCAGATCGGACCGACCGTCACGCAATACGAAGTGCAGCCGGCCGTCGGCGTCAAAGTTTCCAAGATCGTCAACCTCGCAGATGACATCGCGCTCGCGTTGGCAGCGAAGGACATTCGAATCGAAGCCCCGATCCCCGGCAAGTCGGCGGTGGGCATCGAAGTGCCGAACGCAGAAGTCGCCATCGTCACCCTGCGCGAAGTGTTGGAAACCTCGGAGTTCCTGCAGAGTGACAACAAATTGAGCGTCGTGCTCGGTCGCGACATCTCCGGCCAGCCGATCGTCGGCAACCTCGCCAAGATGCCGCACGTTCTCGTCGCGGGTGCCACAGGTTCAGGGAAGTCGGTTTGCGTCAACGGGATCATCACGTCGATTCTCTACAAAGCCAAACCGTCCGAAGTCAAATTCATCATGGTCGACCCGAAAATGGTCGAGCTCAACGTCTACAACGGCATCCCGCACCTCATGGCTCCCGTCGTCACCGACCCGCGCCGTGCTGCGTATGCGCTGAAAAAAGTCGTCGCGGAGATGGAGCACCGCTACGAGCTGTTCTCCAAGACCGGCATGCGCAACATGGACGGCTACAACGCGATGATGGTGGAAAAAGGAGCCCAACCGCTCCCGTACATCGTCGTCATCGTGGACGAGTTGGCAGACCTGATGATGGTCGCACCGGGCGACGTCGAAGATGCGATCTGCCGGTTGGCGCAAATGGCGCGTGCGGCGGGGATTCACATGATTATCGCAACGCAACGTCCGTCTGTTGACGTCATTACCGGCGTCATCAAAGCGAACATCCCGTCGCGGATCGCGTTTGCCGTTTCGTCGCAAGTGGACTCGCGCACGATCCTCGATGGTTCAGGAGCGGAAAAATTGCTCGGTCGAGGCGATATGCTCTATCTGCCGGTCGGTGCTTCCAAGCCCGTTCGTGTGCAAGGGGCGTTCCTCTCCGATGCGGAAGTCGAACGGGTCGTCACCTATTCGAAATCCCAAGGAGAGGCGAACTACACCGTCGATCTCTCCGGCCCGTCCGCCGACGAAGACAAAGGGACGGGCGAGGACGACCTCGACGATCTGTTCTACGATGCGGTCACTTTGATTGCAGAAACTCAGCAAGCATCCGTTTCTCTGCTGCAACGCAAGCTCAAAGTCGGCTATGCCCGCGCTGCGCGGCTGGTCGATCAGATGGAAGACCGCGGATTTGTCGGACCTTTTGAAGGCAGCAAACCGCGCGAAGTACGCGTCACCCGTGACCAGTGGGCGATGATGCAACAAAATGGGGCGACTTCCGAATGAATCGGAAGTCGCTTTTTTTGCGAGAATATACAGAGCGTGGTAAAGATTTGTTTTTAGAACTTTGAGATTTTGTAAAGATGCCAAAAAATATCTGGCGCGAATGAGTCGAAACTTGTAGAATAGGTATGGTGTCAGACATCTGACCAAGGAGGCTACTGTGAATATTCGTCCGGACACTCGTCCTCTGTACATGCTGGTAATCGATCGCGTGAAGGAACTTATGAGCCAAGGAGAATGGTCTCCCGGCACCCGCTTGCCCTCCGAATTCGAACTCGCCAAACTCTTTGGCGTCTCGCGGGCTACGTTGCGAGAAGCGTTGCGCGTGTTAGAGGAGGAAGGTGTGGTCGTGCGACGTCACGGCGTCGGAACGTTCCTGGCAGACCGTTCTGTCGTACGGGCTGGCATCGAGCAACTGTTCAGTGTGACCGAGTGGATCGAACGGGCCAACCGTGTCCCGGGGACTATCGAGAAGCAGGTCGGGGAGATGCTGCCCTCGGAGGAGGATCGCGACCGGCTGAGCCTCAGCGAACGCGAACAGATCTACTTCATGACGCGCATCCGCACCGCTGACGGCGATCCTGTCGTCTATTGCGAAGACCGCATCCCGGCCCGTATGCTTCGGCACGGTTGGAAGGGATTCAACGGTTCCCTGTTCGAGTTGTTGGAAGCGTCAGGCTCCGTGATTTCGTATGCACAGACCGAAATCAAGCCGGTTGCGCACCATGACAGCGTTTTCGCGGCGCTCGGAGTTCGTCCGGGAGAAGCTCTGCTCTTGTTGGAGCAGTTGCATTTCGACACGAACGACCAACCCGTGTTGCTGTCGTCCAACTATTTCCGCACGGATACTTTTCATTTTCACGTGTTGCGCCGTCGTCCGTAGGGAAACCTACATTCAGTACATACCTTGCATCGGTTTCGAAGAGATGCTCTGACCAAAACAACCAAAAGTGAGGGACAAATAGGATGAATGCGAAAAAAGTAATGGGTCTCGCGGTTACCTCTGTTATGGCCGCTTCTCTGGTAGCGGGTTGTGGAACTTCCAGCAACGACACGAAAGACAACGCCCAAGGCGGTACCGACACCGGCAAGAAACTGACCGTTGCGATGGTTACCGACATCGGCGGGATCCATGACAACTCCTTCAACCAATCGGCGAACGAAGGTTTGGACAAAGCGGTGAAGGATCTCGGGATCACCAAAAAAGTGGCAGAATCCAAGCGTGCGGAAGACTACACCCCGAACCTGAACTCGTTTGTTAAGGGCGGCAACGTCGACCTGACGTGGGGGATCGGCTTCCTGATGGCGGACGACATCAAAAAAGTCGCACAAGCCAATCCGAACGCAAAACTGGCGATCATCGACTCCGACCTCGGCGGCGACATCCCGAAAAACGTTGAGTCCGTCACCTTCAATGAAAACGAAGGCTCCTTCCTCATGGGCGTTCTCGCTGCGAAGATGTCCAAGACCCACAAAGTCGGGTTCGTCGGCGGCGTGAAGTTCGCTCTGATCGAGAAGTTTGAATATGGCTTCAAAGCAGGCGTTAAAACGGTTGACCCGACCGCAGAAGTCACCGCTGTCTACGCAGACGCGTTCGACAAGCCGGACAAAGGGAAACTGCTCGCTTCCCAACTCTACCAACAAGGCGATGACATCATCTTCCACGCGTCCGGCGCAACCGGCGACGGTGTCTTTGCAGAAGCAAAGGAACGCGGTGCAGGCTACTGGGTTATCGGGGTTGACCGTGACCAATACGACCTCGCTCCGAAAAACACCCTGTCTTCGATGGTTAAGCGCGTAGACAACGCAGTCTACACCGTCGCGAAAGACCTCAAAGACGGCAAGTTCGAAGGCGGCAAAGTCACCACCTTCGCACTGAAGGACGGCGGCGTTGACTACGCTCCGACCACCAAGAACAACACTCCGCAAGACGTTATCACCTTGATGGACGATTACAAGAAGCAAATCATCGACGGCAAGATCAAAGTTCCGGCAACCGCCGATGAGTTCAAAAACTTCAAGTAAGTTCCAACGAAACAAGGCTAGTGAGCAAACCACTAGCCTTGTTTTTGGGTAAGAGACCCGGAATGCAGGGAGGGAATGCTGTGCCGGCTGTCGTCGAAATGCTGGGGATCACCAAGCGATTCAATGGTTTTACAGCAAATGACAACATCAACTTGATCGTACAAAAAGGTGAAATTCACGCACTGCTCGGAGAGAACGGGGCTGGGAAATCCACGCTCATGAATACGTTGTTCGGGCTCTATCAACCGGATGAGGGCGAGATTCGCATCCGGGGAGAGCGGGTGAAGATCACCGACCCGAACATGGCGAACCGACTCGGAATCGGCATGGTGCATCAGCACTTCATGTTGGTCGAGCCGTTTACCGTCACGGAGAACATCATCTTGGGCATGGAGCCCAAAGTCGGCGCCAAGATCGACATTCGCAAAGCGGAGCGCCATGTACAGGAACTGTCGGACCGCTACGGCCTGCGTGTCGACCCGAAAGCGAAGATCCGCGACATCTCGGTCGGGATGCAACAGCGGGTTGAAATTCTCAAGACCCTGTACAGAGGGGCCGAGATCTTGATCTTCGACGAGCCGACGGCGGTCCTCACACCGCAAGAGATCGGCGAATTGATGCAGATCATGAAAAACCTCGTCTCCGAGGGCAAGACGATCATTTTCATCACCCACAAACTCAAGGAAATCATGGCGATCTGCGACCGTTGCACGATCATCCGCAAGGGGCAATACATCGATGCCGTCTCGATTGAAGACACCAGCGTCGATGACCTCGCCTCCAAGATGGTCGGTCGTCATGTCACCTTCGAAGTGGACAAAACACCGGCGCAACCTCAAGGCCCGGTGTTGCAGATTCAAGACCTCGTCGTCGAAGGCAGCCGCGGTGCAGATGCGGTGCGCAACTTGAACCTCGAAGTCAAGGCGGGCGAGATTCTCGGCATCGCCGGGATCGAAGGCAACGGCCAATCCGAACTGATCGAAGCGATCACCGGCTTGCGCAAATCCAAGTCCGGTTCGATTCTGCTCAACGGCAAGCCGATGCAGAACAAAAAACCGCGCCAGATCGTCGAATCAGGCGTCGGTCACATCCCGGAAGACCGCCACAAGCACGGTCTCGTCCTCGACTATTCGATCGGCGAGAACATGGTGTTGCAAACCTACTACAAGTCGCCGTTCGCCAAGCGCGGCGTGTTGCGGTACAACGCGATCTACGAGTATGCCCGCAAACTGATCAGACAGTTTGACGTGCGCACCCCGAGTGAATTTACACCGGCTCGTGCACTGTCCGGCGGGAACCAGCAGAAGGGGATCATCGCCCGCGAGGTCGATCGCAACCCGGACCTGCTGATCGCAGCGCAACCGACTCGCGGTTTGGACGTCGGTGCCATCGAGTTCATTCACAAAAAACTGGTCGAGCAGCGCGACGCGGGCAAAGCGGTGTTGCTGATCTCGCTGGAATTAGACGAGATCCTCAATGTCAGTGACCGCATCGCCGTTATCTATGAAGGCCAAATCGTCGGGATCGTCCAACCGGAAGAGACCGACCATGACCAGCTCGGCCTCCTCATGGCCGGCGGCGGCAAAGGAGGGAAGTAACCATGATCTCCTCGATGCAAACTTCGCGTTGGAACGCGATCCTCGTCCCGGTATTGGCGGTCATCCTAGGCCTTATCGTGGGCGGGTTGCTGATGCTGCTCATGGGGTATAACCCGATTGTCGGCTTCGGCTCTGTCTTCCAAGGGATTTTTGGCAACATGTATTTCATCGGCGAGACCTTGCGCGCCGTAACCCCGCTGATCTTTGCAGGTCTTGCGGTCGCGTTTGCGTTCCGTACCGGCCTGTTCAACATCGGGGTCGAAGGCCAATTCATCGTCGGTCAATTGGCGGCAGCGTGGGTCGGAGCATTTTGGACCCTGCCCACAGGTTTGCATGCAGCCGTGGCGATTCTCGTCGCCATGATCGCAGCAGGCCTCTATGCCGGGATCGCCGGCTGGCTCAAAGCAAGACTTGGCGTTCATGAAGTCATTACGACGATTATGTTGAACTACATCGCGCTGTTCGGGGCAAACTGGACGATTCGCACGTACTTGATCGGTGCGTCGGAGCGTTCCAAAGACATCCTGCCCTCGGCGTCGTTGCAAGCCCAGTGGTTGTCCGACCTGTTTGAAGGCGCACGGATCAACTGGGGTCTGTTGCTGGCGCTGGCGTTCTCGCTGATTTGCTATTGGTTGCTCATGAAGACCACGACCGGTTATGAACTGCGCGCCGTGGGCTTCAACCCGCACGCATCGGAGTATGCGGGGATGAACGTCTCGAAAAACATCTTCCGTGCGATGCTCATCTCGGGTGTACTGGCCGGCATTGGCGGCGCGACCGACGTGTTGGGCGTCAACGGCAACATGGCGATCTCGGCCGGATTCACCGGCATCGGGTTTGACGGGATCGCGGTGGCGTTGATCGGCAACAACAACCCGTTCGGTGTCATCTTCGGCGCGTTGCTGTTCGGCGGCCTCTCGTTCGGGGCTGACAACATGCAACGGGTAGAAGGAATCCCGACGGAATCGATCCAGATCGTCATCTCGATCGTCATCTACTTCGTCGCCGCAGCGACCATCGTCAATTGGTTCCTCGGCAAGCTCCGTCGTCGTCAGGGGGTATCGCAGAAATGAATTTCACCGATATGCTGATCACCATACTCAACGGCACGATCATTTTTTCCACGCCGTTGATCCTGGCGGCGCTCGGCGGCGTCATCAACGAGCGTGCCGGCATCGTCAACATCGGCTTAGAGGGTCTGATGACCATCGGGGCGTTCGCCGCAGCGGTCGTTACGATCTGGACAGGCGAGACCTTGGGTCTGCCGGGCTGGATGGCTCCGTACTTAGGCATTATCGCCGCGATGATCGCCGGGATGGTTTTCGCCGTCCCGCACGCCGTTGCTTCTATTGACTTGAAAGCTGACCAAGTCGTCTCGGGTGTCGCGTTGAACTTCTTCGCAGCCGGTTTTGCTCTCTTCATGGTCAAAAAGCTCTTCGAAGGAGCCGGTCAGACCACGACGGTTCAGAACGTGTTCACGAAAGTCAACATCCCGTTCCTGAGCGACATCCCGGTCATCGGGCCGGGTCTTCTCAAGATCTACCCGACCTCGTATCTTGCGTTTATCCTCGTCGGTCTCGCGTACTGGATGCTCTACAAGACGCCGTTCGGTCTGCGTCTGCGAGCGGTCGGCGAACATCCGCGTGCAGCGGATACCGTCGGGGTCAACGTGCGCAAAGTCCGTTACCTTGCCGTGATCCTGTCCGGCGGTCTAGCGGGCATCGGCGGCGGGACGCTGTCGATTGCGATCTCGTCGAACTTCCAGCACTCGACCGTTTCCGGTCACGGCTTCATGGCGCTGGCGGCGATGATCTTCGGCAAGTGGCATCCGGCCGGCGCGATGGGCGCAGCGCTGTTCTTTGGCCTTGCGACCGCACTTGCGGTCTCCGGGCAAGTTCTCGGCCTCACCGCGTATGTACCCAGTGAGTTCTTGAACGCACTTCCGTACCTGTTGACCATACTCGCACTCGCGGGTGTCGTCGGCCGTGCCGAAGCACCGGCAGCCTCGGGCAAGCCTTATGAAAAGGGCAGCCGTTAATTCCACAAGTCTTGAAAAAGTAAAAGAGTCCCGTTTTCGGGGCTCTTTTTTATTAACCGTCATTAAGTTCTCCCTATACACCTTTTAGTCTCGATGGTATAATTTTCACTGACAGCTTGTCATCTGAGGACTCCGATTGGTTTTGGGGGAGGGGAAGCGTATGATCATTCAAGAACGAAAAGTATATGTCACTCGCTTGCAGTCGGGAGCTGTCTTGTCACGGGATGTGTACAACGACCGAGGGCAACTTGTTCTGCCGAGTGGAACGGAGCTGACCACGTCGCAGATCGTGCGGTTGAAGCAGATGGCGACGATTGAAGTTTGGGTGGTGGAGTATATGGTGGGCCCGGCGGCACCGCTTGAGTCGCAGATTCCGGCGGCTCCGACGCACGTCAGCACACAGCCCAAACCCACACTGATGGATTGTTACAACAGCATGATCGGCTGCATGGAAACCCTGTTCCAAGAAGCGCAGATCTACGGGCGGGTCAACTTGGACAACACCAAGAACTTACTGCGCAACTTGGCGGACAGCATGGCGCAGGAGACGAATTTTTTGCATTTGGTGATCAACTTGCGCACCTTGGACGAGTACACGTTCCAACATTCGGTCGGGGTCGGCTTATTAAGCAAACAGATCGGGGAGTGGATGGGCCTAAGCGAGAGTGAGTGTGAAGAACTCCTGCTCGCGGGCACGGTGCATGACATTGGGAAGTGCCGCATCGACCCCGCGATTCTGCAGAAACCGTCCCGTTTGACGGAGGAGGAGTACGAGATTGTCAAACACCACGCCTTTTATGGCTACGAGATCCTCCGCAACTCCGGCGTGAACGTGCGCATCGCAGCGGCGGCGCATGAGCATCATGAACGAAGCGACGGGAGCGGGTATCCCCGCGGTTTGAGCCATGACCAGATCGCTCCGATCGCGCGCATCGTCGCCGTGGCTGACGTATTCAACGCGATGACGTCGCGCCGTGTGTACAAGGACGCTCTGAGCTACTACCGCGTGCTCGACGAGGTTCAACAGGACGCATTCGGGGCCCTCGACCCGCAAATCGTCCAACTGTTCGTACGAAAAATGACCTCGTTCTTCGTCGGCAACGAAGTCGTCCTCAACGACGGAACGGTAGGAACCGTCGTGCTCGTGCCCCCGGACCGCCCTACACGGCCCCTGTTGCGCACGGAGAACGGGTTTATTGACCTGCTGCAACAATCCAACTTGTATATCGAAGAAGTGAGAGCGATCTAGAGTCGCTCTCTTTTTTTATGATATACTGGTGGAGAATGGCAACGATAGGAGGACAACATCCCAATGGCATCGCAAAACGCGCTGGAGCGCCTGTTCAAGGAACAGAAGTTAACGGTACAAAAAGTTTCCGAACTGACCGGCGTCTCTTCGCTCGCCCTTGAATACATGGTCGAGAACAATACGCAGCCCAAACCCCACGTCGCACAAAAAGTGGCCAAGGTGCTGAACGTCTCGGTCGATCAGATTTGGCCGAAGACCGCGAAGTAATTTCAATTTATTTCTTGCGTAAAAACCCCTGCTCCCGCTCATGCTAACCACAATTGCCATCCACCGAAGGAGGTGTTGGGGTGAGGTCGGACAGTCAAAAGATGATCAACCTGTACGAACTTCCCGTCTCTGAAGTCAAGCAGTTGGTTGACGTGCTGACGAACGACTTGAAGGAATACGAGCAACTCGACGCCGACTTCGGTCCTGGTACAGAATCGACGATCAAACGATTCGTCGAGGAATTGGCCCGACATTTGGAATCATAGAAAGGGGGGTCCGTTGTGCCGCCTGCACTGTGGTTTTTGGCGCATTGGATCTGGATTGCCACGATTGTGGCTGCCGTCGGGATGATCGCGTATCTGGTGATGTACCGTAGGCAGAAGCAGAAGTAGGAGAGCGAAGGGAACCGAAAAGCGCAAGGAAAAAGCCACCGAGAAATCTCGGTGGCTTTTTTCACATAGCGGTCACGGCTTGCGCTTGTTGATCCGGCCAATCATCGCTTGGTAGTACCCGATGCCATACTCGCGGGTCTCACGAAGCAGCGCGCGCACGATCGGCTCATGTCCGCCGCGCATCAACGTCTCGATGATCGTCTGGGTTGTAAACGATTCGCTCATGCTCTCTTGGACATCCGGGTCATGCTCCAAATCCTCCAGCCATTCGTCACTGTAGTGCGGGCCGAGTCGCTCTTGGTACGCTTTGCGGTACAGGTCTTTGACCGTGAAGGGGACCTCCAAGGCTTTTAAATAGAAGTCCAACTGATACAAGGCTTGATCCGGCGTGTATTCGTAACGTTTTCGATGGTTCTGAGCCATTCGACTACACTCCCTTCATGGCCAGCGATTCTAGATATACATATTCAAAGATGGCGGCACACTTGCGTCTATTTCCATCTTCGCTTTTTCTTGAAAAACTCCTGCAGGTCGCCGGGTAGAACTTCAAGGAAGGATAGGACAAAAGTAATAGAGGTCAGGGAGCCCGGGTTTGGTGCTGCTCGCGTCACGCGAATCGTAAAATTTATGATTTAGGCGTCGTTTTAGTTCTTTCAAAATAAAGAATACTCTAAATTGTGTCGATTTCCTCTTTACATGCGATAAAGTACCTTTCGTGAACTGTATATGTAATAACCTGTAAAATTTTACGGTCAGGCTTCAAAAAAATCGCATTGTGAGAGTATTTGTTCCTATATACAATAAATTCACAACCCGGTGTTAAACGTGAATTACCTATAGTGGCGTTGTGTTCACGGGTTGGATTCACGACCGGGACTTAAGTCTTAGGTACCTACACAGAGAAAGGGAGGACTCAAACCAATGGCAAAACGTTTTCAAAAAGCTCTGATCCCGACTGCATTGGCTGTGCTGAGCCTTGCATTCGCACCTGTTCAAGGCGCAATGGCGCAAGCTCCTGTCAAAGTCAAGATGAACGGGCAAGAGGCGAACTCCGCCAAACACGGCACCCTGCTCGGTCACAAAGCAGGCAATGAGAAAGTCTCGATCACACTGTCTCTGAAGTTGCAACACGCGGATCAAATCGACGGATTCATCGCGGATCTGTACGATCCGGCATCTCCGAACTACAAGAAATTCCTCACATCTGATCAATGGGCAAGCAAATTCGGCCCGGCACAATCGGATGTTGACAGCGTGGTTTCCTACGTGAAATCCAACGGACTGACGGTTTCCGACATGTCCAAAGACCAACAGTTCATCACCGTTGAAGGCAAGGCTTCGCAAATCGAATCCGCTTTCGGCGTAACCTTGAACAACTACAAGAACGCGAAGGGTGAAACCTACTTCGCAAACAGCGATGCTCCGGTGGTTCCGTCGGCGATCGCGAACGCACTGCTGGGCGTACACGGTCTGTCCAGCGAAGCGGTTGCTCACCGCAACGCAACGCAAAAACCGACCACTTCGAACGCTCCGTACGTCGCGGGCAAACCGAACCTCTTGCAACCGAACGTAGGCTCCGGCCCGACGGGCGGCTACACCCCGACTGAACTGCGCAACGCGTATGACATCTCCCCGGTCATCTCCGCAGGTTACAACGGGACAGGTCAAACGGTCGCTCTGTTCGAACTGGACGGCTACGTGCAATCGAACATCACCACGTACGTGAACAACTACGGCCTCGGCTCTCCGACCCCGTCCAAAGTGCTGGTTGACGGCTACAACGGTGCTGCGGGCAGCGGCCAAGGCGAAGTTGAACTCGACATCGAAGTCGTGAACGCAATCGCTCCGAAAGCGAACACGATCGTCTACGAAGGCCCGAACACCGACGCAGGCGTACTCGACACCTACAAAAAAATCGCAAACGACAACACGGCGCAAGTCGTCTCCATCTCGTGGGGTCTGTGCGAACCGAACAACACCGCTTCCTCGATGAGCTCTTTGCACACCGTGTTCCAACAAATGGCGACCCAAGGTCAATCCGTATTCGCAGCAGCAGGCGACGACGGTGCATATGACTGCGGCGATACCAAGCTGTCGGTTGACAACCCGGCAGACGACACCTACGTCACCGGCGTAGGCGGCACCTACATGACCCTGTCCGGAACCTCCTACGGCTCCGAAAAAGTATGGGGCAACTCTTCGAACAAATCGGGCGGCGGCGGCGGTCTGTCCACCGTCTATGCACAACCGTCTTGGCAGACCGGCCCGGGCGTTTCGAACTCCTACTCCAACGGCAAGCGCCAAGTTCCGGACGTCTCCGCAGTAGCTGACCCGGCAACCGGCTACTCGATCTACTCGGCTGGCTCTTGGGTTGTCTATGGCGGTACTTCTTGCGCCGCTCCGCTGTGGGCTGGGATCGCAGCACTGAACAACAACTACGCTGCATCGAACGGCAAATCCAAACTGGGTCAAGCAAACCCGACCCTGTACAAAATGTTCAACACGACGCAAACCTACAATGCATACCATGACGTTACGACCGGTACGAACCTGTACTACCCGGCAACTTCCGGTTACGACCTCGCAACCGGCATCGGGACTCCGGATGCATGGAACTTGATCCGCGACATCAACAGCGGCACCACCCCGCCGCCGCCGCCGCCGGGTGGCGAGTTGATCGTAAACGGTGGTTTTGAATCCGGCTCCACGAACTGGACCGAATCTTCCTCCGGCGGTTACGAACTCGTTGACACCTCGAAGCCGCATGCAGGCACCAAAGGTCTTTACCTCTGCGGGTACAACAACTGCACCGACTCCGCTTACCAAACCGTTACCATCCCGTCCACCGCAACCAGCGCTACGCTGTCCCTGTGGACCTACGTTTCCACCACGGAAACCTCTCACTCGTACGACTACCTGAAAGTCCAACTGCGCAACTCCAGCAACACCGTACTGTCGACGCTGCAAACGCAATCCGATGCTACGGCAACCGGCTGGGTGAAGCAAACGTTTGACGTCTCCAGCTACAAAGGCCAAACCGTCCGCGTGTACCTGCTCGGCACGAACGACTCCTCGAACACGACGTCGTTCTACGTGGATGATGTTTCCCTGCAGTACAACTAATCCTTGCGTTACCAAAAAAAGAACCGGACCCCTCGGGGCCCGGTTCTTTTTTTACTTCTCTTCGATTGTTACGGTGTTGATCACGACATCTTCGATCGGCTGCGAGACCTCGCCGTATCGGGATTCGGTGACCGGCGTTGCGGCGATGGCGTGGACAACGTCCATGCCGTCCGTCACTTCGCCAAACACCGTGTAGTTCGGGTAGCGATCCAAGTTCTTCACATCATCGCCCGTTCCGATGAAAAACTGGCTGCCGTTGGTGTTCGGGCCGGCGTTTGCCATCGCGACGGTACCGGGGACGTAGTGCTTGGTCGGGGAAAGTTCGTCTTGGAACGTGTAACCGGGGCCGCCTGAGCCGGTGGCGGTCGGGTCGCCGGCCTGGATCATGAAGCTCTCGACGATGCGATGAAACTTGACATGATCGTAATAATGATCGCGTGCGAGGAACACAAAGTTATTGACGGTAAGCGGAGCATCGGAGAAGTCGAGGTGGATCTTGAACGTGCCTTTGTTCGTATCAACGACGGCGCTGTAGTCCTTGGAAGTATCAAGGCTCATCACAGGCGGGTTCGCATAGTGCTTGGCCACACCGGGTGTGCGGATGTCGACCGTCTGCGTATCTTCGTGCCAGTAGACATAGGCACCGAGCGCCTCGCTCACGAAGCGTACGGGGACCAAGGTGCGGTCGTTCTGGACCTGAGCCGGGACGTCGAGCGTCAGGGACTGGTCATTTTTATGCGCAGTGTTTGAGCCGATTTGCAGTTTGATCGTGTTGCGGTCCTTGACGGCGGTGACCGTCTGGGTGTCTTCGTCCCAATTGACCGTAGCACCGAGGGCTTCGAAGATCTTGCGCAACGGGACGAGGGTGCGGTCTTGCACCGTGACAGGAGGCTGGTCGAAGAGTTGAACATTTCCATCCAGCGTGACCGTGATATTGGAAGCGGCTTCCGCTTTCTGAGCGGCAGGTGCGATCAGAGACCCGGCAAGCAGGATCCCGGACAGGAACATCGAGGTGGTTTTGGTGGACAAGTGGATTTCCTCCCTTCTACTACTACTAAATAATAGACGGTTTCGGGGAGGAGGAAAAGTGGTACAATAGGAGCGATTGTACGAGAAGGAGGAATTGCTTAGCATGGGTATGGAATTTTTCATGGCTCTCATGTTCGTTACGGTGATGGTGATCGCTTTTACACTTGCGGCGGTCATGTCGAATAGGAAGAAACGAAAAGAGAAAAAGATGCAGGAGAGATAAGGAACTTCGATAATCGAAGTTCCTTTTTTAACATTTGGATTTCAAGAAAGTGGAAATGAATTCCTTCGAGGAGCGGCGGAAATAGAGCAAACCAACCAGGGGAGAGAGACCGACGATCAGGAACGCGATGCGGTTGGAAAGTACATTGGGCAACCAGAACTCGCATGCGATCAGCACGCCAAGTGCCAAGCATCTGCCGGAATTGATCGCCACTTCGCGGATGACGAGGTATTCGACTTTGCGGTGGACGGCATCCGGCAACTTGCCCATCATGTCATAGGAAAAGCAGGAATAGGGAATGAGCAGCAACGGGCTAAACAGAGAGTTGAGCAACCCGAAGACAAACAGCGAGAATGTGTTCACGTGCCAAAGCAACAGCAAGACAGACAGGGCTAACATCAGTGCGGATACTGTGACAAACAGAAGCCGCCGCTCAAACGTGAGGAAGCGTTTGACGATGTAATAGGCGATCAAGGAGGCAACCGAGGTCATAAGCAAGTAGCGGGAAGCGGTCAGCTCGTTTTTGGTTACCAAGAACACGAGCAAGAAAGGCAGAAAGACCAGGACCCCTTCACGGAACCCGAGGAAGAACGAAATCAGCAGTTTGCGTCGCCACATCGGACCGTAAGACGGTGGATTGTAGCCGAGTCGCAAGTTGTACTCCGGAGGGGAAGACCGATGCTCCAATCGCCACGTACAGAGGACGGATGCGAGAAACAGGGCCAAGGAAATCATAAACAAAATGTGGTAGCCGCGATCCGGCATCGCAGTCAGCAACTTGCCTGCGAGCAACGGGGCCACACCGCTTGCCACTGCGAACAGGAAACCGTTCGCGCCGTTGAAGGAATCCCGTGTTTCAGGCTCTGTGACCTCGAAGACCAGCACTTGCATCGAGAGCCAGTAGAAGCCCGCTCCGGCCCCTTGCAAGCAGCCAAGCCATGCATAGTTTTGGGCAACGCGCGGACCCAGGATCAAGATCAGTACATAGAAGACCGCCAGAAACGAGACACCCAAACGTAACGTATAGAGACGGTCTGTCCGTTTGGCGAGCCAACCGGCTCCTCCGTAACCCAGTGCGGTGAAGAGAAAGATCAAGAAGTTGTACAGGGCGATCTGCTCCAGTCCCTGCACCAGTTTCCAGAGATAGATGTTCAAAAACGTGTTCGACAGGGCGCTCGCACCCGCAAAAAGGGCGTTGACCGCGAGCAACCAACGGCCGCTTGGCGGCAGGGCTTCATGCGGTGTCTCTGCGTTGCGAATCATGAACTCCTCCTCATATGGGATAGATACTACTAAGCGTTCCCGTCTCGTCATCCGGTTACGTCTGGAAAAATTCTCATCCCTGAGACAGAGTGTGCTATACTAATTTAGAGTGCGTATTTTTAATTGAATGGCAATTTTACAGGCAGGAGTGTACGACATTTCCTATGACATTTAATCGACGTTTCGCGGCTTTTGTTGCCGCAGTCGCTGTATCGGCAGTCCTCGTCTCCGGTTGTCAACCGGAATATGATCAATTGAAACCGAATCAAGTGAAGTGGGCGATGTCGGTGATTGCCGTCGCTGACAACGATGAACAGAAAGCCGCCATCCAAGAGATGACGAGCCAACTCGCCGGAACTCTCGCAATGGCCACGAACGTGACTTGGCTTGCGAAGCCCGAAGAGGCCGCAGCGGCGTTGGACAAGGCTGCAGGGACTCCCGGTGTGGATCTCGTGTTGCTAAACACGGCGTCAGATAACTTGCAAGCTGTGGCGCAAAAGCATCCCGAGAAGCGCTTCGCTGTATTGGGCGATGAGAACGTTCCTCAGTTGTCAAATGTACGGACGATGCGTCATGATCACAACCGCATGATGTTCCTCGCGGGATTCCTCGCAGCCGAAGCGAACAAGGAATCAAGCGCTCCGTTTAGCGTCTATGTGGACAAAGTTCGTCCGACCACCGACTCCGATTGGCAGTTGGTGCTCGCAGGAGTACGGTTTGCCGGACGCAAAGACGCGCCCGTACAGGTGCCCAAGGACGCGATCCTTCCACCGACCACGAACACAGGCAAGACGGGTACTTCTGTTCAGAAAGCGACCCTGACCGGGCGTTCGTTGTTGCTCATGGATGAGATGCCCGATGAAGTTTGGGCGAAGATTCAAGATCGAGGTATGAAAATTATTCGTACAGATCAAAGTACGAAGGGACTGGCATATCAATCCAATAGTGTGGCGCAACCGTCCTCTCTGTTGCAGGAGGCGGTCAAAGAGGAGAGCCAATTGTTGCAAGAGGGGAAATGGTCGGCGGGGCAAGCGGTGGAAGTACCCGCCAAACAGATCTACCAATTGACGCAACCGGGGCTGTTCCTCGACAAATCGCTTGCCACTCGCTTGGAGTTGATCAACGACCAGCTCGCCTCTGGTGCGTTGAAACCGGGGACCTGGTAGAGAGAGAAAAGGGGTTGTCTACGTTGGAACAATGGTATCTGGAATATCACATTCACAAAGACCGTCCAGGTCTGCTCGGTGACATCGCATCGTTGCTCGGGATGCTCTCGATCAACATCCTCACCGTCAGCGGGGTCGATGAATTCAACCGCGGCTTCCTCTTGACAACAAACGACCGGCAGAAGATCTCCGCGTTGCGTTCTATGCTTCGCAAAGTCGAGAACATTACGGTGACGGCGTTGCGCCAACCGACGTTGTTGGACCGATTGGCCCTGCGTCATGGTGTGTTCATCCAACGCGAATCATCGGAGAATACCAAGACGTATAAATTTACGAGGGATCAACTTGGAATTCTTGTCGATTTTTTGGGGGAATTACTAAAAAAGGAAGGCAATCAGGTTATCGGAATCCGAGGGATGCCGCGCGTGGGGAAAACGGAGTCGATTGTCGCCGCGTCTGTCTACGCGAACAAGCGGTGGTCATTCGTTTCGTCGACCCTGTTGCGCCAGACGATCCGTACACGTCTGGACGAAGACGAGATGTTTGCTGACAACATGGTCTTCCTGTTGGATGGCATCGTGTCCACGCATCGGGCCAACGATCAGCATCGCTCTCTCGTCCGGGAGATCATGCGCTTGGAAGCGCCGAAGGTGATCGAACACCCGGATATCTTCGTCCGTGAGACGGAGTTTGGCTGGGAGCACTTCGACCGCATCATCGAATTGCGCAATACCCCCGACGAGGAGATCTCGTACCAGATGATTCAAACCGGATTCTCATCCTTCGATATCAGTTAAAACCGACAGCAGAGACTCTCGAAGGAGGTAGTGCAACGTGCAGGAACTCGGAACAGAAATCAAACAGGCGCGTGAGCAGAAGGGCTTGACGCTTGAACAGGTGCAACAGGACACCAAAATTCGCACCCGCTATCTGGAAGCGATTGAGCAGGGAGACCTGTCGGCCCTGCCGGGCCTCGTCTATGCTCGCGGATTCATCAAGAGCTATGCCGAATACTTGGGGATGAACGGACAGGAGCTTCTCGAGCGTCATAACCTCATTCAAACGTCGTCCGAGACAGCCCCCGTCGAATCCTTGCGACGTGCGGCCAAGAAATCGTCGACGGTCGAAGTGTCGAAGTCGTCGATTGGCAATTCGCGTCTGTTGCCGCAGATCGTGGCAGGCGTGGGCGTGCTGGCCGTGTTGGTGGCGGCGTATGTGTTGCTCGTGAAAAACGAAAGCCCGAAAGACACCGGGCAAGCGCAAACCCAAGCGACGGCGAATGCGCAAGACGTTACCCCCACGACGCAAGCCACTCCGACTCCGACTCCCGCACCGACCCCGGCGCCTCAACCGCAGCCCGAACCACCGAAACCGCAGGCGACCGTAACGCAGTCTGCCAAGGAAAGCAACCGCACGCTCTATGCGGTGGGCAATACTGACAACTTGTCTCTCGTGCTGACCGCGCAAGACAATTGTTGGATACAGGTGACGGCTGACGGCAAAGTGGTGGAGACCGGCATCGTCAAAGTGGGGGAGAGCCGTACGTGGACCGCGACGAAGGATATCGCCGTCCTCACCGGCAAGTCGAAGTTCATCACGCTCAAGATGAACGACCTGCCCGTCTCATTCGAACCGCAATTGCGCGGCTACACCTACGAGTTTCAGAAAAAATAAGCGCAACACACGAAGGTCAGGCCTCGGGCTCGTCTCGAGGCCGGGGCCTTTTTTCATGCATCCGATTTGGGGTCATCGGGACGTCGTAAGGTGCCAAAGTACCGAACTCCCCAATGAATTCCCAAAGAAGCGGTCTCTTCCGCAATCGTATCGAGAAGCAAGCCAAGACCTGACTTGTCCATGGTCTTGAAGATCGTTTCCAACGTATGGAACTCCTCCATCCCGACGACGACATAATCATCCTGTGCCAGATGCTCCAGCCAGAGTGCTCCCGGTGCATCTTGCCACAGTTCGCCATACGTCAGGCGGTACAACTCTCCAAGGTCTAAGGGTTGGCGAAGCGATTCGAAGTACATTGTCAATTGATAGAGGGCCCGTGCGAGCCGAAGTTCGCGTTTGCCGTTCATGCTCTGCCTCCTTCGAGAAGGGTTTTGAAGAGAATTTCAGATTCGGCGTGCAATGTTGCAAGTAAGAAACAGTGCTGGACCCGATAGCCGCGTTCCATATAGGCAATCGTGAAGTCCACGCTGTTTTTTTGTTGTTCAATGACGCGAACACTGTGGCGGCGCAAGAGACGCTTGTGTTCGGCGATTCGTGTGAGTAGCAGACCGTGCAAATTTTGCAGTCGTTCGATCAAACAAGATGACAACCCCAGGGGAGCGGACGCCAACAGGGCTAGATCAGCCTCGATCTGCTGACGCAACAGGTGCATGATCAGAACGGTCTTGACGACGCCAAGTGATGGGAATGATTCCGCCATCCCGCTTCCCTCCAAATTCAGACTCTTTGCAAGTGGGAACGAACGTTCTCAGAACAATTGTTCCCCAGTACATTTGTTCGTATTCTAAACCCGAACGTGTATTCGTGTAAAGAGCTATTTTGCAGGAAACACGTGGCACTGGTATAATGAGTGACAATACATAAGCAACAACAGACAGGAGGAGATATCGATGGCGAAGGACCCGTCCTTTGATATCGTCAGCGAGATCAACATGCAAGAAATGGACAACGCGGTGAACCAAGCGGTCAAGGAAATGATCGGCCGCTTTGATTTTAAAAACAGCAAGAGTTCCATTGAGCTGGGCGAGAAAGACATCACAATCGCAAGCGACGACGACTTCAAATTGAAGTCGGTGATCGACATCTTGGAAACCAAGATGATCAAGCGCGGCATCTCCTTGAAGTCGCTCGACTTCGGGAAAATCGAACCGGCGTCGGGCGGTACCGTGCGCCAAGTGGCGAAACTCAAGCAGGGCCTCGACCAAGACAACGCCAAGAAGATCATCAAACTCATCAAGGACTCCAAACTCAAAGTCCAAGCGTCCGTTCAAGGCGATCAAGTGCGCGTCACCGGCAAGAGCCGCGACGATCTGCAAGCTGTGATCCAACTGGTTCGAAACAGCGACTTGCCGATTGATCTGCAATTCACCAACTATCGCTGAGCAACACAAACAGGGCCCCGTCGACGGGGGACCCTGTTTGTTTTTTGACACCCATTCTTACATGGTTTATACTATTGACAGCATGTCTTAATAGGTCAGCGCCAGTAGGCGATAGATGGAGGATACAGCACTGTGACGCAAAAAACTGTACAAAAGATCCACTTTGTAACTCTTGGTTGTGAAAAAAATCTCGTAGACTCTGAAGTCATGATGGGGATTGTCCAAGGTCAGGACTACACGATTGTTGAAAACGCAGAAGACGCAGACGTCGTGGTCGTCAACACCTGTGGTTTTATCGACGATGCGAAGGCGGAGTCGGTTGAAACGATCTTGCAAATGGCGAACCTCAAAGAAACCGCCAACGTCAAATCCGTTCTCGTAGCAGGTTGCATGGCGCAGCGCTACAAAGACGAGTTGATGACGGAAATTCCGGAGATCGACGGCATCGTCGGCACGCAAGACTTCATTCAGATCACCGATTTGATCGAGGAATCGTTGACCGGTTCCCGTCCGCAGTTCTTCTCTGCGGGCAACCCGATCTACCTCTATGACGAGAACACCCCGCGCGTTCATACGTCGGGCAACATTTCGGCGTACATCAAGATTGCGGAAGGTTGCAACCATGCTTGCACGTTCTGCATCATCCCGACGATGCGCGGCAAATTGCGTTCGCGCCCGATTGAATCGATCGTCTCCGAAGCAGAACAACTGGTTGCGCAAGGCGTCAAGGAAATCATCTTGATCGCGCAAGACACCACCGACTACGGCATCGACATCTACAAACAACGCCGTCTGGCTGATCTGCTGGAAGCGTTGAACAATGTCGAAGGTCTGCACTGGGTTCGCCTGCACTACGCATACCCGGGCTTCTTCACCGATGAAGTCATCGATGCCATCGCTTCTTACGATCGTGTGGCGAAGTACATCGACATGCCGTTGCAACATTCCGAAGACCACATCTTGAAGTCGATGCAACGTCCGGGCCACCAAGCGGGCGTGCGCAAATTGGTCAAAAAAATCCGTGAGCGCGTGCCGAATGTTGCGCTGCGCACGTCGATTATCGTCGGGTTCCCGGGCGAGACCGATGAAGACTTTGAGAACCTCTGCAACTTTGTTCGCGAACTGGAATTTGATCACATCGGTGTGTTCACCTACTCGCCGGAGGAAGGGACGCCGTCTGCAGAATTTGCGGCTCAAGTCCCGGACGAAATCAAAGAGCGCCGCTCGAATATTTTGATGGAAGTAGCGCGCGAAGTGGCTGCAAGCCGTCAAGCTCGCCATGTCGGCGAAGTGCTCGACGTGTTGATTGAGAAGTTTGACGAGGAAGACCCTTCCGTCCGCGTCGGCCGTACTCAATTTGACGCCCGCGACATCGACGGTCTCGTCTTCGTGGCAAATTCCGACGCCAAAGTCGGGGATATGATCAAAGTTCGCGTCACGCACGCGTTCGATTTTGACCTCTCGGGGGAGGCTGTCTAGGGTGAAGTTCAATCTGGCTAATCGAATTACTTTAGCCAGGATCTCCTTGGTACCCATCGTGATGTTTTTCTTGTTGGTGCGCTTGGATCTCGGGAAGTTCACTTTCTTCGGGCATCTGACGTCCGTGACCGATCTGGTCGCCGCGTTGATCTTCATCATCGCGGCGGTCACCGACGGTCTCGACGGCTATATCGCGCGCAGTCGGAAAATGGTGACCAACTTCGGGAAGTTCCTGGACCCATTGGCTGATAAATTGTTGATCTCGGCTGTCTTGATCTCGCTCGTCGAGATGGGGCGCCTTGATGCATGGATTGCGATCGTGATCATCTCCCGCGAATTCGCTGTTACGGGCCTTCGTCTCGTTGCAGCAGCAAACGGTACGGTCATCGCCGCTTCCAACCTGGCGAAGTGGAAAACCACGTTGCAGATCATTGCGGTGGTCACACTGATCCTCGACAATTTTCCGTTTTACATCTTCAATTTCCGATTCGACTTGGTGATGGTGTATGCAATGGTGATCATCACAGCGTGGTCGGGTGTTGACTATTTTGTGAAAAACAAAGCAGCGATTCAAGAAGCCTAATGACAGCAATCAGTAGCCGGCGGATTCACTCCGACTGGCTACTCTTTTTCATAAGGAGGAGAGTCGAATGATGAATGCGGAATTGATCGCCGTCGGCACGGAGTTGCTCATGGGACAGATCGCCAACACCAACGCGCAATACCTCTCACAACGGATGGCCGAGATCGGCATTGCGGTATACCACCATGCCGTCGTGGGCGACAATTTGGAGAGAGCTCAAAAAGCTCTGGGAATTGCCAAGCAACGAGGAGCCAATGTGATCATTCTCTGCGGGGGCCTCGGTCCGACGGAAGACGACTTAACCCGCCAAGTTGTCGCATCCTTTCTCGGAAAAACCCTGAATTTGTCAGACGAGATTGTTGAACATATTCGGAGCTTTTATACATATCGTGGCAGAGAGATGCCTGAGAACAACAAGCAACAAGCGTTGGTGATCGAGGGAGCCACTGTGCTCGACAACCCGCGCGGCACAGCTCCGGGGCAGTACATCGAAGCGGACGGCGTGCACTACTTCCTGTTGCCAGGACCTCCGGCTGAGCTCAAGGGCATGTATCAAGAACAGGTCTTGCCGATCCTGCGTCACGTGCAGGGAGCGGCGAAGCAAGTGTTTGCGTCGCGCTACCTGCATACGTTCAATATCGGGGAATCGTCTTTGGAATTGAAGATCAAAGACATCATCGAGTCGCAGTCCAACCCGACCGTGGCGCCCTACGCTTCGGAGGCCGGATGCACCATTCGTCTGACGGCAAGCGCCGCGACCGAAGACGAAGCTCGAGCGTTGATTACCCCGGTGGAAAAAGCGATCCGTGAGCGGATCGGCCACTATGTGTACGGGATTGATGACGAGACGTTGCCGGTGAAACCGGGGCTGTTGCTTCGGGAAAAAGGCCAACGCGTGGTGACGGCGGAAAGCTGTACCGGAGGAATGATCGGGCAGATGTTGACAGATGTGTCGGGGTGCTCCGATTATTTTTACGGCAGCGTCGTCGCCTATGACAACACGATCAAGGAACGGGTGCTCGGCGTTGATCCGCAAGTGCTCCGTGAGCACGGCGCGGTCAGTGAAGAGACTGCCAAGCAGATGGCGGAAGGTGCGCGCAAACTGATGGGCGTGGAGTGGGCGATTTCGGTGACCGGCATCGCGGGACCCGGTGGGGGAACGCCTGAGAAACCGGTCGGCCTCGTCTACATCGGCGTGGCAGGACCCGGCGGTACGACGGTGGGCGAACACCGCTTGTTCGGAGACCGCACGCAAGTGCGCCTGCGCGCAGCACGAACCGCTCTGCACAGCTTGATCGAACGCATTCAAAACGAAGGGTGATTTCCTCTATATGACGACTTTCTCTGAATTGAATCTGAACAAAAAGGTCTACCAAGCCATCAGCGACATGGGGTTCGAAGAACCGTCGCCGATCCAAGTCCAATGCATCCCGAAAGTGCTCGAAGGCATCGACGTCATCGGGCAAGCGCAGACCGGTACCGGCAAGACGGCCGCCTTCGGGATTCCGCTGGTCGAGATGGTCACAACCACCAAGCCTGTACAAGCGCTGATTTTGACACCGACCCGCGAATTGGCGATCCAAGTTGCAGGCGAGATGCGCAAAATCGCCAAATACAAACGCGTGAAAACCTTGCCGATCTACGGCGGCCAGTCCATCGGTTCGCAGATCCGCGCTCTGCAACAGGGCGTGCAAGTCGTCATCGGGACGCCGGGCCGTGTGCTTGACCACTTGCGCCGCGGCACGCTCAAGCTCGACAAACTGCGCGTCGCGGTGTTGGATGAAGCAGATGAAATGCTCGACATGGGCTTCATCGAGGACATCGAATCGATCCTCCGCGAGACGCCGTCCGACCGTCAGACATTGCTGTTCTCGGCTACGATGCCGCCGGAAGTCAAGCGTCTGTCTGCTCGCTATATGAAGGACCCGGTCAACGTCACGATCAACCGTGGCGAGGTGACTGTCCCGTTGATCGAACAAGTGTATTACAAAGTGCTGGAACGCACGAAGTTGGAAAGTTTGTGCCGGATCGTCGACAGCGAAGAGGTGGAACTTGGCATCATCTTCTGCCGCACCAAGCGCGGTGTTGACGAGTTGAGCGATGCGCTGATGTCTCGCGGCTACCTCGCAGACGGCTTGCACGGCGACCTCTCGCAAGCGCAGCGCGACCGCGTCATGCGCAAGTTCCGCACGAACGACATCCAACTGCTGATCGCAACCGACGTTGCGGCACGCGGGATCGACGTTGAGAACGTCACTCATGTTATCAACTACGACGTCCCGCAAGACCCGGAATCCTACGTTCACCGCATCGGACGGACCGGTCGCGCCGGGAAAAAGGGCCTCGCCCTCACTTTGGTTACGCCGCCGGAGTTCAAGATGCTCAAATTGATCGAGAAGGAAACCAAGGGCAAGTTGGTCGCTCGCGAGGTGCCGTCTCTGGCCGACGTCGCCGAGCGCCAAGCCGAGATCTGGCGTGACCGTCTCGTGCGCACCGTACAGGACGGGAAATTGGCGACCTACCGCGCCATTCTCGCAGGTCTTGTTGACGAGTTCGATCCGATCGACCTCGCGTCTGCAGCGCTCAAGATTGCCAGCGGCGAAGATTTCGAGCAACCGGAGCCGGACTACAACTTTGGGGAGACGGGCGGTGCACCGGGCATGGTGCGCTTCTTTGTCAACA
Source organism: Tumebacillus amylolyticus (assembly GCF_016722965.1). NCBI lineage: Bacteria > Bacillati > Bacillota > Bacilli > Caryophanales > Alicyclobacillaceae > Tumebacillus > Tumebacillus amylolyticus. The sequence continues at coordinate 37,202 of NZ_JAEQNB010000006.1, forward strand.
TCGGCCGTTCAGCGAAGGTCGGACCGTCCGACCTCGTTCGCTTCATCTCCGAAGAAGCGGGAATTCCGGGGACCGCGGTCGGCAAGATCGACATCTTCGAAAAGTTTACGTTTGTCGAGGTGCAGGAAGAGTCGGCACCGTTCGTGTACGAAGCGCTTCGCAAATCCCGTATGAACGGGGCGCGCGTCAACCTCGAACCGGCACGCCCGCGCGAACGCGCCATTCGCAAGTAACACATTTTGACAATACCCGAGGGCTGTTGACACTAGTTTATACGTCAACAGCTCTTTTGTTGAACGGAATTTGTTGAAAATTGTAAGGAGTTGTAGTCATGACAACGAGCACCTTCAAAGTGATCAGTGATATACATGGATGCGACGAAGAATTTGTGGAGTTGTTGCGGCTTTCCAACTACAACCCGGACCGTGAGAAGCTGATCTTGCTGGGCGATTATGTGGACCGGGGGCCGGATTCTCGCGGTGTCGTGGAGCGCGTGATGGGCTTCGTGCGCGAGTACGGCGCGGTGGCGCTGGGAGGCAATCATGAGGAGTTGTTCTTGGAGTGGCTGGCGGCAGGGGAGCGCAGCGCGTTTTATCTGCGTGAGGTCGTCGGCGGGCGCGAGACGATCGACAGCTATTGCAAGCCGTATGGAGTCTCCGGCTATGAACGGGAAGCCCGTCAATTGATCCAGGAGAAGTACGCCGAGCAAGTGGAATTTATGGACAAGTTGCTGGACTTCCATGAGGAGGAAGGCTACATCTTCGTCCACGCAGGCATCGACCCGAAGCAAGCGGATTGGAAGCAAACGGACAAGAGTTCGTTTCGCTGGATTCGTGACGAATTCCACTTCACGCCGCATCAAGCATCGGGCGTCGTGGTGTTCGGGCACACACCGACGACCCGCCTGCATGGAAACGAATCTTGCGGCGACGTCTGGTTTGGCGAGAAGATCATCGGCGTCGACGGCGGCTGTGTGTTCGGGAATCAATTGAACTGCTTGGAGATCAGTCCCGACGGGCTGAAAACGTACGTCGTGCCACGCATGGGTATGTAATGTCCATCGTTGTGTTACCTTACAGGAAAAGACATGGCAAGGAGACACAACGATGCGCAAACGTACTGGGCTGCAAGTGGCGGGGATGTTGCTTGGGGCGCTCCTTTGTAGCGGTTTTGGGGACCCCGAACTCACGATGTTGATCGCCTTCACCGATGGAAACGAAGCTGTGCATCACTACCAATTTCAACCTGAGGCCCAATCTGACAGCGAGTTGGACCGGGTTGTGCAGGGTGGTGGACAAGTGGCGGTGCTGACAGCGGACGGCAAACGGCTGTACGAAGCAGATCGCGACGCCGACCAGCAACTGCTCGTGGCGGAAGTGGACCTCGGCAACAAGTCGCGCCGCCAAGTCATCAAACAATTCGCCCGAATCGACAACTTGCGCCTTGACAAAAAGCACGGCAAACTCTACCTGCGTGTCGTTCAGCGTGATCGACAGAACGCCCAAATTGCCGCCTACGACCTCAATGAAGCAAAGGTGGAGGTTTGGAGCCCCGACGAGCGTGATGTAAGCGTCCAGAGCTTTGACGTCAACCCGAAAACGGGCGACTTGCTGGCGTGGAGCTACTCGTTGCGGGAAGAACAGGTCAAAGTCGACGAAGCGCACCAGATGGAGATGCCGGTTGATTCGCCGCCTTACAAACTAACACTCTACAAAGCAGGCGACGCAACCCAAGGGCAGACCGTCAGCGAATCGGACAAGCAAGTACTCGATGTCTCACTGTCATCGGACGGTCAACATGCGCTTTATGCCGCCGTGCAGTGGCCGCACGAAGAGCGCATGCGCTACTTCATCCAACATGTCGACTTGACGACGGGCAACACACAGTCCGTCTTGACGGAACAGGGTGGAGGTCTCACGGAACTCAAACAACCGCAATACGCGCCGGACGGTCGCGGGTTTTACTTCACGGCGGCAAGGCTCGATGAGCCCTTCCACACCGACAAGCACGGCTACCAGACTCGTCCTCGCGCGCTCTATCACTACGATTTCAAGACCAAGGCACCGAGCGTCGTGTGGAAACGCGAGGACGGTGTGCTCAACCAATACCTGCTTCAACGATAAAAAAGTCCCGGTGAATACACCGGGACTTTTTTTGCGAACAAACGTTTGCTTTTTATTTTGAATCATTATATAATGGGTGCAGGGATTGGAGATACGAACTCGAAATACTAGACTGGGAATGGCTAGTGCTTTCGGAGTTTTTGATAAAGGGGAGTGTAACCATTGGCAAACGATCGTAAAGCGGCGCTGGACATGGCTCTACGCCAGATCGAAAAGCAATTTGGGAAAGGTTCCGTCATGAAACTTGGCGAGGCGGCGACTTCGATGAACATCGAGGTAACTTCGTCCGGTTCCTTGGCGTTGGATATTGCGCTTGGCGTCGGCGGGTACCCGCGTGGGCGAATCATCGAAGTGTACGGCCCGGAATCTTCCGGTAAGACCACTGTCACCCTCCATGCGATTGCAGAAGTGCAACGCGCGGGCGGTCAGGCAGCGTTCATCGATGCAGAGCACGCGCTCGACCCGACGTATGCAGCGAAACTTGGCGTCAACATCGACGACCTTCTGATTGCACAACCGGACACCGGGGAGCAAGCGCTGGAAATCGCAGAAGCACTCGTTCGCTCGGGCGCTGTCGACATGATCGTCGTCGACTCCGTTGCAGCACTGGTTCCGAAGGCAGAGATCGAAGGCGAGATGGGGGACACCCACGTGGGTCTGCAAGCTCGTCTCATGTCGCAGGCGCTGCGTAAGCTCGCCGGCGCGATCAACAAGTCCAAGACCATCGCGATCTTCATCAACCAGATTCGTGAAAAAGTCGGCGTCATGTTCGGGAACCCGGAGACCACGACCGGTGGTCGTGCGCTGAAGTTCTACTCCACCGTGCGTCTTGACGTTCGTCGTGCCGAAGCGATCAAGCAAGGCAACGACACCGTCGGGAACCGTACTCGTATCAAAGTCGTCAAGAACAAAGTCGCTCCGCCGTTCCGTCAAGCGGAAGTTGACATCGTGTTCGGCGAAGGGATCTCCCGTGAAGGTACCCTCGTTGACATGGGCACCGAGCTGGACATCGTGAACAAGTCCGGTGCTTGGTACTCCTTCGAAGACGAGCGCCTCGGCCAAGGCCGTGAGAACGCCAAGCAGTTCCTCAAGGACCACCCGCAGATCGCCTTCAAGATCGAATCCAAGATCCGCGAATTCCACAATGTCGGCAAAGCATCCGCTGAAACGTTCAAAGCAACGGCGGAAGAACTGGCCGACCAAGAGGCGGACGGCGAACTGTTGGAGTTCTAGTCCAACAGAGCGCTGATCACGCAGACGACGCATGAACCGTTTTAACAACCAACGCAACGCACGCGGCAAAAACCGCTCACCGAAGGGCTCCTGGGGTACATCCAGGAGCTCTGACGATTTTGTCGAGGAGGAGCGTCACGACGAGGACGACGAATCTGAACACAGTTCGGATTCCAGCTCGGAACGCCGCATTCCAAACTTTCGCGACGGTCAACTCACCTCTCTCACCACGCAGAAGGGCAATCCGGATCGTCTGAGCCTGTTCTTGGACGAGAAATTCCTGATGGGCATCCGACGGGAAGTTGCCTACCAACACGGTCTGAAAAAGGGCCTCGACGTCACCGCAGACTTCCTTCGTGAAGTCTGGCGTGACGAAGAGGGCTTCCGCGCCCGTGATCTGGCGGTGAAGTACCTCGGCATGAAGCCGCGCACGCGCAAGCAGATGCGCGACTACCTGCTGGGCAAGGAGTATGACGAAACTGTCGCCGAGCGCACCATCGAGTGGCTGGCAGGCTACGGCTACCTGGATGACGGAGAGTATGCCCGGCAGTGGGTGGAGAACCGCACACGTTTTCGCCCGCGGGGCAAGGCGATGCTGCGCTGGGAATTGCAGCAGAAGGGCGTCACGCGTGACGACATCGACGAAGCGATTTCGACGGAATTTGAAGGCGACGTCGAAATCGAAGCAGCCGTGCAACTTTTGCAAAAGAAAGTCGGTCGCAAAACGATTGAATTCTCCTATCAGGAAAGGCAAAAACTCGCGCAACACTTGGCGCGACGGGGCTTTTCCGGCTCTGTGACCGCTGAGGCGATTCGCCGTTTCCGTCAGCACGCCAATCTTGACAATGATTGACACAACATATACAATTATAACTGCGTATAAACAGCTTGATTCGGTCTCACCCTACTGTAACTTTCGCATACCGAGGACGTGCGTCGCTTGCTCAGATCATAATAGACTGGCTAGGAGGCGTCACCCTCTATGGATTATTTGGTAATGATCCTATTGTCTCTTATTTTCTTGTTCGTCGGTGGATTTATCGGGTATCTGGTGCGCCGCAACATCGCAGAAGGCAAGATCGCGACGGCAGAAGCCCAAGCGGTGCAGATCGTGGAGAACGCCGCGAAGGAAGCCGAGGCCAAGAAAAAAGAAGCAGTACTCGAAGCGAAAGAAGAAGTTCACCGTTTACGTTCCGAAGCTGAAAAGGATATCCGCGAACGTCGCAACGAAGTCCAGCGCCTCGAGCGCCGTCTGCTCCAAAAAGAGGAGACTCTCGACCGCAAGACCGAAGCGATTGAGAAACGCGGAGAAACCCTCACGAATAAAGAACGTACTATCGAAGAGATGAAGGAACGCGCTGAGTCGCTCCTTCGTGAACAAGTGGCTGAACTTGAACGTATCTCCGGCCTCAGTCGTGATGACGCGCGTCAGTTGATCCTGACCAACGTCGAGAACGAGTGCCGTCATGAAGCAGCGATCATGATGAAGGAGATCGAGAATCAAGCGAAAGACGAAGCTGAGAAAAAGGCGAAGGAAATCATCGCCACGGCCATTCAGCGTTGTGCAGCCGACCATGTCGCCGAGACCACCGTCTCCGTCGTGGCCCTGCCGAACGACGAGATGAAGGGTCGTATCATCGGTCGCGAAGGCCGCAACATCCGTGCGCTTGAAACCTTGACAGGCATTGACCTGATCATTGACGACACGCCGGAAGCGGTTATCCTCTCCGGGTTTGACCCGGTTCGCCGCGAAATCGCGCGTGTGGCACTCGAGAAATTGGTTGCCGACGGCCGTATTCACCCCGCCCGCATCGAGGAAATGGTGGAGAAAGCTCGTCGCGAAATCGACGACCGCATCCGCGAAGAAGGCGAGCAGGCAACTTTCGAGACCGGGGTTCATGGCATTCACCCCGACCTGATCAAAGTGTTGGGGCGCCTCAAGTACCGTACTTCCTACGGACAGAACGTCCTCAAGCATTCGATCGAAGTCTCGCATCTGGCAGGCCTCATGGCAGCCGAACTGGGACTGGACGTGCAACTTGCCAAGCGTGCAGGTTTGCTGCATGACATCGGCAAGGCGATCACTCACGAAGTTGAAGGTTCGCATGTGGAGATCGGGGTAGACCTCGCGAAGAAGTACAAGGAACACCCGATTGTCATAAACGCGATTGGTGCGCATCATGGCGACATCGAATTTACGTCGCCGATCTCGATGCTGGTCGCAGCCGCAGACGCATTGTCCGCAGCTCGTCCGGGTGCGCGTCGTGAAACGCTTGACATCTACATCAAGCGTTTGGAGAAGCTGGAAGAAATCGCCGAGTCGTTTGACGGCGTGGACAAGTCATATGCCATTCAGGCAGGCCGTGAAGTACGTATCATCGTGAAGCCTGAGCAAATCGATGACGCAGAATCGGTACGCGTAGCACGCGAAATATCCAAGAAGATCGAGAGTGAACTCGATTACCCTGGACAAATCAAAGTTACGGTCATCCGGGAGACCCGAGCCGTCGAATACGCAAAATAAAGTAGCCATCTGGCTGCTTTATTTTTTTGGCAGGAGATCGCCTACATTTACCTGCAGGATTTCATCTGTCAAGAGGCGAATAGGTGTCAAGATCGATTTTTTTCTTAAAGGTGTTGATTCTGTGGCAAAACTTCGCTTGAAGGAATCTCCGGGCACGAATCTGCTGATCTCGTTCTTGATTCGATACCCGGAATTGGCATCTCTGCGTTACAACCAAGCGTCTCAGACGTTGTCGTTTACCGTCTTGATCAAAGACCAAGTGGACGCAGCGCGCCAAACGGAGTTTGTAGATTTTCTGAATGGGTATTATGAAGCATGTCAGATGGTTGACCCGAAGTTTCCCGCTCTGGGACGGGTCGAATTCTCGATGCAGATGGGCATTACCGTGTTGGTCTATGAACAACCGGTGGACGTACTCAGCATCGTGGAAGTCCGACTGCTCATGCAATTGTTTGTCGAGTTTTATGGTGATCTGATCGGCGCGGATGCGCTCCCGTTGCAAGATGAGGAGCTCTACGCCCAAGAAGAGATCATCGAATCGATCCTCGGCCAGAAAGAAACGTGGCGTGGGGAGAAGTCGATTGTCGCGTACCGTGAGGGCGGCCGCGTGTTTGTCTACAATAAATAGTTCGGAGGAACACACTACGTGCGGATTTTGTTTTTAGGAGATATCGTCGGACATCCTGGTAAGCAAATGGTGGAAACATGGATGCCGAAATTGTTCGATCACTATGAGCCTGACCTCGTCATCGCCAACGCGGAGAACATCGCGCCCAACGGTCGCGGGATCACGCCGCGTCTCGCAGAGGCGCTTTTTGATGTGCAAGTGGACATCTTGACCATGGGGAACCATGTGTGGGATCAGAAAGACTCGGTGTCGTACATCGACGGCGACCGCCGGATCGTCCGACCGGCAAACTATCCGGTTGGCACACCGGGCCAGCCGTACACCTTGTGCAAAGTCGGCAAGGAGCAAGTTGCCATCATCAACGTTCTCGGCCGCGCTTTCATGGGCGACTACGACGACCCGTTCCGTACGATGGATCGGATTCTGGAGGAAATCGGGACGCAGACGAAGCATATCTTTGTCGATGTACACGCCGAAGCCACATCGGAGAAGTACGCGCTGGGCAATTACCTCGCCGGCCGCGTTTCCGCTGTCGTCGGGACGCATACCCATGTGCAAACGGCAGATGACCGCATCTTGCCGGGCGGCACTGCGTATCTGACCGATGTCGGCATGTGCGGTCCGTACGATTCGATCATCGGATTCCAGAAGGACCTCGTCCTCCAACGCTTCCTTACCCAGATGCCGACCCGTTTTGAAGTCGCGCAAGGGGCGGGGCAGTTGCATGGCGTCGTGATCGACTTGAACGATGGAGGTCGCGCAACCAAGATTGAACGGATCTCGATCACGCCTGACCGTCCGTTTGAGAACTCAACTCCGCTTTTCACTCTTTAAAAATTCCATAACACAGTACCCAACCTTAAATGTCTATATGGTCGAATTTTGAGAAAATTAGCTTCTTTAGAGAAGGAATAATTTTGAATAGGGCGAATATAGATATAGTGTCCTATCGATCCAGACCCTTTTAAGGAGGTACGAACAAATGGATGTATTAAAAGTTTCAGCAAAATCCAATCCTAATTCTGTAGCCGGCGCACTTGCGGGAGTCCTTCGTGAGCGAGGGAATGCTGAGATCCAGGCGATCGGGGCGGGCGCACTGAACCAAGCTGTAAAAGCAGTAGCGATTGCACGAGGGTTCGTTGCACCGAGCGGTGTTGACCTGATCTGCATCCCGGCTTTTACCGATATCATGATCGACGGGGAAGAGCGTACGGCCATCAAATTGATCGTCGAACCCCGTTAACCGATACGGCACTCATAACCTCATTTTCAGTGAGCGAAGCCTGTTTATCCTTAGATAAGCAGGTTTTTTTATTCCGCAGAGCGAAAGGTTTTAGGTAGTAAAGGGGAGATGACAGATGGAGAAGATGTACTTGATTGACGGCCACGCCGATATCCTGTATCGAATGGAGAAGGAAGGCCTCGATTTCCACAACCCGAATTCCGGATTGCACTTGGGTTATGATCGACTGGCGAAGGCCGGCATCGATCTGCAGTTCTTTGTGCTGTTCTCCGGACCTCCGTACACCCCGGAAGAGCAATTGACGATGACCCTCGGCTATATCGACACCTTCTATGAAGTGGTCTGCAAGCACGGCATCCGTCCGGTGCTCTCGCGTGTTGATCTGCAAAAAAATCTCGAGTTGGGCGTCCGTTCCGGCCTGCTCTCGATCGAAGGCGGCGACCTCCTGCAAGGAGACATCCGCATCCTGCGCATGATGTATCGAATGGGCGTGCGTGCGATGGGGCTGACGTGGAACAACGGCAACTGCATCGCCGACGGTGTAGGCGAAGTGGAAGACCGCGGCTTGACTGCCTTTGGCCGACAAGTGGTGCAAGAGATGAACTCTCTGGGCATGGTCGTCGACGTAGCGCATCTGGCTCCGCGCGGCTTCTGGGACGTGATGGAACTCTCCCAAGCGCCGGTCATCGCTTCTCACGCCAACGCCAGCGCCATTCATGACCACCGTCGCAATTTGACGGACGATCAACTGAAAGCGTTGTTCAAAACCAACGGACTGGTCGGCGTCACCTACGTGCCGGCGTTCATCTGCAACGGTCCGGCGTCGATCTCGCATCTCATGCGCCACATCGACCACATCCTCTCGCTTGGCGGAGAGAACCACCTCGGTTTCGGCTCGGACTTCGACGGCATCGAAACCACGATGACCGACTTGGAGCACGGCGAGCATTACCACCGCTTGATCGAAGCGGTGAACAAAGCATACGGCGACGACGTGACGCGCAAGATATGTGGAGGCAACTTCAAGCGCGTGTTGGAAAGCATTCTGAAGGAGTAGGTGCACATGGCGATTGCAGATTTGCATGCCCACACCACGGCGAGCGACGGCACGTTTACGCCGCGTGAACTGGTGGAGCGGGCTCACCAAAATGGCCTCGCAGCGCTTGCGGTCACCGACCACGACACGATGGGCGGACTTCCCGAAGCACAAGCTGCAGGCGCGGAGTTCGGTGTTGAGATCGTGCCGGGGATTGAACTGAGCACCGTGTTTGAGGGCAAGGAAGTCCATGTCCTCGGCTACTACTACGATCCGACCCATCCGGCGTTGGTCGAGTTGACGACCCAAATGCGCGAAGACCGTGTCAACCGCATGGAGAAAATGGTCGTCAAACTGCAAGAAGCGGGCATCGACATCACCCGCGAAGAAATCCAAGCAGAAGCGGCGGGAGCGATCGGCCGCCCGCACTTCGCCCGCGTGTTGATGAAAAAAGGCTATGTCAGCACCATGCCCGAAGCTTTCGAAAAATACTTAGGTTACGGGAAGCCGGGTTATGTCTCCCGCATGAAGGTCACTCCGGTGCAAGCGGTCGAAGTGGTTCTCGCAGCGGGCGGCGTGCCGGTTGTCGCCCATCCGGGTCTCATCGGCAAAGACTATCTGTTCGACGAACTCGTGCCGCATGGTCTGATCGGACTGGAAGCGTCTCACCCCGACCACGATGAGGAAAAAAGGCAGCATTACAAAACGCTCGCTGCCCATCACGGCTTGCTCGCCACCGGAGGCTCCGACTTCCACGGCGGCGGTGCCGAGCATCGCGGAGAGCTGGGTTCTGTCAACGTCCCGCTGGACGTCGTTCGCCAGTTGCAAGCGAAGTCCGCGTATTTCCAATCGCAAAACAACAACGCCAAAGGGTAATTCTGCCGCGACCGCCTGTTTCTAACAGGTGGTCTTTTTTGTTTTTGAGGAAAACTACTGCCAAGAAAGAGTTGACTTCGCTATAATGTGAGGGGGAGAACTGGATGCAAATTCCGGTCGGTGTATCGGCAAGGCATATCCACCTGAGCCAAGAGCACCTCACCGCGCTGTTTGGTGCCGGCGCTCAGTTGCACCCGAAAAAAGCTCTGTCACAACCGGGGCAGTATGCTTCCGAAGAAACGGTCGATCTCCAAGGCCCGCGCGGCAAGATCGAACGCGTGCGTGTGCTGGGCCCTGTGCGCCCGGAGACGCAGTTGGAAGTTTCCAAGACCGATCTGCTCAAACTGGGCATGCAAGCACCGGTACGGGAATCGGGTCAGATCGAAGGTTCGCCCGGTCTCACGATCATCGGGCCGCAGGGACAGGTGCAATTGGAAAAAGGCGTGATCGTCGCGAAGCGACACGTTCACTTTTCCCCGGACGAGGCTCGGAGGTACGGTGTGCGCGACGGGCAATTCCTGACGCTCCGCACGTCGGGGGAGCGCGGGTTGATTTTTGAACATGTGTCGGCGCGTGTGTCGCCCAAATACAAGTTGGACTTCCACCTCGACACCGACGAAGCGAATGCCGCCGGTGTGCAGACCGGAGATGAGGCGGAAGTGATTGAACTGGACGGCTTGCACGAGCAAGAGCATTTCCACGGAAATGAGATTGTTCGTGTGAATTCGAGTCCTAAAATTGAAAAACCGACGGAATTTGTCAGGTAATGGAGAATAAAACGCATGGGATTTCATGAATTGGACGCCAAAGAACTTTATGACGTGTCGGGGCGAGTGTTGATCGATGTTCGCTCACCCGGCGAATTTGCAGAAGGCACGATTCCGGGCGCTGTGAACGTGCCGCTTTTTACCAATGACGAACGGGCGATGATCGGGACGGTGTACAAGCAGGAGAGTCCGGCTGCGGCGCGCAGACTCGCGATGCTCACCGTTTCGCCCAAGATTCCGCAGTTGGTGGAACAGATGGAAGAGCTGATGAAGCAGGGCGAGTTGGTGATCTTCTGCTGGCGGGGCGGCATGCGCAGTTTTGCGGCTTGCACGTTCATGTCTCTGTTGAAATATGACGTGAAGCGTCTGCGCGGCGGCTACCGTGCGTATCGCCAACTGGTTTTGGAAGGTCTTGCGGTCTACGATGGGCTGCCGAGCCCGCCGATCGTCCTGCACGGGATGACGGGTGTGGGCAAGACTCGACTCTTGCTGATGCTCAAAGAGCGCGGGCACCAAGTGCTCGATCTGGAAGGCATGGCGAACCACCGCGGGTCGGTGTTTGGCGCCATCGGGCTTGGGAAACCGCACAGCCAAAAAATCTTCGACTCCATGCTCTGGGAATCGATTCGCGAATTGAATCCCGAGAAGCCGATCTTCATGGAAGCGGAGAGCCGCCGCATCGGGCATTCGGTGATGCCGGAATGGCTGGAACAGGACAAGATCCACGGCCAACACGTGCTGATCGAAGCGTCGCTTGGATCTCGTGTCGAGCGACTGATGGACGACTACTTGGCGCAAGGCGACCAAGAGGTTTTGAAAAAAGGGCTCAACGACGCGTTGACCTCCATCCAAAAACGCATGCCGCGCGATCTCCTTCTGGAGCTGCGGGCGATGCTGGAACAGCAGGAGTATGCCCGTTTCACAGGGCAACTTTTGGAAGGGTATTACGATCCGAAGTACGAGCACAAATTGAAAACCTACCAGTCCGAAATGCTCACTGTGGACGCGGACGATCTCGACCGGGCGGTTTTGCGTCTGGAAGTGTTGTCCGATCAGGTGATGCGCGATCGAATCAAGGGAGAGATACTGTCATGACGATGAAACTGCGAATCTTGGGTGAAACGGGGCCGTTCCCGGCTCCGGGCGGTGCGACGACCGGTCTGTTGCTGTCTACGGAGGAGGGCAACGTCTTGATCGACTGCGGGAGCGGGGTCGTGTCGGAACTGCTGAAGCATGTCGAGGTCAAAGACATCGACGCGCTGATCGTCACGCACCACCACGCGGACCACACGGTCGACATCCCGGTGTTGCGCTACGCCGTGATGATTCACCGCCTGCACGGGCACCGTACCGAGCCTTTGCCGATCTACGCCAACAAGGAACCGGCGGCCGACTTCGCGACAATGCCGCTTGAAGACCACGTCAGCGCCATCCCGCTCGATGCGCAGTCGGAAGTGACGCTGTGCGGCATCAAGTTTACGTTCACCAACACCGTACACGCCGTCCCGTGCTTGGCCGTGTCCGCCGAGTATCAGGGCAAGCGCTTCGTGTTCTCCGCCGACTCAGGGCTTTCTGAGAACTTGGAGAAGCTCGCGGAGGGCGCCGACTTTTTCCTCTGTGAAGCGTCGTGGTTGCACAAGGACAAAGGCCCGGACTTCATCGGACACCTGACTTCCAAGGAAGTCGGTCAGATCGGCAAGCGCCGCAACGTGAAACGACTCTGCCTGACGCATTTCTATCCGGATTACGATCGCACGCTGCTTCAAGCGGAAGCCGCCGAAGAATTCGGTCGTGAAGTTCTGATCGCAACCAAAGGCGACGTCTACGAAATTTAACCGCGAAAAAAACCCCGCGTCTCGTTGGAGACGCGGGGTTCGCCTTGTGGGGCGGAAGTTACAGCCCGATTTTGTCGTGGAAGTTGCGCTTCCTCGATTTGTGGGTCAAGCTGTGCTTCGGCTGTTGACCGGTCTGCGATTTGTACTCGCGCGGACGCGGTCTCCCCGCGGGCTTGTACAGTTCGGTGGCGAACTCTTCGTGAGCAAAGTCGACTTTGTTACGGAAGATGTCCTTGTGGTTCGGCATGTGCTCTCCCACCTTTCACCGGATTGGTCTGTACTCGCTAGGTAGAGTATCCATAAAACGCAGGAGACATGCGAAGAAAATTATGCTAACGTTAAGGTATGGAGTTTTTTTGGAGGGAAGTCAGCTATGATTCGAAAATACCGGGCGCGCGACCGTCAAGCGGTCGTTCAACTGGTCACATCTTGCGACCACATGCACCCGCATGACATTCAAAGCGTACTGGACGGAGACACGGTCTACCTGTGCGAGCAGAAGGGCTCTCTAGTAGGCGTTGCAGTCGTCAACGCAATGGAGCGCACGGTGCTCGGCAAGACGTGTGAACTGTATCTCCTGACGGCTCCTGCAGCCCGTAAGCGCGGCATCGGTCGTACACTGTGGGAGAAAATATGGCCGTCCGTCCTTGCCTCCGATCCAGACACAGTCACCGTGCAATACCGACTCGATGAGGGCGACACCCGCGACTTTTTTCAAAAGCGGGGGTTTGAACGCTGGTTGACGTTGCATCAGATGCACTATCGGGGCGAGAAGTTCCCGGAGCCGAATCTGCAAGCCCGCCAGTACCAAGACTGTGATTTTGATCAATATGTACAGCTCTTGAGCGATGCGTTTTACAACTTGCGGCAAGAAAACGACTGCCACCCGTTCGCACTGGTCGATTCGGTGACGAACCAGTCCCGGTCCTTGTTGGAACAACACCGGGAGTCTCTCTATGTGTTCACACTCGGGGAGGAGATCATCGGTTCGTTTGCGGTGAAAGGCCCCGCGGAGATCGACGATCTGTTCGTCGCTCCGACGTTCCAAGGCCAAGGCTTGGGGCGCAAGATCACCCAGTTTGCCGTCAACCGCATGCTCGAACGCGGAGCCAACCCCGTCACGCTGTCCGTCGTAACCACCAACACCAACGCCTATGACATGTACGAAAGCTTGGGTTTCCAACGCGTGCAGACCTCTGAGATTAGCCGGATGACATTTAAAACACCGTGAGAAGCCCTATGTTTGTATTGGGGCTTTTTTTTGTTAATTAAAAAAAGGGATTGTCAGGCAGCGGTGGATCTGTTTATAATAATCTTGCGAATGATAATCATTATCAGTCGCGAAAACCAGGAGGAACTTCAGATGATCACCCGACAGAAACAAACAGGGTCGCTGTTGCTTGCGACCGTACTTCTCATGACGACGATGCTAAGCGGTTGCTCGGCACATCGTGCCGCTTCCAAAGATGTTGAGAACCCGGGCGATCAACCTCAAGCCGTGGAGAAGACGGTACACAACTTGTGGGAGGACACTTCGATTACCGGGACACCCAAGCGTGTGGTTTCGCTTGATTTCTCGTTGACGGACGCGTTGACGGCATTGGGCGTGCAACCGACCGGAGTCGCCGGTACCGGGCAGACGCAGGTCCCCGAATACATCCAAGATAGAATCCAAGGCTTTACCTACGTGGGCGAGCGCAACGATCCGAATTTGGATCTGATTCGTTCGATCAAGCCGGACCTCATCCTCGCCGACCCCGACCGTAGCAAGAACGTCAAGGCTCCGCTTCAATCGATCGCGCCGACTCTCGCGCTCAACGACTCTTCGTACCAAGAAATGATTGAGAACTTGATCGTGCTCGGCGACGTGCTCGACCGCAAGGAGCAAGCGGAGAAAGCCAAGCAAGAACTTTTGACGAAGATCTCCTCCGTCAAGTCGAAAGTCGAAGGCAATCCGACCGTGTTGGTGGTCGGCGGTTTCGGAGACGATCTCACCGTGTGGCTGTCCAATTCTTTTGTCGGCTCGCTGTTGAAGGACGTCGGTCTGACCTACGAGATGCCCGGTCAGAAAATCGACAATCTGGGCGGCAACGATGTCTCCGTTTTGACGATGGAGCAATTGGCGCAAATGGACCCGGACTATCTGTTCTTCTACGGTGAATCGTTGCTCTACCGGGACGACCCGCTCTACCAGAACCTCAAATCGGTCAAAAATCACCACTTGCTCGAAGTGGATCGCAACCTGTGGTCTCGTGGTCGGGGTCCGATTGCGGCGGGAAAAATCCTCGATGAAGCCTTGCCGTTGCTAACTTCGAAGTAGGAGTGTGTAACTTTCGCTTAAAACAAAATAAGAGGGTGAGAAATGCTTCTCGACCTCTTATTTATTTTTGCCTTAAACGTTTGATTTTACATTAGGAACCCGTTACAATGATGTAAGATTATGCAAATGTGCATGAAGTTGATGCGTTGATTGTGAGTTAGATTGCAGGTATCCGTGGGTTAACAGACAAACGAGGTGAGGCAGAAATGACGGATGCAGTTGTGATAAAGGAACGGATGGATGCCGAAGAAGATCGAATCTGGCAGCATCTGCGAGTCGCGCGGCCCGAGGTCGCCCATGAGTTTCTGAAGTTGATTCCGGCGGGACGGAGAGGCATTCTGCACCGCTTGGTGCAAGCGATTGTCCGTGAGAACATCGCCGGGCTTGGAGGGCGCAGCACTTGGCGAGAGCAAGATTCCCGCCTGGTGATCCAACTTGCCGCAGGAGCGAAGTTGGAGGTCCCGGTCGCGGGCCGACATACACTGGGTCGATTCGATCTGGGCGAGGGAGACGTGCAGGTGACTTCCGCGAGTGGAGAGGTTCATCGAATCGACCATCCCGCCCACGTCATCGATTTGCTGGAAAATGAGGGCCTGCCCTCGGGAAGTCTCGTGCGGTTCCGCGAAGAGATGCAGAACAGCGCAGCCAACCTCGCTTTGGCGCTGGCCGGTGCGAAGTTTCGAAAGCAAGAGGTCGTTCGAGAAGCCAAGGTGGTCGGAAGCAACACGGCGCTTGAGTACGCGGCGTATTGGAAAGCGGTGGACGGCACGTTCTCACCGCTGGC
Organism: Tumebacillus amylolyticus; assembly: GCF_016722965.1. Classification (NCBI taxonomy): domain Bacteria; kingdom Bacillati; phylum Bacillota; class Bacilli; order Caryophanales; family Alicyclobacillaceae; genus Tumebacillus; species Tumebacillus amylolyticus. The sequence continues at coordinate 52,571 of NZ_JAEQNB010000006.1, forward strand.
CTTTTTCGAACAATGGGTGGTGGAGGGTCATCCTCTGCATCCGGGTGCCAAGATCAAGATGGGCCTCGACGTTGCCGACGTTTTGCGCTACTCACCGGAATGGGGGGCCACGCCGGGCGTTGTGCCGATCGCCGTACGCAAGGACGCCTGCCGATACATCTCCTTTGCAGACAAGAGCCCCGGCGACATACTTTTGGCGGAGCATCCGGGCTTGGAGGGCTTGATGACAGCCAAGTTGACGGAAAAAGGTCTGAATCCGGACGACTACGAACTGATCCCGATGCATCCGTGGCAGTACGACCACACGTTGCCCGCTCTGTATCGGAAGGCTTTGGAGTCGGGTGAGGTTGTTCCGCTCCCCGAGTTTCGCATTCGCACACATGCTTTGATGTCGTTCCGTTCGCTCGCACCGTTTCAGACGCGCGGGTCGGGCAAGCACCATATCAAAACGGCGGTCAACATTCAGACCACGGGAGCGGTACGCACCGTCTCGCCGAACTCCGCCCAGAACGGGCCGTTGCTTTCTCGAATTTTGCGAATTGTCCAAGATCGCGAGCAATCCTTCGGCGGACGCTTTAGGATTCTGACAGAGGAAGTCGGCGTCTACTACCGTCCCTCGGGGGTTGAAGACGCCCTGCTTGGCAAAAACCTCGCCTCGATCTTGCGCGAGAACCCGGAGAACCACGTGGGGGAAAGCGAACTCGCGATGCCGGGTTCGGCACAGCTCGCCGTGTCTCCGGTCAGCGGGAAGCTGATCGTGGGCGAATTGATCGAAGCGTTTGCGTCCAAGCGCGGGTACACCGACTTGCAGGAAGCGGCGGCAGCTTGGATGCAGGAGTACGCAGAGGTTGCGCTGCCCGGTTTTTTGACGGTGATGAGCCGGTACGGCATCTCCTTGGAAGGGCATTTGCAGAACAGCGTCGCCGTCTTCCACGAAGGGGTGCCGGTTCGGATGATCGTCCGCGACTTTGGCGGAGTGCGTATCTTGCGAGAACGGATCGCTCGTCAGGAGTTGCACGCAGAATTTTACCCCGGTTCGGCTACGGTGATCGACGATGTGGAAGACATGCGCAATAAAATCTACTACCCGGTGTTTCAAAACCACTTCGGCGAGCTGATTTTAAGCGTCGTCCGAGCGGTGGGAGTGGAGGAAAAGCGGCTCTGGCAGTCGGTGGCTGCCGTGTGCCGTCGTGTGTTCCACGAGATGAAGCAAGAGTCGGGAAGCATCGGGCAACAGGCGGCCGACGACGAAGCGGCGCTGTTCGCACCGACCTTGGATTTGAAAGCGATGGCGACGATGCGGATCTTGGGCGATGTGACGACGTACACATTTGCTTCTGTGCCAAACCCGATGGCAGATTTTTACTAAGAGCAAGAAAGGACACCTAAGATGACACCTAGGATGACAGCTAGATGGATGACAGAAGAATTATACGTGCTTTGTGAGCGCCTTGGTGATGGAGTATTAGATGAAGAAGAAGAGCGGGTGATGGTCTTTCTGCTCTCGGAGCACCCGGAGATGGTGACGTCGTTTCGGGCGCAGGTTCCCAAGGCGCGGGCGTCGATCTTGCGCCGCTTGGTCGAATCGTTGCTGCGCGAAGATGTCATGGAACTCGCAACGGGCGGCATCGAAGTGGATGACGGAGAGCGGACGTGGTTGCAAGTTCCGATTGATCCGTCGCACGACGAGTGGCTGATGATCCCCATCGGGCGCACCTACGCATTTCGTCGAATCGAGGTGGAGGGTGAGATTCGACATCTCCATGTTGAAAAGGTCAGACCTTTGACACACCCTGTCGAACTGCTGGGTTGCTTGGAGCGCAAAGAGCAAGTGGAGGAAGGTCGTTCGAGCCGTGACTGGATGCAATTGGCACGTGAGTTGCAAAACGGCTGTGCCAATCTCGCACTCGCATTGGCCTACGACGCGGAACAACGCAAGCATTGGCAGACGATCTCCGCTCAAGTGGGCGTACATACGTCGATTGCCTTGGCCGAGCGATTGCAGGCGATGCGCGACGATTTCGATGCGGGGCTGTTCTTCGAGCAGATGTGCGTCGAAGGGCACAACTTGCATCCAGGAGCCAAAACCAAGATGGGCATGGAACCGCGTGACGTCCTCGCCTACGCGCCGGAGTTTCACGGGCGACCGCGTTTGCGCTGGGTGGCGATTCGCCGCGAATGGGCGGGATGGTCGTATGCGGCGCAAGGGGAGGCGGAGCCGAACGCGGCGCTTTTTACCGAGTGGCCGGGAGTGGCGGTAGGTGTGCGCATGGAAATGGAGCGGTTGGGGTTGTCGGAGCACGCGTATCTGGCGGTGCCTGTGCATCCGTGGCAGTATGAGCATGTCTTGCGCGATCTCTATCGTCGAGAGTTGACGGCCGGCTTGGTGGTTCCTCTGCCGGGCGTTGTGACAGCGGCAGGTGCGACGTCCTCGTTTCGCACGGTCATCTCCGACCAATTGGGGAAAAAAGCCCGCCGTTTGGCGGTCAAAGTCGCCGTCAACTCGCAGATGACTTCCACGGTGCGCTCGATCTCGCGCAACACGGCGTTCAACGGACCGCGCTTCACGACGTTGATTCGCGACGTGATGAGCCGTGAGCCGAAGTTGGCGGAGACGTTTGTGCCGGTGAACGAAATTGCAGGATTCTACTTCCAACCGGGTGCGAACGAGAGCGACGGAGAGCTTGGCAAGTTGAAAAGCCGCAACCTCACAGCCGTTTGGCGGGAAGACGTCTCGCAGCATGTCGGAGGCGACGAGTTGGCGATTGCGGGCATCGCGTATTATGCAGAATCGCCGGTCAGCGGACGAACCGTGTTGGAGGAATTGGTGGAGGCGTACGCGCAGACGGTCGGGGTTGACAATTTGCAGATGGCGGCACATCATTTTATGGTTGAATATGCGGAGATTGCGGTGCCGGGATTTTTGACCTTGATGGTCAAGTATGGCATCGGGTTGGAAGGGCACTTGCAAAACAGCGTCGGCGTATTCCGTGCCGGACGCCCGCAGCGGATGCTGTTCCGCGATTGGGGCGGCGTGCGCATTTCTCGTGAGCGCTTGGAAGGTCAAGGGTTGCACTTGGACTTGATGCCGGGCTCGGTCGTTTTGACAGACGATGTGCGGGAGATGCAGAACAAAGTGTTCTACACCGTCTACCAAAACCATCTCGCCGAAATGATCTTGCAACTGAGCAAGCACTTCGGATTGTCGGAAACCGCATTGTGGCGGGAGATTCGTCGGATCTCCGACGCCGTGTTTGAAGACTTGCTGAAGAACCCGCAGACGGCCGATTCGGCACGCGTTGACCTTGAGGCGCTGTACCGTGCAGAAGTCGAGCACAAAGCGTTGACCACCATGCGTTTATCTTCCGAGGAAAAAGGATACTCCTACGCAACCGTCGCCAACCCGCTCTCTCGATAAGAAGTTAGACGTACAAGGAGTCCTGTTTCGTGACACAACTCGTAGTGAACAAAAAAAGCAGCAAAGTCGCCCTGCATTCCCGCCCGTTTCGCACGTATTCGTACGGCAATCTGGTTTCCTATATAGGAGAGTGGATGGACGTCGTGGCGATGAACTGGGCGGTGTTGCAAGGCACGCATTCGCCGATTGCGTTGGGCGTGATCAATGCGTGCCGCTTGGTGCCCGTGTTTTTGTTAAGCGTACCCGCCGGGATGTTGGCGGATCGAATGGATCGGCGGAAACTTTTGATCGCCGTGCAGACCTCGATGACGCTGTTGACGCTCGTGCTCGGGTGGTTGATGCGCGAAGGGTTTCCGTTCTGGATGTTCGCCGCCGTGGTGACGATTCGGGCGGGACTGTCTGCGATGGACCCGCCGATTCGCAATTCCCTGTTGCCAAATCTCGCCCCGCCTGAGCAGTTGACGAGTGCGATTGCGCTGAACGTATCGGTCGCGAACTTGTCGAGGATTATCGGCCCTGCGATTGCCGGGGCGCTTCTGACCCTATTGGAGCCGAATACCTTATTCTGGCTGTCAGCGTCAGGATTCGCTTGTGAAGCGTTGGTGCTCTCGCGGGTGCGTCCGATGTACGGACAGGAAACCGCCGCGACGGCCGCGAAAAAGCACAAAGCCCCGCTCCGCGAAGCCTTGCGCTTCCTCAAGCGAGCGCCCGATGTGCAATCGCTTTTGTTGCTGGCCGTCGTGCCGATGGTGTTTGGTTTTCCGTACTCGTCGCTGATGCCTTTGTTTGCCCGCGACTTGTTTGCACTTGGGCCGGACGGATTCGGAGCGTTGTTGTCCGCTTCGGCAGTCGGGGCGTTGGCAGGGTCGCTGTGGCTGACGATGGGCGGTGAACGGAAGCATCCGGGCAGATGGTTGATTTTGTCTCTGCTCGGGTTCGGGTTGTCGTTGGGTTTGTTCATGCTGGTCGAGGACGTTTGGACGGCAGCGGGGATGATGTTTTTCGTCGGGCTGACGTCCCAAACGTATCGCACGATGAGCCGCATTACGGTGCAGACGCAAGTGCCCGATCATCTGCGCGGGCGGGTGATGAGCCTCGTGCTCATGGACCGTGGTTTCATACCGCTCGGCGCTTTGCTGATCGGCGTCATGGCGGAGCAGACGACCACGTTGACCGCAGGGTTGATGATGGGGGCGGGTTGTATCGCCGTCACACTGCTGATCTTGGCGGTGCGACGACAGCTCTGGCATGTCTAGTGTGAAAAAGAGCAGTGCAGGGGCGTGGCCCCGGCACTGCTTTTTTTATTGGATGTGTGCTAGAATGCTAGGAAACGGAAAATTTAGGGAGTGGAGATTTCATGCAAGAACCCAAATGGCTGACGTGGGCGCAACAATTGCAGGCAATTGCGCAGACGGGGCTAACGTATGTGCAGGATGTATACGACCGCGAGCGGTATGAAGAAATTCGACGGTTGAGTTGTGAGATCGTGGAGACGTATACGAACGGGCCGATGGAGCGCATCGAGCAGTTATTTGCTCATGACGACGGATATGCGACGCCCAAAGTGGACGTGCGGGCGGCGGTGTTTCGTGACGGACGGATCCTGATGTCGCGAGAGAAAGCGGACGGCCTGTGGACCGTGCCCGGCGGTTGGGCGGACGTGGGAATCTCGCCGAGTGAAGCGGCGGTGCTCGAAGTGAAGCAGGAGACGGGGTATGAAGTGAAACCCTTGCGTGTGATCTGCGTATTAGATAACAGAAAGCAGCCGCAACCGCCGCATCCGAACCATATCTACCGTTTGTTTTTCCTCTGTGAATTGGTGGGAGGAGAAGCCCTGCAGGAAACGTTGGAGACGTCGGGTGTTGCGTTTTTCGACTTGGACGAGCTGCCGGAGCTTTCGACGAGTCGGATCACGGAGAGCCAGATTCGGCTGATGTTTGCCCATCACGAGGACCCGTCGAGACCTGTGGACTTCGATTGATTTTAGGTTTTTGTTTAAGCTCTATAAAAATAAATTCTTACTCAGGTCTTCTTGAAGGGGATTTGTAGAGGTAGTATAATCAAGTTGACTAAATTTGTCTGTTTATCTCGAAAGGAGCTTGTTCTATGTCTTTGTTGGGTAAAGTTTTTGCTAGTTTCGGTGTCGGTAATGCGAAAGTAAACACCCACCTCGAATACAGCCAATATCGCATCGGTGACGAAGTGCGCGGCGTCGTCCACATCCAAGGCGGCAACGTCGAGCAAGAAATCGACGAAATCTACCTCTACCTCTTGACCACCCACACCGGCGGCCAAGAGCAAGCGGACAAAGAAATCGCACGCGTTCGTTTGACTGAATCCTTTAAAGTGCTTGAGAACCAAGAAAAGGAGATCCCGTTCTCCTTCATCCTCCCGGAAACCACCCCGATCACCGGCAACGGCCGCATCGTCTGGGTTCACACCGGTCTGGATATCGACAACGCAGTCGACCCGACGGACAACGACCGCATCACGGTTCTGCCGGCTCTGTAAGTGTATGAAAAAAAGCAACCTGTCCCATTGGGGCAGGTTGCTTTTTTTATTCTTCGCAGGCTTGCAAGTGGTTCCGCAATTCGTCTTGCTCCAACTCCTCGCCGATGATCACCGCAAACGCCCGCACGCCTTCGACGTCCGGCCATTCGGTGACGAGCGGGGTTGGGGGGACGTATTGGAATTCGTGGAGGGTGTGGGTTTCGCTGTCTACGTAGAACCCTTTGGCGCGGAGGACGCCTTCGGGGAGGTTGTAGAGGAAGCGGTACATCCGCTCGGCGACGACCGGGCGGGTGAATTCGTAGTGCAGGGTTTGCAAGTTGCCAAAGCTCGTGGCGGGGCGGGAGGTCGGTTTGACTTTCTCCGCCGGGGCTTCGGTGCGCTCCCGGACACGGCGCATGATGCCCTTGGGCAGCGGGGCCGTTTTTTCTGAAGGAGTTGTGAGAGCTGTCGGATGGGGGATGTCCGCGTCTGGGTCGCCGTACTGACTACGTATGTCGAGCAACTGCTTCACATCCACGTTGCCGTTTACGACGGTGAGGATCGGCGCTTTGCCGTTCAACTCGCGCACGACGCTCTCGACGGCGTACTTCCGCTCGAAATCGGCGACATCCGTTTTGGAAATCATCACCACGTCCGCGTACCGCACCTGATCAAACTGGGTGCGCTGCAATTGCGTCTGGGTAAATTCAGGGGGGACTGCAAGCGGGAAACGCGTTGCTCCGACCAGCGTGAACACGCCGCCGAGACTCACGACTTCATGCAATTCCGGTTCGAGTAAGGCATCCACGATATCCACCGGATTCGCCACGCCTGTCGCTTCGAGGAAGATCACATGGGGTTTCGCCATGTCGATCAACTGCAGCATCGCCGACGCCAGACCGCCTTTGACCGTGCAGCAGACGCAGCCTTCCAGCATGTCCATCACAGGCACTTGCGCACCTTGCAGAGAGAGGGTGTCGACGCTCTCCATGCCAAATTCATTCATGACGACCGCGGGACGCAGGCCGTCTTTTTTTACATAGTCCAAGAGGTTCTTCAATAAAGTCGTCTTGCCGGCCCCTAAGAAGCCGGTCAGTATGTACACGGGGATCATGCCGCAAAACTCCTTTCGAACATTCCACCTCCTACTATACACGAAAAAAAGACCCCGCTGAAAGGTGGGGTCTTTTTTGCCGCGATCTACTTGGCACCCGCTTCGATGACGTTGGAATAGACAGTGTCGCATGTGAAACTGATGGCACGTATGGACATCGCCGTACAACGTCTTTTTGTTTTATTTGGTCGATGTAGTCCGTCGAAATGTATGAGATATACGTCATAATTCTTGAGACGCCAAGGTCTCTTTTTTTGATATAGCTACATCCAACGTCACTAAATATGAGATGTAGTTAATCAATACGAAGGTGTTACCACCGTAATCATAAGGTGATCAAAATGTTGGAGGAGACAATACACCCATTATGTGTTTGGGATATACAAAGCATCGTCATCCAACGCATCCTGACTTTATATATTAGTGTTGTTCGAGTGAGAGATGTGAGGCTATCCAGATATGGGATAGTCTTTTCATTTTGAATTTAATTGAGTAATCTGTGTCAAAAGTGGAAATGAGGGACCTTGTTATCAACAACTTTGAGACATGCGTATTCAGCATTATATAGATGACCCAAGATCTATTACGGAACTGGAAGTACCTCATAAATCGCTTTAAGCTCAAGCACGAAAATTTTGGAAAAGACATAAATAGCGTAGTACCTACAGCAATGAATTGGTATTCAGTGGTAATAAGAGATAAAACCAAGCCAAAAATGGCTTGGTTCTTGTTTTCTTAAGAATGTACGTTGATACACACGAGTGTTACTTTGCAGGTTCTATTAGAATGCAACAGTGTGTGGATACTAGAAGTAAACTAGAAATTATTGATATATTAGTGGTGTATACGAAAATTGGTTCTTGCTGTTAGGTATGTTTGTGATACTATTTATAGTACTAGCTTAGTGTACTCCGAGGAGGCGACTCATCAACCATGACTGTTCAAATCAAAAAAATGATTGCTCACGAAATTGATTTAGATAGATCCGATGTATACACAAGTGATGAGTTAGTCGATGTTTCAAATCTTTCCGAAGAGATTTTGAAGTTTTTTATTGAACATATCAACACGGGTGTGATTGATAACAAAATCAAGTCCTGCGTATTTCTTCAAGACATGGCAACCGTATTACGTCAAGTGGATGACTTCGTTAAGGATCTTAGTGATGAAGAAGCATTCTTGTACATGACGCAAAGTATGACCCACAATTTATATAGTGCAATGGAAGCTTCGAGTAGTAAAAGTTCTGGTACTGTGGTTTTCATCCATTACTTTGATACTGAGCGGGATATGGATTTTTTATCGATCTTAAAAATGGATCCAAGTAATGGAATACAGTATCATCCGGAAACGCGTGTTTTCACTCTTCGTGCTAAAATGCTACCAAGTTCGAGAGAACGTTTGCATAAGAGCGCCTTCATAAAACTCGTAGATGGTCTTTGGAGTGAAAAACTTCACCTATATGTACTGGATAAGCAAAAGAAAACTGACACGCCTACAAAGTTCTTTATGACAGCTTTTTTACAGTCTAAAGAGTTGGTGAACAATAAACAGTCTACAGAACTGGTTGAACGAATTTTGATTGATAATGCAGACCAAGGTCTATTCGGAGATATTGATACGATAAAGTTCCGTGAAAAAGTGGATCGACTCATGGTCAACAATTCGGTATTCAACTTTGATACGAAAGTAGATGAACTTCTCATTGAATACTTCCCTGGTGAAGGCGATCGAAACAACCTTGTTGAGATCATGAAGAGTGAACTAAGAAATAAGGAAGAGACGGTACAGTTTGAATTTACTGTTGAGAAAACAAACATGATTTTTGTTCTTTCTGATAAGAACAGAGGGATCAAGTTTGAATTTCCAGAACATCTTAAGGGTGGTGACATCAAAATCAATACCGTAGACGAACATGGTGAACCTGTTACCGTCATTAAAGTATATAATGCGGACCTTAAGGAAAGCCAAAGGATATCTCGAAAAGGTGTTGAGGTATAATGCTTCCCCTTGAAACCATACAAAGGTTTTTGAGTGATCTATCGAAGGATTTGGAGGAGGTTAGGTGGGTAGAAACTTTTGAGGCTCTCCGATTCCGCTATAAAAGTAGTGCTGCAAGTTTCTCTGCCATAGCAAGTAAAGAAATTTACAAAGAACTGATAAGTCAGATACGGTTAGAGGTTCAACTTTTAGAGCGTAGTTCTCGTAATTTGGGTTATGAACAATTCGCAGAACTACTCAGAACGGAGCAAATCCGTGAGAGTGAAGAAGTCGAAATAATTTCTTCGATCAACAAAACATCAGAAATCGGCATAGACAATAATGATGTCTTGTTTTTTCGCCCAAGTTCTTTTAGTAAAGCATTTGCTGTTGATCAGTCTATTTTTGAGCAGTTTATTTCAAGTTGTGACTTCACTAAGAAAATCCGAGTGTTTTTATCAATCAACGAGCATGTAATGAATGAATATCTAACTCTTGCTCCATTGAAAGAATTCTTGCCTAATACAGTCGGATGTTCTGACGAAGCCAACGATGCACGGCAAAGAATCCTAAAGCAACGCGAAGAACTAACCCGAATAGGTAAAAGCTACCCGATTCCAGACCTGTTTGTTATCGAATTGAATGATGAAGAAATACAGAAAGTGTTTAATCGAAACCTTTTTATTGCAGTCCTTACCCACTTGTCGAACAAAGTAGATGGTCGTTCATTTCAAATCAAAGGGAGCAAGTCTATTGAGATCAATATCATCGAAGAGTTTTCACCGAAAAATTCCAAGGTGATTCACCACATCTTCGAGTATACATATGGTCTTAAAGATAAGCACACATTTGAAAAAGTACAAATTGTAAGAAACGTTCTCTCACTCTATTTGTATGATAATTCGGCAGAAAAGCTTGATTCGATTCTCACGAAGGTGCGACAAGATGTTGAGAGGCATTTCACACTATACATCAACGACACAATAAAAAAATTCCTGGATGAAACGAAAAATGAAATCAAAGAAGCTCACAAATATGCGGGTGATATAAGAGGCGAAGCTGACAAGGTTACCACTAGCATCAATACCTCAATGCTTAGTCTACTTACCACTGTTTTTACAGGTGCTATTGCTCTGATCGGTAAATATGATCGTTGGGTTCTGATCGTTGCCTTCATACTTCATCTTGTGTATCTAAGCACATCTTATTACTTTAATAGCAATCAAACTCAACGTAGAAAAAATGATATTGACCGTACTTTCAATTCTTATAAAGCTGAATTCGTTAGTATCAGTGATGAAGAATGGGATAAAATTAAAGATATATATTACTCTCCAGCAGTTGATGCCCTCAGCACTATTCAAGATAGATATAAGTCAATAACGTTAATTCTTGTGGGGATAATGTCAGTGTTGGTATTATTGACGATTTTGGCTCCTGCAAGTTTCTTCAAAAAAGATGATGGGTCAAAAAATAAACAAAATGGAATCGAATTCGTTCGAATTACTGTATGAGAAAAGAGCCGATTAATTTTAGGGCTCTTTTTTTGTTCTCACCATGAAATACGAATTACCACACTAACCGAATTGCTACCTGTTAAAATATATATTCAATCGGTATTAAGCGCGTAGGAGTGCTACATCTAACAAGTGACTGCAAAAGTGTGACAACAATCGCGTGGTAAACTAATTAATAATACTTACCGATTTGTAAATTCCCCATATTGATACATAAGTGAAAATAGAGTTTTTGATTGCTTTGGCATCCTCCCATAATCGCCCAACCAAACCAAAGTTTGCGCGTATCCAAAGTGCTTAAACGCGTGTTAAGATTCAAACAGTTTCGGTAAACCAAACTGAATGGGGGGAACAAAGCCTTGAAACGTGATGTGTTTGACAACCTGCTTCACCGGATCGGCGGAAAGTTACAAATATCCGACACTCAACGCGATTTAGCGAAAGGCCACTATGAAGCGGTTGGGCGGTGGCTCGCAGCAGACGAGAATCTCTACTCTGGTGCGGATATGCAAATCTACGCACAAGGCTCTTTGAGAATCGGTACCACGGTGAAGCCGATATCGGGGCAAGAGTTCGATCTCGACATTGTCTGTGAGTTTGATGCAAAATGGCGCGGAAAAGATTCCATCGAACTTCTTCGTGCTGTTGAACATCGACTTCGTATGAACAAGACTTACGCACCGATGGTCCAAGTGATGAAGCGTTGCGTTCGTTTGAATTACGCGAACGATTTTCACATGGATATTTTGCCTGCAGTTCCGGCAGATGACAGCGGCAACGGTTGCTTAAAGGTCCCAGACCGCAAGTTGAAGGATTGGAAAGACTCTAATCCGAAAGGCTACGCCGATTGGTTCGAGAAGGAAGCAGAGCGAATTCTCCAAGTTTTCATGGAGAAATCGGCTGAAATTGAGCCTTTTCCGGATGATGAGACGTTCGATTTCAAACCTCCGTTGAAACGCGCGGTCCAATTGATCAAGCGCTATCGTGACGTACACTTTGAGAGCGACTCCGAAAACGCCCCGATCTCCATCGTTTTGACAACCCTTGCAGCGCGTCATTATAAGGGTGATTCATCGGTTTATGGCACGATCATGTCCATTCTGAAGGAAATCAAAGCAAGCATTCCCAAGAATGGTAAGCGTTTGATTGTACTTAATCCGAAAAATGAACGGGAAGATTTGAGCGAGCGTTGGGACGCTGAACCGGAGAAATATCAACACTTTATCCGATTCATCGATCACTTCGAGGATACGTGGGCTCAGCTCAATGCGCAGCAGGGAATCTCTAACATCACAGACAGACTCAAGGCTATGTTTGGGGAATCTGTGACTGAAGGTGCCTTGTTGGAACAGGCAGCTTACTTTGAAAAGGCACGTAAGAGCAATTTGCTCAAGGTATCTAATATAACTGGTGGTATCACCACTATTGGAGCGGGTTCCACATTCATCAAGGGGAATTCTTTCTATGGGGAAGAGTAAAAAATTTCCTCGTGCGAAGTTCATCTCTTTGGCTCTTCAAGATATGGTGTTGAGGGCACGTTTTGCTTCGTTCAAGGTCGTACAACGTAGCCATCAACTCATCACCTGGGAGGGTGAAATCCAACCCACAGATATAAGCGAAATATATCGAGTGAAGATTGAATATTCACAAAAAGAATATGCGCCCAAGGTGTGGGTTGTGTCACCTCAACTGCGTAGCCGTGGAGATGATAAAATCCCTCACACGTATCCTGGGAAGCGACTATGCCTATACCTCCCACGAACTGGTGAGTGGTCGCGAGATCAACTCATCGCAGAAACGTTCGTTCCTTGGACGAGTCTTTGGTTGTACTACTACGAAATGTGGCACGCCACCGGGCAATGGCTTGGTGGCGGCGTCCACCATGAAGGAGGGGAAAAATCAGATGCGTAAGATTTTGGCAATTGATGGCGGCGGGATCAAAGGGGTGTTTCCCGCCTCCTTTCTCGCATCACTCGAAGAGAAAATTGGTCAGAACATCGGAGACTACTTTGACCTGATCGTTGGTACCTCAACTGGCGGTATCATCGCATTAGGGCTTGGACTCGGTATGTCAGCTCAGGAACTCTTGACGTTTTACGAGCAAAAGGGTCCTGGAATTTTTAGCAAAGAAACTCGTCGAGGTTGGCTTAGTCGCGCAAAGAAATCCAAATATGATCCGCAGGCATTGCAAAATGCGCTGATCGAAAGCTTCGGTGACCAGCTGTTGGGTGAGTGCAAAACTCGAGTCGTGGTACCATCTCAGAATCTGATCGATGGTAAAATTCACATTTACAAGACAGCTCATCATAAGCGATTTGTTACTGATTACAAGGAAAAAGTGGTTACTGCAGCTATGGCAACTACTGCTGCGCCACTCTTTTTCCCGGCTCATGTGTCAGAAACTGGAGTACCCATGGTCGATGGAGGTCTTGGCGCAAACAATCCTGTTGGTTTGGCGGTTGTCGAGGCGATTGGTGTCTTGGGGTGGGATGCATCTGACTTACGCGTCCTTAGCCTAGGATGCACCTCAGAACCTTTTGTTGTCGATTACAAAAGTTCTGGTTTAACAACGTGGGTCAACAATATCGCCATAATCAACACTTTCATGACAGCGCAATCTTTCCATTCTTTGGGGACCGCGATGTTGCTTGCAGGGAGAGATAATGTAGTCCGCATTTCTCCAACCGTTCCCAAGGACAAGTTTAAACTTGATGGCGTCGAGGGAATACAAGAGTTGAAGGCGTTGGGTGTATCGGAAGCCCGCGAGCAATTTCCTCTGTTAAGTGGTACATTCTTCCAAAGCAAGGCGGAACCGTTCGAGCCGCTTTATTCTCTTCAAACCGACGAAACAATTACCGACCTGATCGGACTCATTCGTAGGTAAGTGCATCCAGCAACAACAATACGGTATGCTGATGTAAAAAGATCGCTTTGATTCAAAGCGATCTTTTAGTTTTATCGAATGCAGTTGAATCGTCTTGTTTCAGACTTCAAAACAAATGTTTACATATCAATAAAATTGTGGAGGATCGTTCGTATTGTCTCATATATAGTGAAAGCATGTCTCGTATTTTCTGACATCTATCCTTGATCTAATGCGAGTTCAGAGAACCATCTGATACAACGCTTCGGCGATGAAACGCAACGGCACGAGGATGCGGTCGTTTTTCTGAAGGGGTGCCGCATCGAGGTCGTAATACTCGTCATTGACTTTGCCGATGGAGGAGCCGACCTTCAATTGAATCGTCGTATCGCCCTGTACGGCCGTTACGGTTTGCGTCGCTTCCTTCCATTGAACCTGCCCGCCCAACGCTTCGAAGATCGCGCGCACTGGTACCATCGTCCGGTCGTGGATCACCTCCGGTTGTGGGTCGAACACGACTGCTTTGCCCTCAAGCGTCACGGCGATGTTCCCTTCACTTGCTCCTACAGGCTGCGCTGCCCCGACGACGAACACCGAAGCGACGAGAACAGCCATCCATCTTTTTTTCATCTTCGCACCTCCACGTAAAAAGGAGTATTCGTCGGAATTTCACCTCAACCTCCACATACATATAATACTGCCGTTCCACGGGCATCAGCCCGAAATTGGGCGGGCGAATCTCTTGTGCGGGCGTCACCATACCAGGGCATGCGCATAGGATATAGGGACAGATGACCCATTTACCTTACACAATCAAACAGGGTCGTGCAGACGTCGGAAGCCTATGTGAGAGTTCTACGCACACAAGGCGAATGCCCCGCATAGTGATGGTACTACTTGCGGCATCGGCCTATTTCACACGACGTCGCAACGTGACAGAATCACCCGAATGGCCTGCACGTTCTGTTAACCTAAGAGGAGGTAGCGAGATGAGCACTGAGAAAGACTATCGCGCCCGGGAGATCATTACCAACGCGGTCTGCGGCAAAGGCAGCAAATACTCCCAGACCACCTTCACAATCTTTCCGGGGAACCGTCCTACCACCATTGGTGGCTGCTGGGTGATGAACCATACCTTTGAGGCTCAGCTGGTGGGGGACGCCGTCGAAGTGGTCGGCAACTTTGATATCAACGTTTGGTACTCGTACGACGGCAACAGCGAGACGGCAATCGCCAAGGACACCGTTTCCTACAGCGAATCGATCCCGCTGCGTGACCTCGACCCGCACTGCACCCGCGACGGACTGCGTGTGAGCGCAAAAGCGGTTCAACAACCGAACTGCCTCGACGCCAACGTCGTTGACAACGGCAGCGAGATCTTGGTCCGCGTAGAGAAAGAACTGTACGTCGAAATCATCGGCCAAACGAAAGTTTGGGTACTCACCGTTGATGCGCCGAACTTCAAAGACGTGGAAGACGACGGCGAAGACGATGTGTACGAAGAAGACGATTTCGAAGACTGATCGGGCGACGCCTTGCGCGTCGTCTTATTTTTTTGCTCGGAACAGGGACAACCGTCTGCCTCATACCCTAATGGCAACGGATAGGGAAGGAGGAGACGCATGAACCCGTTTGTTCCCGAACAACGACGTTCGAAACAGAGCGCGAAAAAACGGCGCGGCCCTTCGCAAGCCTCCTTGCAAGCGCCTACGCCGTTACCTACCCCCACACTCTCTCCAGACCTCAAACGCGCATCTGTCCACTTCGACCTGACCGATCCGGACCAACTGCTGCTGTATCTTTTGGTCAGCCGTGTTCTCACAGGACGCAAGCTTCGCCGCACGATCACAGACTACGACCTCAACCAGATCAAACGCGAGGTCGAACGCTTGGAAGAGCGTTTGCAATACTAATCGACCCGATCTCTGCATCGGGTTTTTTCTTTCCGGAGGGGATTCTCGTGTCCCAGAGACCACTTGGTATGACGTGCATTCAGGCGTGGCCCGGTACGCAGGAAAAACTCTTGAGCCTGCCGGGGGAGTGGCATGAACACTTGAAGTTGCATACACAAAACCGTCGCGATGAAATCACCATCCGCTGTGGAAACCGCGAAACGGTGGCGGAAGTGGTGTTCACCGACGAGGAGGACGTGCAAGCGACGGACGCTTTGCGGGTGGAGCTTTTGTTGCCCAAAGGCAAGATCGCGGTGAAAGCGCTCGACGGTGTCTTGCACTTCGGACCGTTTGTCGGGCTGTATTGTGCGCCGTCGGAGCATCCGGGGAAGCCGTTCGGGGGGCTTACGTCGCTGTTTCGCGACATGATGCCGCTCGCCGACGAGCTCGGCGTGTCGCTCTACGTGTTCACACCGGGCGATGCGCGTTGGAAGGAAGGGTGGGTGAACGCTTCCATCTACAACCGGCAGACGAAGCAGTGGCAAAAAGTCAAACGCCCGCTGCCCGACCTCGTGCTGCCGAAAATTCTCGGCACACCGCCCGCTTGGCGAGAAGAAGTCCTGCATGACACCAAGCAGTTCCACCATCTCGTCACGCACGGCACGTTCAACGATGCGACGGGCAACAAATGGACGGTGCATCAACAGCTTGAAAAAAACCCCGCCGTGACGCGTTGGCTCCCGGAGACGCATCGCATCACACAGCCGGGAGATGTGGAAGCGATGCTCTTGCGCCACGGCTCCGTCTACATCAAACCCGCTTTCGGCACGCAAGGGATGATGATCTACAAACTGGATCTGCTCAAAAGCGAAGATCCGGCGCAAGCGAAATCAACTCCTTCGCAAACGACTGCCCGTTCGGTCGAGCGGCCTCCCGCAGGCAATCACGTCCTCGTCCAACACCGCTCGAAATCCAAATCCCTGCACCGTCGCTTCCACTTCGCAAGCCCCGCCCTGCGCACGTTCCTCAAAAAACACTTCCTCGCCAAGCGCACGTTTCTCGTCCAGCAGACCCTGCCTCTGCTTACGTTGCGCGGAGGTCGCCCGGTCGACTTCCGGTGGCTGATGCAAAAAGACGGCACCGATACGTGGAGAGTCACGGCCCGCGTCGCCCGCGTCGGTGCGGCGAATCGCTTGACGACCAACTTGCACACCGGCGGCGCTGCGGTACTGGCAGAGACGCTTTTGCAAAAAAACGGCTGGCCGGACCTCAAGTCCCGCCGCCGTCTGCTCCAAGACCTCGACGACGCCGCCCTTGCGATCTGCCAAACGCTTGAAACAAACACCGGTCGCATCGGCGAACTCGGGCTCGATTTCGGCATTTCAAAGCTTGGGGAAGTCTATCTGATCGAAGTCAACCCCCGTCCCGGACGGCAGATGTTGCTCGACACATCGCCCGACCTGCGGCGATTGTCACTTCTCCGCAACCTTGAATATGCTAAGAGCACTACAGGGTATCAGCCCTGAAAGTGACAAGCACAAGAGGAGGGACGGGAGATGGCGAACCCCACCCGCATTCGCATCGACACCGTTTCCTCGTTGCAGGGCGGGGTGTTGTTGTTACCGAAATTGGCGATGAAAAGTCTGCAACTGGCCAATGGCAGCATGTGCCGAGTCGCGTACGGCGGGAGGGAAACGCGGGTACAGGTGCGCGAACTTCCGGCCAAGGCTGAACAAGGCCGCGCCCAGCTCGCAGAGGACGTGCGGCGTGAGTTGTTGATGCCGGACAGCGCTCGCGTAGATCTCTTGCAAAGCACCGGTGGGCTGCGCTTCGGATATGTGCTGGGCATCATCGCCCAACTCAAAACGGAGAGCGAGACGCTCGTCGGCCAGCAGGTGCCGGTGTTCAAACATCTCTTGAACGCAGCAGAGGAAGAGGGGATGACCGGCTACGTGTTCTCTCCGCTCGACATCGAGTGGGAGCAGGACTTCGTCACCGGCTATGCTTGGGACAGCAGCCATCGCGTATGGCGAAGACGCCGGATGCCGATGCCCGATGTCGTGTACGACCAGATCGTCTCGCGGGTTTTTCAGAAGCGCGACGACGTCGCCGAGCAACGGGAGCGCTTGTTGAAGATGGTACGTCCGCGGGGATTCAACCCGGACTTTTTTGACAAATCACAAGTTCATACGTGGTTGTCGGGCGCCCCGCGCACCAAAAACTTGGTGCCGGACGCGATCACGTTTAAAACCAGTACGCAAGCCAGCCAATTTCTCTACCGACATTCCGATGTCTATATGAAGCCGATCCACGGCTCTCTCGGCATTGGCATCTTGCGGTTGAAACGCCGACCGGAAGGCCAGGTGCAGTACCAGATGAAGAAAAAAGGCGGCGCCCTCGTGCAAGGCACGGCCGGGTCGATCTCCGAATTCTTGAAAAAGTTCGCACCGCGCCTGCGCAAAGGCCCGTATCTCATCCAAGAAACGCTGCGGCTGAAAACCTGGCAAGGAAGGCCGTTCGACATCCGCCTGCTCCTGCAAAAGGACGGCACGGGCAAGTGGAATCGCACCAAGACGTTCTGCCGCATCGCCCAAGACGGTGATATCACAAGCAACCTCTCCACGGGCGGGGACGCACTTGCAGTCAAAGCGGTGCTCAAAGACATCTTGCCCGGTGACAAGGCGGTCAACCGCGTGATGCGAGAGCTGAGTCAGATCGCCGAAGACGTGCCCGCCGTGCTGGAAGCGACGGTGGAGGGCACGCTCGGCGAGTTGGGGCTCGACCTCGGACTCGATGAGAACGGCAAGATCTGGGTCATTGAAATCAACTCCAAACCGTGGAAGAAACCGAACATCGAAGACGGCGAATGGCGCGAGTTGTCATTGCTCGCGTTTGCGCGGCCCGTACAGTTCGCGAAATATCTGTGCCAAACGACCCGCGACCGCTAATCCACACGCAGAAAGGAGACATGGCTATGGGGTACCTGCTGTTGCATTCGGGTCAACCGTCCGCCAAGCGTTTGCTGAGACGCGTGGTAGAGTGCACCGGCGTGGAAGACCTAAACCCGGTGGCCAGTCATGATGTTGTTATTCGCTTCGGGAACACAAACGGGGACGACAACCGGGCGGCTTGGACGCTGAACCCTCGCCAAGCGATTCTAAATACAGCGCCGCGCAAAAAAATGCTGCGGATCTTGAAGCAAAACGGCGTGTACACCCCTTCTGTCAATATGGAAGGGGGGGCGGAGTTGCCAAGCGACGTGGTCTTGGAGAACGGCAACCGCGTCAAGCTGATTCGGTACTACCGGGTGCCGATCTTCGACTTGCAGCCGATCGGTGTGTATCGGGCGGACAGCAAGGACGTATGGCTGGAATCGCGAGTGAGCCAGACCAAGGACCGTTTCCAAGAAGTGCCGTTCGATGAGGACGTGTACGCCACGCGCGCGGTGCGGCTTGCCCTTCGTGCCTTGCACGCCCTCGGACTGGACTTCGGCCTCGTGACGCTCGCCATCACGGCGCGCGATCGCACGATCTGTTTGAACGTCAACCCGGCTCCGATCTTGCACGGACGCATGCTGGAGCAATTCGAGGAAGCCATCAACGCCTTCATCACACGTGACAGCTCCGAACAGATCGACTGGGAGCGCAACGGCCGCTACGGCCGCGTGTTGAAGATGGGCACCGACCTCGAATTCATGTTGCGTTCGGCACAGGGTCGGATGGTGATGGCTTCGAAGTTTCTGCCGCGCAGCGGCCGGGTTGGCTGTGATGATCGCAGCCTCGCCCAAGACGGCGAACGTTTCCCGCTTGCAGAAGTGCGACCCGATCCGGCAACCAACCCCGAAGAGTTGATCACCAACATTCGGGAGACGCTGACCGACGCCCAGAAACTGATCCGCCCGCGCAACATCCAATGGCTGGCCGGCTCTATGCCGTTTAAAAACTTCCCGCTTGGCGGGCATATCCACTTTTCCGACCTGCCGTTCTCCTCCAGGTTGGTCAAAGTGTTCGATACCTACCTCGGGCTGCCCGTGATGATGATTGAAGCGAACACGACCGCCGCCAAACGCAGACCGAAGTACGGCTTCCTCGGCGACGTGCGCTTCAAGTCCCACGGAGGCTTTGAATACCGGACGCCGGGCTCTTGGCTGGTTTCGCCGGAGATTGCGCTTGCCGTCAGCGCGTTGGCGTACGTCGTCGCGGTTCATCACCGCGATTTGCGAGAGGACCTGTTCGTCTCGCCGCGCAAACAACGGCAGTTCTACCTCGCCGACAAGCGCGAATTGAATGCCGACTTCCAACGCATCTGGCAGCAGATTGAGTCAACCTCCACGTATCGTCGTTATCAAGGCGCGCTGCGCATCTTCCCGGAGATGGTCCGCCAAGGCATCTCGTGGGATGAAGCGGTCGACATCCGCCGAAGTTGGGGACTGCCCGTAGAAAAAGCGCCCGAGCCGCGCGCGGTCGTGCCCGTTTCAAAACGCAACGCGAAAAAGAGGGGGAGGAACTCGTGAACCAACTCCGATCATCTCTCGTTCTCTCCATCCCCCGCAAGAACATGGAAGAGTGGGGCTTGCAAAACGGTCGCACGGTGGGAGTTCAGTTTGGCTCCCTCCGTGGTCAGGCGGTGGTGCGCAGGCTGGATCGCGCCGAAGACGGCGGAGCGAGTTTGCACTTTGCGGGGGCTCAGCTCGAGTGGGGCCGTACTGGTCTGTCCGGCTCCTTGACGTTCAATCAAAAAGACGGCGTGCGAATCGGCCCGGTGATCGGGGTCATGACGCTTGGAGTCAAAGACGATCTCAAGCGCCCGGTCGGTGGACGCACCAAACTGCTCGGCGACTTCGTGCGGGCGGCCCGCGAATTGAATGCGCTCTGCTTCCTGTTCAACGCCTCAGACGTCGATTGGTCGCGCGGTCTCGTCAAGGGAGTGACGCTGGTTTCCGGCAAGACCGGCCCGACTTGGCGGATGCGCACGTTCCCATTGCCCGATGTCGTCTACAACCGCATCCCGCATCGCAACGGAGAAGTCTCCGCCGTCGTCATGCGTGCGAAAAAGGAATTCCGCGAGCGGGACATTCCGCTTTTTAACGAACGCTTTGTCAACAAGCGGGAGATGTACGCGTATATGCTGGGGCAAGAGCAGACCAAAGAACTGATCCCGCGCACCGATCGCATGCGAAATCCGGACGGCTTGGAGCGATTCTGTCGCACGCATCCCTACGTGTATCTCAAACCGATCGGTGGCAGCCTCGGCATGGGCATCCTCGCCGTGAAACGCCGAGCCGACCATTTTGTCACGAGATATCGCAAGCAAGGTCGGCACCGGACGGCGAAGTTTCGCGAAGCTCGCTCTCTCTACTCGTTCGTGAAACGCTACAACCCCGATCGCATCTATATGATGCAAGAGGGCATCCACCTCATGCAACACGAGGGCAACCCGACCGATTTTCGCGTACACATGCACAAAAACGGCTCCGGCCACTGGCAGGTCGCAGGCATCGGAGCCAAGATCGCGGGCAAGGGGGCCGTGACGACCCACGTTCATAACGGCGGGCACGTGCTTTCCGGCGACGAAGTGTTCCGCGATTGGTACGGTCCGGAAGCAGAGTTGATGCGAGAACGGGTGACAGAAGTGGCGGTTCGTGTGGCGCAGACGATGGAAGGCATGCTGGAAGGCCCGGTCGGCGAATGGGGGCTCGATGTCGGGATCGACGAGAGCCGTCGGATCTGGGTGTTTGAAGCGAACGCCAAGCCGGGGCGGGCGATTTTTGACCATCCGGATCTCCAAGAAGCGGGACGGCGCTCTGCCCGTTTCCTCATTGAATATGCGGCGCATCTCGCCCGCTTTCCCGTCTCTCGGGGAGGGGGGTCCGAATGAGCGAGCAGAATCGATGGATCGGCATCTTGAGCGTGCGTCGTCCGGGGTCGAAATCATTTCGGGGCAATCACGAAAACTTCCACGACATCTGTGAGATGGGACGGCGGCTGGGATTGAACGTCGCCGTCTATCTTGCAGAAGGGATGCTGGGTTCGGAGGAACGCATCGAAGCCTATCTCCAACGCCGTGTGGCGGGCAAACGCGTTTGGAAAAAGACGACCCTCCCGTACCCGTCGGTCGTCTACAACCGCGTGCCCGATCGCAAAGCGGAAGTCCTCCCCGCTGTGCAACGCGCCAAAAAAAAGCTGGCGGAGCGCGGCATCCCGATGTTCAACCACAGCTTTTTTGACAAGCGGCAGTTGTCGGAGTGGCTGGCGGGAGCAAAGGAGACGGCGGGGTATCTGCCGGAGACGGAGGAGATTACCGACGCAGCTCAACTGGACTCCTGGTTCGGACGAAGTCCGTTGCTCTATGTGAAACCTGTGGACGGCAAAGCAGGGGACGGTATTTTGCAAGTGCAACGTCTGCGAAACGGCACAGGCGGCTGGCAGGTGGTCGCTCAGCAAAACGGGCGGCGCACGCGAACGCTCTATGCGACGCAGAGCGAAGCGGCACATGCGGTGTGGAACCGCGTGCGAGGTCGCGCGTTCCTGATTCAGCAGGGCATCGACTTGGCAACGTGTCGGCGGCGCAAGTTCGATTTGCGCATGCTGGTGCAGAAAAACCAACACGGGACGTGGAAAGTCACCGGAGTCGGCGCACGAGTCGCCGATGCGGACGGCATCACGACGCATGTGCCAAACGGCGGCGAAATCGCGCCGGCCCGCACGACGTTGCAGACGGCGTTTGGCAACGAGCGGGGCGACGAGATTCTCTCGAAAGCCCGCGAGACGGCCGTTGTGTTTGCACGGACGTTGGAGCAATGCGTCCGTCGCGAGGGCGGGTTGCTGGGCGAGATCTCGTTGGATGTCGGCGTCGATACCTCCGGAAACTTGTGGTTCTTCGAAGCGAACGCCAAACCGATGAAGTTCGACGAGCCGCGCATCCGGGCGATGTCGCTGATGCGATTGCTTCGCTACTGTGAACACCTCTGCCGCACACGTAAAAAAGCCCCTGGCGTCTGAGACGCGCAGGGGCTCTTTTTTATCAAGACGGGTCCACGGTGATGCGTTCCTGAATGCGGCGGAGAATCTGGAAGCGGTTCAGCATCCGAACGAGATGATGTTGGTCTGCTTCGCGGATGAACAGGAATTGCACTCCGTAGAAGTAGGTGCCTTCGACTCCTTGGCGCTTCCAGACGATGCGCCCGAGGAGGTTGTGTTCTTCGCCGTTCAATTCGATCAGAAACTGCCAAGCCAACAACTCGCTGTCCGGCAGGTCTCTTCTGGACATGAAGCTCAAACCGCCTCCCGAGATGTTCTCCACGAATCCGTCGAGCATCTCCCCGGTGCGAAATGTCTTGTTCCCCAGCGTCCGAAGCCGGAATCGGCAAGCGGCCCGTACGCTGATGCGATGGTACTGACGCGCGTTCGTTTGTCCGTTCATGACGGGTACGGGGCTCCTCGTTGTTTTCTGAAATGAATTGACTCTTTACAAATTATAATACGTTGCGTCTACTCCGTTTGTCAAAGTCCATCCTCCTTGGAAGGGAAGTTTTCCCTCCATGCAGAACAAAGTAAAGGAGAAGCGTAGGGAAGAGAGGATGAGCTCGATGAAAGAGGTTCGAATCTACCAGATGGACGCATTCACACACATCCCGTTTGGCGGCAATCCGGCCGGTGTCGTACCGGATGCAGACGGTTTGACAGACGAGGAGATGCAGCAGATTGCGCGCGAGATGAACGTTTCGGAGACGGCGTTTGTTTGCAAATCGGAGCGTCCGGGCGCCGACGTGCGCGTGCGATTTTTCACCCCGACGGAAGAGATTGATCTCTGCGGGCATGCCACGATCTCGACGTTTGTCGTCTTGGGCCTGGAGGAGCGCTTCGGGTCGAAGTTGCCGTTGACGGTGGTGCAGGAGACCAATGTCGGTCTGTTGCCCGTGATGATCTCACGCGACGGCGAGGGCCGCATCCAAGCGTTCATGACGCAGGCTGCTCCGGCGTTTGCGTCTTGTGATCTAAACCGTGAGGACGCTGCGAAATTGCTGGGTCTTGCGGTTGACGATATCGACCCGAACCTGCCGATTGGGCTCGCGTATACGGGGCTTTGGGATCTGTTCGTGCCGATTGTGGGTGTGGAGCCGTTCGAGCGCATGCAGCCGGACCTCGCCGCAATTACGACGTTGAACAAATCGCTCGGCGTGGCGAGCACGCATTGCTATTCGCTTTCGACCTCGACGCCGCAAGCGCACCTCCATACGCGAGATTTCTCACCGGCTGTCGGCATTCCGGAAGACCCGGCGACGGGGACTGCAAACGGGGCGCTCGGCGCGTTCTTGCTTCATCACGGGATCTTCCAACCGGAGCGGGAGAACGTGCGGTTGTTGGTGGAGCAGGGCTTTGAAATCAACCGTCCAAGCTACTTGCATGTCGAAGTGGACGGGGAGCCGCGCAGTCCGCGCACGGTGCGAGTCGGCGGGACGGCGGTGCCGATTTTGCAAGGGACGATGCGATTTTAAGATCTTGTAGTTGACAGAGTGGGAGTCGACCGCTTAAAATTTCGTGGAACTGATACCCTAGTACATAAGAATCTTTCCAACACATGGAGGAGTTCCATGAACGATCGTTTGCAACTGATTCTCATGAATTTGATTCCCAAGAACACGATCTCCCGCATGGTCGGCAAATTTGCGGCCTCCGGGTTCAGTCGCATGTTCATCCCGCTGTATGCCCGCAAGTTCAACATCAACTTGGATGAAGCGGAGCATCCCTTGGAGGAATACCCGAGCTTGGTGCAGTTCTTCGTGCGTCGCTTGAAGCCGCACTTGCGTCCGCTTGCCGAGGGCGACGATGTGGTGGTTTCGCCGGTTGACGGCAAAGTCTCGCAGTACGGCCTCATTGACGGTGGTCGCGTGGTGCAGGCGAAGGGTGTGACGTACACCGTCGAGGAGTTGCTGGGCGGAGACAAGGAACGGGCGAAGCGCTATGAGGGCGGGACGTTTATCACCGTGTACCTCAGTCCGACCGACTATCATCGCATCCACACACCGCTTGCGGGAAAAGTGACCGGGTACACGTATGTACCGGGCACGCTTTTTCCGGTCAATCCGTTTGGCGTGCGGGCGGTGGCGGGGCTGTTTGCGAAAAATGAACGGCTGATCACGTACTTTGACACGACGGCGGGTGAAGTGGCGCTGGTCAAGGTAGGCGCGACGATCGTCGGGTCTGTGAAAGTACTCTACGATGTGAAAGCGGGTACGAACATCCGTGGCGGACGTCTTGAGAAAAAGTCGGTCACCGACGGCCCGTGCTATGCCAAGGGCGAAGAAGTCGGGCGGTTTGAGTTTGGCTCGACGATCATTCTGTTGTTTGAACCGGGAGCGGTTGAGTTGAACGGAGACCTCCATCCGGAGCGCCGCGTTCTGCTTGGCGAAGCGATCGGGAACGTGTTGCGATAAAAAAAGAGCCGACTCCGCGAGGGGGTCGGCTCTTTTTTTCAGACTCTCTTTTCCTTGAAACATGAGGTATAATAGAACGAATATACGTCAAGGTACCCGCGTACCCATAACAAACAAAACTTGAGTCCCGTACGGAGAGGAGATGACCAGTATGAACCGATTCATTAACGTCAAGACGTTGTCTGGAGAACTGAAACGCACAGAAATTCGTCGGGGGATGGGCTATCGATTGACCAACAAGGAGATGATCTTGCTTCGCGAAGACATTTCGTACCACATCTTGTTGGAGGACATCCTCGGTCTGATCTCCCGTGATGAGGAAGACACGCAAGTCCACAACCACATCGTCGGAGATATCCGCGTCACAGCGAACATGAGCAACGGCGCGAACACGTATAAAATAGTCGTCCACAAGATGCGCGTCTACAACCGCAGCGGCGTTCATGAACGCGGCGCTTCGACCCTGTACGCCAACTTGTCGAACGGATTCAGTGAACAACTGGTGGAACTGCTGCAGGCGATCTGACATACGATAACCCAGACCTATAGATTACTGTCTGGGGGAATCCATCATGGCTGCAGCACCGAAGAAACCGGCTTCCAAGAACACGAAGAAAAAAGTCCTGAGCGACAACGTCCGCCAACCGCAAATGCAAATCGTCACGGTCGATGTCTGCCATAAATGCCCGAGCGTCTGCCCGCGTGGCTCGCAGTATATGGAGAATATGAAAACGCCCGGGGCCGTCGGCTTTGGCGTTCCGTGCCACTTGCGCAAAAAGTAAGGACCTGGAGAGAGCGGGCGACGAGGGCGGAGAGGGGATTCCTGCTTATGTCACTGATCGAAGATATTCGTGTACTGGCAGCGGACGTCCGTGTCCGCTCTGTCAACCCGCGCGACCCGGTGCATGTGCGCACGCATCCGGACTCCTGGCGCTGTGTCGGCGTCGGCAACTCGGCGGCGGTGTTTCAACCGAAGGACCATCCAGAGTTGGCGATTAAGATCTACGCCCCCGAGTTTGAGGATGTGTGTGCCACCGAAGCGGGCATCTACGAACAGTTGGGGGACAATGAGTTTTTCCCGCGGTATTACGGGCGTGGAGAGGGCTTCCTCGTGATCGAGTACCGACCGGGCAAGAACCTCTACGACTGCCTCGTGCAGGGCGTCGAAATTCCGGAGCAAGCGATTCATGACGTGGACACGGCGATTGCGTATGCGCAAAGCAGAGGGTTGAACCCCTCCGACATTCATGTAAAAAATGTCCTCGTCCACAACGGACGAGGCCATCTCGTCGATGTCTCCGATTATCGCGAACTAGGCGACTGTAAGCGTTGGCCGGACCTGAAGTCCGCGTATTACGATTACTACCGCAACCTGTACCGACCGGGACTCACGGTGCCCTCCTGGGTGCTGGAAACGATCCGCAAGTGGTATAAGTCCCCCGAGGGCGGCTCCTCGAACATCGGGACGTTTGCGGAGCGGATTATCCGGATGTTTTTTTGAAAATGCAGACAATCTAGCATCCCAACATAAAATTACCTGAGATTTTTCGTCACGAATCGTGCTATACTCCAGATGTAGCACTTCTAACTCGAACAACGACAATCTGGTTGAGACCCCGCTAATTGAGGAATTGGCGGGGCTTTTTTTTATTTCAGTACATATTCGGCGAGGACGGCTTGCAACTCGTAGTTGTTGATGTTTTTTTCGAGATGCTAGTACCGGCAAAAGCCCGTCCCTGTTGAGGACGGGCTTTGCGCTATGGTTTTTGCTTTTTGGAGAGATTGGCGAGGCCTTTGACCACTTGTCGGACCGTGTTGTAGTTTTCCGGTGTCAGGTAGTCTTTGAACGTTTTGGGTTGGTTGGGTTTCGGGGGGGTTTGTCCAAGGGGTTGAGGAGGAGCGCCAATCCGCCGTTTCACACCGCGATGAATCATCCTGGACATCTCATGAAAGGAATCATGTTGGACGATTTTCGCTGCATGTTGTGTCAGTTTGAGAAAGGTATCGAATTTCACCAGTACATCACCCATAACTAGTATATTCAGCAGGAGTGAATTTGTTTTGGTTGCCTGTCCTTGCAGGAAGTGGTACATAGGTACAGAAGTATGGAAATACAGTGAAAAACAGAATCGAGGATGAAGGGGCTGTCGGCAGGCAGTGAAACGCTTTTTTGGAATTCTGGCGGGTGCTACAGCGGCTGAGATGAGTTTGCATATCGATGATGCATTCGCTATGAGCTTGCAAGCGACGACGATGGCTTCGAGGATCGGGGCTGTTTTTTTGGGCGTTTTGATCCTGTTCGTTCTGATGCTGGTCATTCGTCGCTTTTTTGCGGCGGCCTTTTTCAATGGGTTTGTCGTGGCTTGCGGGTTGTTTCTGAGTTTTGATATTGTGGTGTTTCATTGGATCTTCCAGTTGCACCGATTGACGAACGGCCCGGAAGCGAATTGGTTGGAGCCGATCTTTGTCGTGTTTGGGTCATTGGCTGTTTTTTATGGATTGCGAAGAGAGTTGTTGAGAGGGAGGGTTCTACTTGTCAAACCAATGGGAAGTCAAGCAACTCGTGGAGCCGAGTGAGAAGGACTTGGAGCAGCTCTCGAACTTGCTGATCGATGTCGTGGCGGATGGTGCGTCTGTGGGGTTTTTGCCACCGTTGGGTGAAGCGGACGCTCGTACCTATTGGAAAGGCGTGTGGGCTCCCGGCGTTACGGTGTGGAGTGTATCTCTAGAGGGGACCCTCATCGGAACGGTTCAATTGCACGAAGCGCACAGCCAGAACGGCAAGCACCGCGCGGAGATCGCCAAACTGATGGTCCACTCCGATTGCAGAGGCCGTGGAATCGCCCGCGCCCTGATGAACGTCGCCGAAAAAAGCGCACGCGACCAAGGGCGCACGCTGCTCGTCTTGGACACCCGAGCAGGCGACCCGTCCAATTCGCTGTACCAATCCCTCGGTTTCATCGAAGCCGGACGAATCCCGAACTACGCCCGGTCTGCGGACGGGAACTTGGACGAGACGGTTTTTTATTACAAGCATTTTTAACTCCCGGCACCGCAACAGCTGTGGAGATGAAGCAACTTCCGAATAGACAAGCCGACCGGGAGCGAGAACAGGGCAATGGAGAGCAAGATCAGGACCATCACGATTGCTTTGATCCGCTCACGTCTTGCTTCATGTCGGTCATTCATCAAGGGCGCACCACCTTTTCTTCTATTTAGTCGGATTCACCTCGAAAGAAGTTACACAGGAAGGAGGTTCTTCGCTTGACCAAGGTACTTTCTATCTTCGTCGTCCTGCTCGCAGCAGGTACTCTAACCGCCTGTTCACCTGTATCGCAAACGAACACCTCAACTCTGCCGGACGGCGCCGTCCAATGGGCGTTCACACAAGCAGATCAGCATCCGGACAAGGTCTTAACGGAACAGATCGGCAAAGCAACCAAGACCCTCGACATCGCCATCTACTCGCTGACCGAGGACGGCATCGTCCAGGGCATCCTCGACGCGAAAAAACGCGGCGTCACCGTCCGCATCATCACCGACAAGCAACAGATGGGCAACAAAACCCAAACGGAAAAGCTCAAACTTCTGAAAAAATCCGGCATCCCGATCAAATACAACACCCACTCCGGCCTCATGCATCTCAAAGTCACGATCATCGACGGAGTCGAATGCACGACCGGTTCTTTCAATTACAGCAACCAAGCCTCCACCTCCAACGACGAAGTTCTGCTCGTCGTCAAGGACGCCAAGGCCACTCAAGCTTTCGAAGACCAGTTTCAACGCATGTGGGATGACAAGAAGGGGTTCACCGACTACAAATAAGTCAACAAAAAAACTCTCGTGCCGCTCAAGTGGCACGAGAGTTTTTTCTACCTGGTAAGTTATCGGTTTGTGAGGGTACGCCCTCGTTTCGCATCGTGAAGCAGCGATTTCAGGAGAGGCTTGAGTTCCAACGGGACTTCCTGCGGGATGACGGACGCGAAAATTTCTTGTGTGCGGGCCAGTCGTTCGTCGCGGTTTTTACGGACATAATCGTACAACTCCTCACCGCGCCCCCCGTTCGGAAGTAGGAAGGAGTAGGGCGACTCTTCCAACATCAGAAGGGAGAGTCGAACAACTTGAAGCTTTTCATCCGGTTCAAACAGCAAGTAATTGCCGCGTTCCGAAGAGAACACCCCACTGCGCAGGAGCGCCGGTTGGAAGTTCATCAAGCGCGTGCGGACATGATCCAACTGTGCCACCATCTCCTCCAACGGCCCAAAACTCAAGCGGTGGGCCAATCGCTCCTGACCGTCTTCGAGCAGGCTCCATGTGCAGTGTTGGAGATTGACGTCCCCTTGCTGGGAGGGAGGCAAGTTCAAACAGTCCTCCAAAGTCAGCAAGTCGCTTGTGATTCCGCGATAGAGAGCCAGTTGTAGTCTGTTCACAAGACAGCCTCCTTAAATAGCATGACCAAGCAGTCGACCGATCGCGACCAGTTCGGCTGCGTAGATTTGCGTCATGCCTCCGCCGGTCGGATACATCTGGTTGATATAGGTGGGGTACGTCGTGCGGCCCCCGCCACCGATGAAGGTGGCCCCGAACTGTTGCACGCCGACTCGGTCTGTGCCAACGAGACCTTGGAACACGCCGGCCCATGCCGCTTGGTCTGCAATGTTTTGCGCCGCCGGATTTGCAGGCAAAGGAATCATCATCGCTTCCACATCGGTTCCCGCCGGGTACAACGAAGACCGAACATCCCGTGTACAGTTGGCGTACGTGAATTCGAAATGTTCAAATGTGTGCCCGTTTTCAACGTGGAAGACCCGCTCTTGCCGAATATTCAACCTGACATTATAGGGCGCGACGCCACCACCGGGAGCTCTCGTAAACGTCACCGAATTCAAGGTGGCGCCGCCGGTCCCCCCATGACCACGAGGACCCGGTTGACCCACGAAGGTAGGAGCATGTCCAATAACTGCCGCCCAACTGAGAGTCCCGCCGACCGCACTGGACCCCGAAGCGCTGCGCACACTTGCGGCTGCCCAATTGTGTGTATGAGACAGGTCGAGGAGGTCGACCGTCTCGGCATCCGTAGGAGCACCCGCCTGTGCACGAACGTGGGCGATGGTTTGACCGATTTGAGCGGCCCCCCAGGTTGCGATCAGATTCATACATGCGGTTGCCGCGTTCGGCGTGCTGAGGAAACCTTGCAGGTTGGCCGCTGTCATGCCGGCTGCGCGGGCACTTGCTGACAATTGCCCCACCTGAAGCGGGGTCAGGCCCGCGGTGATCAGGGCATAACTGGAAGCGTTGAATCCGGGGGTATTGATCAACCCGCCAAGGTTGGCCGGTGCCAAACCGCTTGCACTCGCAGATGCTGCAAATTTGGCCAGTTCAGAGGCAGACCATCCGGCCGTGAGCATCGCGTAACTTGCGGCGGGGAAGTTTCCTTGCGAGAGCAGGGTTTTGACTTGATTGCCTGCGATTCCTGAATTCAACACTTCTCCAAGGAACAAGCCCAGATTATTAGCTGTCCACGAAGCCACCAACATCGCTTGCACCAAAGCCGGCAGCCCGGGGAGTGCGAGGAACGTTTGCAAAGTTCCCGGGAGAACGCCCGCATTCAACGCATGTCCGATGAAGGTACCAAACGAAACGGCAGCCCAGCCACCGGTGATGACTCCTCCGAGGGTCGCGATCATCCCGCCTGTCGCGAGCATCGCTTGCACGTTGGATGCCGTAACTCCCGCAAGTCGTACGGCTGCCAGAAATTGCGCGACTTGAACGGGGGACAAGCCTGTACCGATCAGACTTGCGCTAGACGCCGGTATTCCATTTGTACTCAGTAATTCTTGGATCTGATCGGGATTCAGAGTGGCTGCGTGCAAGGCGGCTACGAACGTTCCGAACGAATCGGGAGCCCAAGTTGCATTCAGCATTTCCAAACTGGATGCGGGAAAACCGGCGTTTTTCACAAGCTTTTGCAAGGCATCTGCCGCCATGCCGCTTTCCACGGCCGTACCCAAGAAAGCACCGAGTTGAGAAGCCGTCCACCCTGCTGTGATCATGTTGTACAGATCGGCAACGAAGTCATTTTCCAACAGCGTTTGCAAACCTGCGGCTTGTGCGGTAGCTTTCAGGGCAGTTCCGATGAACGACCCGAAACTTGCGGTATTCCAACCCGAGCTAAGGGCTTTGGAAAGGATTTCAGCGAATCCGGCACCGCCCGCCAGCGTTTCAAGCAAAGCAGCGGCCAGCCCGGTGGCGCGAACTCCGTGGACAAACGCGGTGATGTCGTCATCTGTACATTTGGTTTGCAAGGCTTTTATCATGGAACTGGCTTTCTCGCCGGTGATCTGGCCGGCAGGGCAGAGGTCGTTGGACAGGGACGTGATGTGAGCGGCCGACGTTGTGGAAGGCAAGCGCAACATCCATTCTACGTCAGCAGCATCAAGATCCGGACAATTCGTGAGAACGTGCGCCGCGTCGGCGGAGGAACGCCCGTTTTTCACAGCGGGCGCGACTTTTAGGAGGGATGGAACCGTGCAAGTGGTCACTGCGGCGAGAATCAACATGTCGTCGGGAGTCGGCAAAGCCGCCAAGAGATCAAGCGTTTCCTGCGCTGTCCGTTTATGTGTCACAACCGCTTCTGCGATCTGGGACAAACTGCTCTCCTCATACTCTTGGGTGAAACCGTCTGCCAACGTTTTGGCATCACCGTTTGGGACATGGAGCCCGATTAATTTTTGTTCGACCTCTTCGCTGCGTTGGACAACTCCTTGTGTGGACGCGACGTGCCCGCGCAACAGTTGGCTGACTTTGGCGTTGCCAATTGAGCGTTGCAACGCCATGAGGGAGGCCGGATTCAGACCGTGAGAGGGTGTTGTAGGACGAGACGCCTGTGACACCGGGGTTTGCGGGTCGCGGCGTGGGACACTTTTGTTTACGTTTTGTGGAACTCGGCTGCTCATGAGCAGTTGAGCCTCCTTTAGTATTGGCGAATAAGTTGTTTACTTCTTCGTGGACGATTAAAAAGCCTCCTGCCCACAGAACTGTGGACAGGAGGCTTTTTTTCTTATTTCACCGTCACTGCCTGCTGGCCCAACTGCTCCCACCGCAGGCGGAAGAGATCGCGGGGATAGTGTTCTTGGTTGCCTGTGTGCGGGTCGTTGATGATGACAAACTCCTCCGAATACCCGACCAGCGTCATGCAATGCTCAGGCGACTGCCATTGAATCATCGTCCCCGAACCGTCGATGTCTTCCCAGAGCGTCGTTTTGCGCGGTTCCTTCAATTCAATCGTCGCCCACACGACCACCGGACGCTCTCGGTCGATCTCCAACAGCAACTCCTCGAAACTCAACCCCGTCAAATCGAGCGCCCGCCCCGGCAGAAACTTCTCCAACGTCTGTGCAATCGGCCCGTGGAACGTACCGTAGCTTTCTTTATCATACGGGTCCCCGATAAACGCCCGATACGGATTGCCGCCCAGGAGCTTTCCCTCTTGCTCAAACGGATTCGGCTCTTTCACCAGCGCGTCGGCCACGGTCTCTTTTTCAACCTCGACGCCCGCCCAACGCAACAGCATGGTCAGCGCTGTCGCTTCACAGCCGGTCGGAAGCACCGGATATTGTCCAATGACCTCCACATTTGAAACGATCTTGCTCATAAAAAAAGTCCCTCGCTCTCCAATTCAATATGTTGCCTTCTTCATTCGACGCGTATACCGCCCAGTACCTTCCACCCATACTAAGAAAAAAGGTGAATGGAAAGGGGGATTGCCATGTCGATTCCCAAGGCCTTGATCGTTCAGTCGGACGGCACCCTGCTCGTGGAAGCCGCGCACCCGGACTATGCGGAGCTGCGCGATCAATTGGTTCGGTTTGCTGAACTCTTGAAAAGCCCCGACCATTTTCATACGTACCGCCTCAGCTCCATCTCGCTTTGGAACGCAGCTGCCAACGGACAGACACCGGAGGAAGTCCTGACCCTCCTGCATGCCCACAGCCGCTATCCGCTTCCTCTGCATTTGCAACAACTCGTGCTCGCCGAAATGAACAAGTACGGCTCCCTGAAACTCGTCGCCGGCGAGGGCTGTCACGTGCTCACGGGCGACCGTGCCTTGCTCGAAGAAATCCGCGAAATCCCCGGCGTCAAGGAATTCCTCCAAGGCCGCAAGCGCATCGTCCTCGAAGTTCGGGAAAAAGCGCGCGGCCCGTTGAAACGCTTGCTCGCCAAGCACGGCTATCCTGTGCAAGACCTCATCGGCTTTCGCGAAGGCCGGCCGCTCGACATCAACTTGCGCACCAAAACCCGCGAAGGCCGCGCTTTGCTTTTGCGCCCGTACCAAGAGGAATCCGTTCACGCCTTTTACTCAGAAGGCAGCGGGGTCGTCGTGCTCCCGTGCGGCGCAGGCAAGACGGTCGTCGGCATCGCGGCGATGGCGCAAGCAAAAACGCACACGCTGGTGCTCACGCCAAACATCGTCGCCGCCCGCCAATGGCGACGTGAACTGCTCGACAAAACTCATCTCGACGAAACCCTCGTCGGAGAATACACCGCCGAGCAAAAAGAAGTGAAGCCCGTCACCATCACCACGTACCAGATGATGACCTACCACAACAAAAAAACGTACCCGCACTTCGACCGCCTCAACCAAGAACCGTGGGGGCTGATCGTCTACGATGAAGTCCATTTGCTGCCGGCCCCGATCTTCCGCCTGACCGCCGACGTGCAATCCACGCGCCGACTCGGGCTTACGGCGACGCTGGTTCGAGAGGACGGCGCGGAGAGCGACGTTTTTTCCCTCATCGGTCCGAAAAAATACGACGTGCCGTGGAAGGAGATGGAGCGAAACGGATTCATCGCGCCGACCACCTGCTACGAAGTCGGCGTGCCGATGTCTCATGACTGGCGCGTGAAGTATGTAGAAGCCGGCATCCGTCAAAAGTACCGCATCGCCAGCGAGAACCCGTGCAAGTTGGACGCTCTGGAAGCCCTCCTGCAACGCCACCAAGACGACCGCGTGTTGATCATCGGTCAATACCTTGACCAGCTTCAGGAGGTCGGAGAGCGCTTCCAAGCCCCCATCCTGACGGGGAAGACCCCGACGTCCGAACGCGAACGGCTGTATGATCTCTTTCGACGCGGTGACGTGCGCGTGTTGGTCGTCTCCAAAGTGGCGAATGTCGCCATCGACTTGCCGGATGCCAATGTCGCCATCCAGATCTCCGGCGCGTTTGGTTCGCGACAGGAGGAAGCCCAACGCATCGGTCGTCTGCTTCGGCCGAAACAGGATGGGGGAGAGTCGCACTTTTACACGGTGGTGACGCGCGATACGGTTGACCGCGAGATGGCGAATCATCGACAACTGTTTTTGACGGAGCAAGGGTACGCCTATCGCGTGCTCAACGCCGAAGACTTGGACAAGCCCCCGGAGGTGCATCCCGTATGAGACTGAGCGAATGCTTGAACTCATCCGATATCGAAACCCTGCGCAACATCGCCAACGCCTACTCGTTCGACTGCTCGAAAAGCTCCAAAAACGCCCTGATGCAAGAAATCATCACCCATTTCCAAAACCGCACTTTCATCGCTCAAGCTCTCGACGGACTCAAGGAAGGCGCGTATCGGGAAGCGGTCGCCCAGCTTATGCTCGACAGCCGAGTGGAGTTCTCCCGCGAAGAGATCCTCGCCACCGTCCGCCGCACGATTCAGCCGAAAAAGGAAGGCCACGACCTCAAGTGGATGAACCGCCTGCTCGCGGAGGGCTGGCTGTTTCGCTTGAATTCCAAAGGGGGGCGTCAGTTTTATTTCATCCCCGAAGACCTGCGCCGTACGATCCGCGACTGCCTGTCGCACTCTTTGAAGCAGCAGGTGCACGTGGCGGAGCAAACGCCGATCGTCTACCGCGATGAGAATTTGGCGCTCGTGCGGGACACGGGCGTTTTTCTCCACTATCTAAGTCGGCATGAGGTGCGGGTTACGAAGGACGGATCGATCCTCAAACGCCAACAGCAAGAGATCTTCTCCTTGCTTGAAATTAAGGAAGAAGCTCTCGGCAAAGTCTCGTGGCGGTTTGGCTTCGGGCGGCGTTTTCATGAATACCCGGATCGGTTCGCCCTGCTGTACGACTACTGCTATGCCCGCCATTTGATAGAAGAAACGGCAGACGGAGCCCTCGTGCTCGGACCGAATGCCGCCGCGTGGCAAGAGAGTGGGGAGAAGGAGCGAGCGGCCGACCTGTTCCGCTATTGGCGTTTGCTCTACCGCCGCCCGATCCCGCAACTTCGTCTGTGCGTCAATTTGCTCGCCAGCGCCGCCCGAGACGAGTGGGTCTATGCGTCCTCGATCAGCGACCTGATCGCGCCCCATGTCAAAGACTACTATTATGACAAGGCTCCTGCCATCAAAGAACTGCGCATCTACAACATGCTCGTTCACCTCGGACTCCTCGCGCACGGTCAACTCGCCGACGGGTCTGCCGTGCTCAAAGTGACGAATCTCGGACGAGAACTGCTCTTGCAAGAAGAAGCCCACGTCGAGGAGTCGGAGAGCGCCGTCGAGGAAGCCGTTCGCGTGCCGTTGATCCTCCAGCCGAACTTCGACCTGCTCGTGCCCATCGAGGGGGCGGAGCGTATCGCGTGGGAACTGGAGGAGGTCACCGATCTGATTCGCGTCGATACGTTGCGCGTGCATCGAATTACGAAATCGAGCATCGCCCGCTGTTTGGACAACGGCTGGACGGCGGAGACGATTCTGGACTTCCTGCGCGAAGAAACGGCCGACATGGTGCCGGGCAACGTGGAGAGGATGATTCAACAGTGGGAATCGGAGTTCAAGCGCGTGCAATTGCATCGCACGGTCCTGGTGTCCTGCCTGGACTCCTCCATCGCCGCCGACCTCAAAGTCATGCCGGAGATCGCGCCTTACTACCGTGCAGACCTCAGCGACACGGAATTCCTGATCACCGAGCGCGGGACACGCCCGCTGCAAGAGATTCTGCGCCGTATGGGCTACCAAGCCGACCTGCACTAGAGCCTGTACAGATCTTCGTCAAAAAGGACGATCCCACCCAAACGGATCGTCCTTTTTGTTCCCTCAAATTCCCCCTTCACAGACAACCAGCAAGGTGTATACAATAGGAATACATCTCACCCGAATCGGAGACTTGTCATCCAGGCAATCGTCCAATTTTATAAAAAATATAGAACTAGAGGAAAAACGGTCCGGGTTGCCGAATAGGATGTAGTAAGTCAGGAATATTCGAAACATTCACACGAAACAACTACCGAGGGAGAAGTGAAGGAGGGAACGCAAATGGGAGAAGTAATTACAATTGCTGAGAAGAAGACGTTCATCAAGTGGTTCCTCGACAAATATGACCTGCAAAACCGTGAGGCGGAATGGCTCCTCCAATATATTGCATCCTCGGATCAACTGCTCGAACGAGTCCACTTCATCGACAACTTCCGCAACTTGCCGAAAACGATCCTGATCTCGACCAAGTGCGTTCAGATGACGCCGTTCAAGTTCTACAAGAACAAGCGTGTCACGTCCGATGTAGAAAAAGCTTTCCTCGACATCCACAACAACCCCAACGAAGACATATATATCGGCCTCTTCTTCAAAGAACGCACCGTCTCCCCGGAATATGCCGCCGTTTTGGAGCGCAACCCGATGGACGACACCAAGGAAACGATCGACGCGCTGGTTTCGCTGCAAGCGGAACTCATCCTCGACCACGCGTTCAAGCAATTCCGTCTGAACTCGCTCTACGAGCGCATCGACCACGCGCTGGCGGTGGGCGACCAAGCGGGATTCCTCGAACTGACAACCGAACTGAAAACCGTACTGGAACCGGATGCCTGAGGCGTCCGGTTTCTTTTTTGCCGACTCTGCAAAAATTGCGCTGCTTCGAGCGCAACAATCGCAAAGCGGCGAGCGGGTGGGGGAGGTAAGATGAAATCACGGAAGACGCAACACAATCCCGCTTCAAGGAGGCAACAGCATGAAAACCAAATTCGCACTTCTGGCAGCACTTGGCGTCCTCGTTTTCGGAGCTTCGTTTGCAACCGCCGCATCGGCTGCAACGTACGACGACGGTCCGTCCAAGTACATGGCACGCGGCAATTAAGTCAAGTTCTCTCCCAAACCCTTGAGTCCCCCTCGTTCTCCCCTGTGGAGGCGGGGGGCTTTTTTTTTCGGCAACGTTCAAAAATTTGCCGTTTTCCGGACAGGTTGCGCACTGGAAGTGAAGTTTCCAAAGGAGTAGAATCATGGTGCATAGTGGCTCATACTAGGTAGGCACAATAAGCATACTGGAAAGGAGGGGAGAAACATGCG
The DNA here is from genome assembly GCF_016722965.1 of Tumebacillus amylolyticus. Classification (NCBI taxonomy): domain Bacteria; kingdom Bacillati; phylum Bacillota; class Bacilli; order Caryophanales; family Alicyclobacillaceae; genus Tumebacillus; species Tumebacillus amylolyticus. Next base: position 89,611 of record NZ_JAEQNB010000006.1, read on the forward strand.
TCTCACTCACGTACATATGAACAAGTTTGAGGAATACTCGCCCTACATCGATACGCTGGTGTTGCCGATCGGGACGATTGAAGCACACGGGCCGCACGCGCCGCTTGGCACCGATGTGCTGATTCCCAAGAAGCTGGCCGAGTATCTCGAACGACAGCTGAGCGGGCGAATCTGGACCGCTCCGGAGATTCCGTACGGCAACACGTGGCACCTGCGGGACTTCCCGGGCTCCATCGATGTACCGAATCGGATCTTCGGCGACTATGTACATGCGGTCGTCTCGTCGTTTGCGCGCTGGGGCATCAAAAACGTCGTGCTCCTGAACGGGCACGGCGGCAATATCACCGCGCTGAACGAGGTGGCGACCCGTTTGGTCGAGGAGGGGTTGCGCGTCTTGGTCAGCAATTACTGGGTCGACTACCGCGAAGAGATCAAAGCTGTCACACCGGGCGTCGGTCATGCCGGCGAAGACGAAACGTCGCTGATGATGGCGGTTGATCAAACTTCGGTCGATCTGGCTCTTGCGGGAGCTGTGCACGACTTGGAGAGTACCCGTGTCCGATTCCCGAACATGGGCCGGGAGATGTACCCGAACGCATACTCCGGAGATCCGAAATCGGCATCTGCGGAAAAAGGAGAGCGGTTGTTTGAACTCGTCGGCACCCGTCTCGTCCACGAAATCACAGCGCTGTGGAGTCACAACTCGTAACTTTTTGTGACATTTGTCGATATGAGAAAAATAGCACATGCGCTTGCTTGACACTATAATAGGCAGACTGTAAGATTGAATCGAGATGCACGGGTCACGTTTTACATACCATTATATCTGTCGAATTTGCAGGAAATGACACGGATATCTCGTTTTCGGTATGTCGAAATTTGGCCGGTACGATTTTTTCTTAGGTAGGGAGGTTAGATGGACAATGAGTGACAAGAATGGCAAACAGGGGCTCTCCCGCCGTCAGTTCCTTTCCTACGCACTTGGTGGCACTGGCGCGTTCATGGCAGCGACCATCGCGGCTCCGCTGGTACCGTTTGCTATTGACCCGCTTACCCGCACCTCCGGTGGGGGCTTTGCAGACAGCGGTCTGAAGGAAAGTGATATTAAGGACGACTTCCCGACGATGGTTGACTTCAAGGTCCACCGTAAGGACGGGTGGATTGAAGAAAACGTCAAGATGCGCGCATGGTTGATCAAGGACAAATCCGGCAAGATCATGGCGATGTCCCCGATCTGCACCCACTTGGGTTGCCAAGTTGCGGGTACTGTTGATGAAGGCGGCAAAGGCAAGCCGTCCGAGGACGGCGAGTGGTGGTTCCACTGCCCGTGCCACGGCGGTCGTTACACCATTTACGGGATCAACGACAAAGCCAAACCGCCGCAACGTCCGCTTGACTTGTACGAAGTCAAGGTCGAGGGCGGCAAAGTAATGCTCGGCGCAATCTCGCAACGCAAAGCGTAATAGGAAGTAGGTGAGACTAACCAATGTTCAAGAAAACGTATGACTGGATCGACGAAAGGCTTGGTATCACGCCGATCTGGCGTGACATCGCAGACCACGACGTTCCTGCACACGTCAACCCTGCGAACAAGATGTCCGCGTTCGTCTACTGCTTCGGCGGCCTGACCTTCCTGATCATCGTCACCCAGATCCTTTCCGGGATGTTCTTGGCGATGTATTATGTACCGGATATCGTAAACGCATATCGTTCTGTTCAGTACATCACCGACGAAGTCTTGCTCGGACAAATCGTCCGCGGCATGCACTTCTGGGGAGCAAGTTTGGTCATTATCATGATGTTCCTCCATATGCTCCGGGTCTTCTTCACCGGTTCCTACAAGGCACCGCGCGAGATGAACTGGGTTGTCGGCGTTTTGATCTTCTTCGTCGTCATGGGCTTCGGCTTCACGGGCTACTTGTTGCCGTGGGACCAAAAAGCATACTGGGCGACCGCGGTCGGCGCGCAAATCGCAGAGTCGGTTCCGTGGATCGGGAAGTACATCAGAACCGTGCTCATCGGCGGCGACATGCTCGGCGCACTGACGCTGACTCGCTTCTTTGCGATTCATGTGTTCTTCCTGCCGGCTGGTCTTCTCGGCCTGTTGGGCTTGCACTTCATCATGATCCGGAAACAAGGTATCGCAGGTCCGTTGTAAGATCTTCGATGTTGTTGTGTTCGGAAGCTCAACATTGCTAGAGAAGGAGGTAGCCTAGAGAATGGCACACGATCATTTTCGCGACCGTATTCCTGGGACCCCGCGTTTCAAGGAAAAAGATAAAAACAAGCCGATCGGAACCGAACCGTTCTTCCCGAACTTCCTTCTGAAGGAATGGATTGTCGGTGCACTGTTCCTGGTCGCATTCATGCTGTGGATCGTCTTCAACCCGGTCGAGCTGACCGACGTGGCGAACCCGTCCGACTCCAGCTACACCCCGATGCCGGACTGGTACTTCCTCTTCCTGTATCAGCTCCTGAAGTACTTCCCGGGTAGTGTAATCTGGCTCGGGTCCGTCATTCTGCCGGGGATCGCAGCTACGCTGCTGATCATGGCACCGTGGCTCGACAACTCCAAAGTTCGTCATCCGTTCAAGCGCCCGGTAGCGACTTCCGCTATGATGCTGTCGCTCCTGCTCATGATCTGGATGACCTACGAAGCACACGTACAACATGAGGAGCATCTGGCTTCCCAACCGAAGAAAGTGGATACGTCTGCGATGCCGGCTGACACGACGCTCGTCGATTCAGCAGACCCCGGCGCGAAGATCTTCGCAACTTCTTGCGCAGGTTGCCACGGCGCCGACCTGAAAGGTGTCGTCGGTCCGTTCCTCATCGGTGTTGGTAACAAGTACGACGAAGCAAAACTCGTCGACACCATCACCAAAGGCTTCCCGCCGAACATGCCGCCCAAAGGCGGTCTGCCGAGCGACGACCAAGTCAAGCAAGTTGCCGCTTGGCTCGCAAAGCAAAAGCAAAAATAAGCAAGACCAACCGACCTCGCCCGAGGTCGGTTTTTATACATACTGGGGAAGTGGAGGTTTCCGCTTTTGACTTGGTCTTTGCTCAAAACGATGTTGATGAACCGGCCGTTTTTGTGGCTGTTGTTCGTCTTTAACCTGCTTGGCTCGATCTACGGGTTCTACTGGTACGGCAACCAGATGGCGGACACGGAGTGGTACTGGAATTTGTTCGTCCCCGATTCTCCGACATCGAGTACGTTGTTCACGATCGTCGTGTTGCTCTGGTTGCTCGGACGTCGTTCGCGTTGGTTGGAAATGCTCTCGATGGTGACCAACCTCAAGTACGGCATCTGGGCCTGTGGGGTGATCATCACGTACTGGAACGCCAACGGCATCGTCGATGGCACCGACTTGATGTTGATGCTCTCCCACGGCGCGATGGCCGTCGAAGTGGTGCTGTACAACTTCAACTACAAGTTCGATCGCAGCGTGCTGTGGATCGGCGCTTGCTGGTTGTTGTTCAACGACTTCGTGGACTACGTGTACGACATCCATCCGTGGTTGCAAGACGAGCGCTTCACGGCGTACATCCAGTTCTGGACCCCGGTGTTGAGCTTGCTCGTGTTGGTGTTCGTGGCGGTGTTGCGCCCGGCGACGGCTCGTTCGAAATAGCATGTCTAAATGATCGCTTCCACCCATAGTTTGATGGTGGAGGCGATTTTTTTATGATGCGACAGATCACTTGGGCAATTTGCTTGTTCCTGTTGGTTGTGAGTCTCGCGGCTCCGCGTGCGGGAGCGGAAACGGCATTGGTACACCCGATTACGCTCTACCAAGAGGGAGTCAAAGTCGAGAACCTGATTCGAAGCGGCGAAAACCAATCGGCCGTGATCCCGGCGCTCGATTCGCTGTCTGACATGTACACCCGTCTCGACCCCAGCGACATCTCGCAAAAAGTCGAAGGCATCCAAGCGGTCACGAACGAACTCATCGCGCTGAAAATGATGTACGCCGCGGTCAAAGGGCCGGAGCAAGCGGTGGCGGAGTATCGCATCCACCGCATCGTGGTCGCGTTCGACTCCTTGGCGTACCCGAATTCGCCGACGTGGTTGCCGGTCGCCCGCTCGATGGAGAACAACCTCGACAAAATGATCGAGAGCGTGGCGAAGGGGGACGTCAAGCTGGCGAAATCGACGTTCCAGAAGTTTCGCAATGAGCGTGACCAGATCTCGCTGGCGCTCGCTCTGCACGGCAATCCGTCTGAGTTGAACGTCCAACAATCCGCGTTCCGCTTCATCGAAGGCCAACTGCAAGGAGAGACCATCTCCGACAAGCAGGGCGTGCTGGATGCGCTCGGTCACTACAAGGGCTCGCTTGGCAAGTTGACCTCCGAGATCAAAGTCGGCGGCGACACACGGCTGTGGCCGGTCTTCCATATGACGGTCGGCCCCGGCACGTACGGCACCGTCTGCGGGGCAACGCTCTGCTTCGCCGGTTGGCGTGTGTGGAGAAAAAAGAAAAACTAGGATACCCGACGGGCTCCTAGTTTTTCGCTTTTTCGAGTTGAGGCTTGGGTTTCGCCGGTTTCTTCAAGGGGTTGAACCCTTCGCCGAGCACGTCGTGAACTTCGTTGACGACGAGGAACGCCAGCGGGTCGATGTCGCGGCAAATCTCTTGCACACGAGAAATCTCATCGCGGGAGACGACGACGTAGAGCACTTGCTTGTCACGGCCCGTGTAGCCGCCGACGCCGTGCAGAAGCGTCGTGCCGCGCTCCAGCTCCGATTGAATCTGGGTGGCGATCTCCTGCGTCTCGTCGGAGATGATGAACATCGCCCGCGAGTTCGAGACGCCCTCGTTGACCACGTCGATGACGCGGGCTGCCACGAACAGAGCGACCAGCGAGTACATTGCAGCGTCCTTGCCGACGATGAACGCGGTGGACGTGATGACGATCACGTCGATGGCAAACATCGTGCGGCCCATGCTCCACCCCAGCGTCTGGTTGACCAACCGTGCGATGATGTCTGCACCGCCGGTTGTGCCGCCAAAGCGGAAGATGATGCCGAGGCCGATCCCGGAGAACACGCCGCCGTAGAGAGCGGCCAGCAGCTTGTCTTGCACGCCCATGTGGAACAGGTCGACTGTGAATTCGGACATCACCGACACGCCGACGACCCCGATGATCGTCTTGAAGATGAACACGCGGCCGAAGCGGTACCAGCCGATGAACAGCAACGGGATGTTCAGCACGATGAACGACAGGGAAAGCGGGATGTTGTACAGGTAGATCCCCAGCAGGGAGATGCCGACGAACCCGCCCTCTGCGAGTCGGTTGGCGATGATGAAGTTGTTCAAGCCAAACGTAAACAGAAAACAACCGGCGAGGATGCCGATGACAGAGATGATGGCTCTTTGGGTGCGGTTGTCGCGTTGTAGAAGCATAGGTCGTTCCCTTCTATGTTTTACCTGTAGTGTACCTTAGAATTTTCGACAAATGCAAGGGGGAGAGGGGTGAACCCTTTTTGATGAGCGGAAAAGGGAGTTTGGCGCGCCGGGTGCAGTTGACCGGCGCGGTGCTGTTGTGCGGGGGCTACCTGCAAGATGTGCTGATGACACTCCAATCGCTCTCGATTCGCCGCGATGCCCAAGGCACGTGGCAGATCCTCTCCGATCCGTCCAGCGTCTCCCGCTATTGGTCGCTGCTTTCGTTTTTTCTCGTGCTGGCGGGTTTGATGACGTTTGCCGTCGGATACCTCGTCAGGCGGTTCGGGCGGCAAACGGCCGCGATCGTTGAAAGCAGCCGCCTCGGGTGGCGGCATCTCTGCCTGGCGATCGGCTGGGTGGGGTTGTTGTTTTTCGGCGGGATGTACGCGTATTACTTCGGTCTGTTCACGCTGGTGCCGTCCGGATGGCGGCACAATGCAGGTCTTGCGTCACTTGGCAGCGTGTCGATGCAAATCGCGGCGATTGTGATCGTTCCGTACTACTACCGCCGCCATCTGCACGAGATCGGGTTGAAGCGTCCGGTGTTGTCTTGGCGGATTGCGGGTTATGTGGGGATGTTTTTTCTCACGTTGTATGCCATTTCGCTCGTGACCGGGTCGCTTGGTTCGTGGTTTGGCATCAACACCGATTCGTATCGGGAACAGCGCATCTCAAGCGAACTGAACAACGCATGGGGGCAAGGGGTGCTCTTGGTCAAACTGCTGCCGATGCTGGCGACGTCGATCATCGCGCCGGTGGGGGAGGAGTTGTTGTTCCGCGGGGTCCTGCAATCGACGGTGACGGTGAAGTGGGGCAACATGGCGGGGATTTTCATCTCGGCACTGCTGTTTGCGCTGGTTCATGCAGATGTGGTGTTGTTTCTCCCGATCTTCGCGATGGGGTTGCTGTTCGGGGTGCTGAGACGGGTTTCGGGTTCTCTCTGGGCTCCGATCTGGTTGCATGCGCTGAACAATTTTTATGCAAGCCTGATGGACCTGCTTTGAGAGCAAAAAGAAGACCTTCGCCGCCGAGGCCGAAGGTCTTTTTTGATTGGCTTACTTTTGGGGTGGCAGCTTGCTTTTGCGCTTGCGCCACCGGTAGAGGACGTAGATCACACCGCCGACGACCGCGAGCACCACGACCCAGAGCACGAAGTTGTGCGTCATCTCCGAGACTTTGGTCCAGTGAACCCCGAGTGTCTTGCCAAGCGTGATGAACGTGAACGTCCAGATAAAAGCGCCCAAGTACGCAAACAGCGCAAAGGGCGGGTAGCTCATCCGGCTGAGCCCGGCTGCGAACGCCGTCACGTGACGGATGCCGGGGATGAAATAGCCGACCATCAGCACGATTTTGCCGAAGCGGGCGTACCAGGAGTTGACGGTCCCGAGCCGCGCTTCGGTGACGCCGAGTCGGCGGCCGTACTTCTCCACCAAGGGGGAGCCGAACCGCCGCCCCATGAGGTACGAGATCGAAATCCCGGACACGCTGCCGGCCAGAGCGGTCAAGAGCGTGATCCAGTAGTTCAGCACCGACTGGGAAACGAGATAGCCGCAATAGGTCATGAGGATTTCATCCGGTATCGGAAGTCCGACAATGCCGAGTACGAGCGAGATGAAGAGTCCGTAGTATCCGTAGTTCGTTACAAAGTCTAAGACCGCGTCCTTTACCATCCAATCCCCCTCAAACCCAAGCCATGCACAAATAGGATATCATATCCAGTTCGCCAGAGCTAGTTTTTCAACTTTGCGCGCGGCCAGAGCAAGACGAGCAACAGCAGGAAGCTCAAGTTGCCGAAGACCGGGTAGAGGTATTGCACGATGTTGGAGAAGCCCACTTGCGCTACGAAAAACGCCGCTGTCAAGATCAGCACCGTAATCAGGTACCCTTGTACCGGACGTCGTGGAGACGCCAACTGCGAGCCGAGACCGTAGACGTTGGCGATCAGGGTGGAGTAGATTTCGCCAAACAGCGCGACGGTGAACAAAGCTTTCATCAGCGGGTTGAACGTCGAGGACAGGAAGCCCATCGGCACTTCAAACTCCAAGATGCCCGGCATCCGTGTGGACATCGCGTATTGGGCGCCAAGCAGCATCACCCCGAGGCCGATCGAGCCGAGCAGTCCGCCGAGTTTCAGCGCTCGTGTGCTCTTGATCTCGCCGCCCAGCGGGACGAGGACGGACACGGCAAGTCCGAGGTTGAGCGCGGCGTAGGAGATGCCGGAGGTGATCCAGCGCCAAGGCTCCACGTCTTTGATTGCATGCAGGTTCGGCAGATGGTCGGTTTGGAGGAAGCTCTTGGTGAAGATCGTCAGCACCACGACGAGCATGATCGGGACGATGATCGTGTTGGCGATCATGATGCCTTTCATCCCGCGCAGAATCGTGAGGAACGTCAGCACCATCGTCACGAGTACGCCGATTTGGAAGGAGATCTTCAACTGCTCTTCAAACAGCGCCCCGACGCCCGCCAGCATCGCGACCGTGACGAAAAACAACATCAACATCATAAACGTGTCAATCGCTCCGGCGATTTTGGGCCCGAACAAGTAGGCGGTGAGTTCGCGATAGGAACCCGCTTCGAGCTTGCGCCCGAGCAGGAGAATTTTGATGCCGACCCACCCGAACATGAACGTCGCGAGGAGAATCCCCGCATACGCATACGGCCCCAGCAGAGTGAAAAATTGCAGAATTTCTTGCCCGGAGGCAAACCCGGCGCCGACCACCGTACCGATGTAGGTGAAGGCGATCTGCAACGACAAGCGCAATTCGGTTCGTGACATAGCCATTCCCTCCCTCAGATGAACCATATGAAAGAGACAGGCCAAACATGTCCGAAAACGCGGTACTATTCGAAAGGTTGCGAGACGTATACTCCTAGCGATGGCATGTACATGGAGGAGGGGTTGCAGATGTCTCTGCTTGAGGCGATTTTTCTCGGGGTCGTACAAGGGTTGACCGAATTTTTACCGATTTCAAGTTCCGGGCACTTGGTGCTGTTCCAGCGCTTGTTCGGGTTGGAGGAAGGGGCGCTGACGTTCGACGTGCTGCTGCATTTCGGGACGCTCATCGCCGTGTTCGCGGTGTATTGGCGCGATATCGTGGAGATTGTGAAGAACCCGTTTGGGAAAATGGCCCGTCTGATTTTGGTGGGGGCGATTCCGACGGCGGCGATTGGGCTTTTGTTCAAGGACTTATTCGATGAGTTGTTCGCTTCAGGAGCGACGCTGGGAGCGGAGTTTGTGATTACCGGCGTCATTATATGGTGGGCAGATTCGGCACGGCGGGGGAGCAAGGGCGTGCGCGAGATGGGCTATGGCGATGCGATGCTGATCGGGACGTTGCAAGGGGCTGCGATTCTGCCGGCGATTTCCCGCTCCGGGCTCACGATCATGGGGGCGTTGTTCCGCGGGCTGGATCGTGAGTTTGCGGCGAAGTATTCGTTTCTGGTGTCGATCCCGGTCATCCTCGGCGCGAATCTGATGGAGATCAAGGACATCGTGACGGGAGAAGTCGCAAATGCAGGGACGTTCGGGATGAACGAGCTCCTCGGGACGTTGGCTGCGGCCGTTGCGGGGTACTTTGCGATCAAGTACATGATTCGTTTGATTGTGAAAAAAGGCATGCGCATGTTCGCGTGGTATGTGTGGGTGCTTGGTGGGTTGATTCTGTTTGATCAGATTGTGACGAAGGTGTACTTCCATTTTTAGGACAGCATGATAACATAGAGGAAACACCTACGAAATGGAGTCGATCTAGGTTGGAGAACATCACGAAAATGAAAGTGGCAAAGCCGATTGGCGAAGTGTTTGAAGCGATTGTAGACCCTGTGAAGATGTCCAATTATTGGTTCTCGTCCGGTTCCGGGAGATTGGAGCCGGGCAAGACGATCACTTGGAGATATGAGGAATACAACGCACAAGTGGAGATTCAAGTCGTCGAAGTCGAGGAAAGCAAGAAAATTGTGTTCCAATGGGGTGCAAACGGGGAAGGAAATGTGGTCACGATTTCCCTGCACGAACTGGACCCCACGACTACAGTTATCGAGGTGCAAGAAGCCGGCTTCGATGAAAACGACCCTGCGTTGATCCACCATTTGTTGGATAACAAAGAAGGTTGGGTCTACATGCTCACCTGTTTGAAAGGGTATGTGGAGTTTGGCGTTTCGAAATTACGCGCAGGACTCGTGAAGTGAAAAAAAGCCCCGGTTCTCATCAGAACCGAGGCTTTTTCTTCGCCTTCCAAGCAACCAGTCTCACGGATCGGAAAAAGTGGACGGCCAGCGAGATAAAAATAACCCCGCCAAACAGCAAGAACCAATTTTTCAAAAGCACAGCCGCCAACCCCCAATGCTGTCCCGAACTTGCTGCCGTATTCAACACCGGCATCAAGTTCGCCATCGCAGGAGCGGCTTGTTGGCCCCAGCCCATGTTCCAGAAAAGAAGTGCGAGTATAGCGGCGAACACGGCGTGGAGGATGCGGGAGACCATGTACGGCCCCATCCGGAGGTCGGTGCCGACGAGCAGGGACGCCACCTGTGCGTGGACGGAGAGCCCCGCCCAGCCGACGAGGAACGACACGAGGATGACTTTCGCAAGCAGCGGTGCATGTACGGCGGCCGTCTGTGCCGTGCCGAGATCGACTTCAAACAATCCGGAGAGGAACGGCTGCACAAGCGATGCGTCGAAACCGAGCACCGAGAACAGCCCTTGCAACGGCACTCCAAGCAGGGCGATCACCCCGACGTTGGTCAGCAGTTTGAGCAGAACGGCAAAAAACATGATAAACCCAAGAATCATCAACGATGTCTTGATCGAGTCATTCACCGCATCCCCCAGCAACTTGCCGAGTGGACGGTTATCCTTCTGTCGAGCCCGCACCATCTCGCGGTACGCTCTGCGCAAGATGTTCACGTTCTCTCGCTCAGCGCGGGGGAAGTCTCTCTCTTCCTTGACCCCGTGGTACTTGAACAGCATCCCAACCAGCAGGGCCGCTCCATAATGAGCCAACGCAATCAAAAACCCCAATTGCGGCGAATGGAACATCCCCACTGCAATCGCTCCGATCAAAAAAAGTGGATCTGCGGCATTGGAGACCGCGAGCAGACGCTCTCCCTCAACCCGAGAGACCAGCTTGTTTTTTCGAAACTTGCCCGTCACCACCGCGTTCATCGGGTAGCCCGCCGCCACGCCAAGCGAGAGCGAGAACGCACCCACGCCCGGCACCCCGAACAACAGGCGCATCAAGGGCTCAAGCAAAACCCCGACCCCATGCACAACGCCCATTCCCAGCAGCAACTCCGCGAGAATCAGAAACGGCAACAGCGAAGGAAACACCGCTTCCCAGAACAATTTCATCCCCGACAGCCCGGCTCGATATCCCTCTTCCGGATAGAGAACCAAGGCCACCGTCAAACAGACCACCACCAGAGCGAGAAGCGTTGTCGAATATTTCTTGGCCGCACGCTTGGGTACCATGGACACGAGTTGCCTCAGCTCCTTTTTTCAGACAAACTGCGGGAGACCCTTGTACCATGCTTATGGTGGCGGTTCTTGGGACATGACGAGAAAAAAAACCTGCCGACAACCCGGCAGGTTTTGTTTTTAGCTGAAGACGAGTTGGTCTTTGAGAGTCTCGAATGCTTCTTTCAAAGCGACCGAGTCTGCGTATTGTTTCTCCACGTCGGTGAGAACGTTAAGAGAAGCGCCGACTGAGCGCAGGTTTTCCAGTACCACTCGGTTTTCTTCGATGCGTTGGTCGAGCAGGGCCGCGGTGCGGTCACCGTGTACCGTGACGATGCGTTGAAGGATTTCTTTTTTGCGTTCCATACGAATCTATCCTCCTAATCCTTGTCATTTTCTTAGATTGTGACAAAACAGGGCGTTTCATACTTGTAGCCATTACATTATAGACGATGGATGCAAGAATTGGTAGGGATTCCTCGTATGGAATTCAAGGTTGACAAATTCAGACTGTTCGCATAATCTGGATTTACAAACCGATCTGGATTTCCAGAATGAACTGGAAGTTCCAGAATGGATGGAGGAACGAAGATGGAGAGAAAATCGATCCCCGTCACGCTGGAGCAATCCAAGCTGTTGGCGAGTGCGTTGCGGATGCAAATCATGAATTTGATCGCAGAGACGCCGCGCACGGCGAAGCAGGTGGCGGATTTATTGAAAAAGACGCCGGGCAACATTCATTATCACATGCAGCGGTTGTTTGACGCGGACCTCTTGGAGTTGGTGGACACCCGCACGGTGGGGGGCGTGGTGGAGAAGTATTACCGATCGCGGGGGACGCTTTTTGAAGCCCAGACGTTGGCGGAGGACGCGTTTCCGTACAGCGAGCAGGTGCTGGAAGACCGCAAGCGCGTCGCGGCCCGCCTCAAACTTTCCGATGGGGAAGCCAAGGAATTTCTGGCGGAGTTCCACCAACTGCTCAACAAATACGACATGCGCGACGTATCAGGCGACGAATACGTCATCAACATGTTCATCGGGCGACTCAAAGAAGACGAGGAGTAGGCGAAGGGGAGTGAGGGGTTTGCAACAAACGCTATGGTCTCGGAATTTTCGCTTGTTGTTTGCTTCCAAGTTGTTGAAGGTCTTGGCAGACAACTTCACCTGGACGGCTCTGATCTGGCTGATGCTCGATCTCGGCGGAGGTGCCGTGTCTTCCTCCGTCCTCAATCTGGCGTCTCTGGTGCCGATGATGGTGCTCGGGCTCTTCGTCGGGCCGATGCTCACGCGGGGGAAACTCACGCGTCGCATGTTTGAGTCGGATGCGCTGCGGGCATTGATCGTCCTCACCATACCGGTCTGCCATGCGCTCGGCATCTTGCCGATCTGGCAGTTTTACGCCGTCGCTTTCATCCAATCGGTCTGCGGCTCCGTCTACAACCCGGCCTCCGTCGCGCTCTTGCCGCAAGTGGTCGGCAAAGACCTCCTGCAAAAAGCAAACGCCGTCATGGAATCCTCCAACCAAGTCAGCCGCCTCGTCTCCCTCGCCGGAGCGGGCGCGATGATCACCTGGTTCTCCGCTTCCACGACGCTCGCCATCACCGTCGGGCTGTTCCTGCTCTCCGCGTTGCTCGTGCTGGCGATCCGACTGCCCGACGAGCAGACCGTAGAAGTAAAAAAACGCGAAAAAACCCCGTACTGGACCCAAATCCGCGAGGGCTTTCAAATCTTCAGACGCTATCGAATTTTGCTCGTCCTCAATGTCTACTGCATCTTCCTCAACGCGGGCTATCAACCTTACGAAGCTCTCTTGCCCGCCTATGTACACGATTCCTTACATCTTACTGCTTTCCAGCTGACGATGCTTCGCTCCGGCAGCATGGTCGGCGCATTCCTCGTCGGAGTCTTGCTGGCCCGCGTCACCATCAAGCGCAACGGGTTGATGTTCGCGATGGCGGGCGTTCTGCAGGGGGTTATGTTGATGACAGTCGGGCACTTCACCGGGCTGTCTACCATTCTCATCGCGAGTTTCGTGATCGGAGCATGTATGACGGCGATCAACGTCCCCGAGATGGTCATCATCCAATCGGTGGTGCCGTCCCACCAGCAAGCGACCGTTTTTAGCGTCGGCACCAGCATTTCCACGATGTTCATGCCGCTCGCCGGAGCTCTGGTCGCCGTCCTCTCCCACACGTATGACATCGGGACCCTCATCCTCTGCGGAGGTGCGTTGATGACCGTTGCCGGAGTTGTAACGATCTTCTTCATGCCACGAGATGCAGAACATGTGGAACAAAAAGGTGAAACAACCGCCGCCTAAGCTCGACAAGAAAAAATCCGCCCGTGACGGCGGATTTTTTTTTTCATTCTCCGTCTTCCTCTTCCTCCACTTGCTCCTCCAACTTGCAGGTGAAGTGGTCCCCAGACCCGATCGGCACCGTTACAGAGGTGGCGTCGTCGAGGAGGTCCACAGTGAATTTGTAGGCTTCGATGCCCATGTAGCCCTTGTGAGAGAGCATGTTGTCGGCGACGACCAAGCCGCCGGGACGGACTTTCGGCCAAAGCGAGGCGAGGTAAAAGGCGTACTCATCCTTCATCCCGTCGAGGAACACGAAATCCCACGGGCCTTCGAGTTCTTCGATTTTTTCCAACGCGTTGCCTTCCATCAATTCGATGTGCTCCGCCAAACCCGCTTTGGCAAAAACGTCGCGGGCCAGCTTGATTTTGAACTCGCTCATTTCACACGTCGTGACCTTGCCGCCGTTCGCCCGCGCCGCTTCGGCGAGAAACAGCGTGGAGTAGCCGCTCGACGTGCCGATTTCCAAGATGCGAGTGGCCCCGCTGTGGCGCAAGAGCACGTTGAACAGCATGCCCGTTTCAAATGAAATGCGCCACAGACCTTCTTCCAAATCCGGTTGGTTCTCCAGGTCTTCCAATTCTTTGAGCGTTTGCAAGATGCGCTCGTCTCTCATTCTTTGGCCTCCTGTGACTCCTCGTGGAGCGCTTTTTTCAGCATCATTCGGTAGCGGACTTGCTGGGCGTCCGAGCGGACATGAAGTTCGGAGGAGATGTCCGGCGGGATGATCTTGGGTCGAAGCCCTTCGATGACCGGACGGTCTTCGTCGAGCACGGTGACGTTATGCTCGTAATGCACGTCGTCGATCAGTTCGACGTCTTGCAGGAAATTACGGAGCGAGATGCCGTAGATGATCGTTTCATCGGTGCCCGATTCACGAGTGGGCGTGAGGGCGAGGTAGGTGGCCATCTGGTTTTCCTGTGCCATGTTCGTACGCAAGATGATTTGGTTGGGGAAGTAGAGTGTAATTGTGGAAGCTTCGCGGTGGTCTTCCACATTCAGCGGAGTTTGGAGCAGGGGGTGGAAGGGTTTGGCGATGACGCAGATTTCGTCGTCTGTCGCGGTGAAGTCGGGGCCCTCCACTCGCGGATCGACGTCGCCCGTCGTAATCGGGTGGACGAAGGGCAAGTGGGAGACGTCGAGGATGCTTTCGACGACGCGGGAGAGGTGCGCTTCCCAACGGGCCGTAAAAGGGACGGCACGCCACGTGGAATCTGTGAGTTCGACGGGGAGTTTGAGTGGAGGTACAGGGCTGGCGTCACCGAGATAGACCCAGATGTGGCCGGCGGCTTCTTGGAGAGGGTAGCTGCGGACATGGGCCCCGCGTGGAATGCGAGATTCGGGGCCGTTCGAAGGAATGTACGTGCATTGACCGTCGCCGTCGTACTGCCATCCGTGAAACGGGCAGGCGAGGCAGTCGCCCGAGACTTTTCCATCCGATAAGCGGGCTCCGCGGTGGGGGCATTGGTCTTGGAGCGCGTGGGCGGTGCCTGTTCTGTCGCGGTAGAGCACCAATTCCTGCTCCCAGATCGTGCAAGAGAGAGGTTCATCCTCCGTCAACTCCTCGCAAGTCGCGGCGATGTACCAAACATTTTTCATGAAATCACCTCGAATTCTGTGCGATGTGACAATGCAGAGTATGCAGAGGGGACTTTTTTTGCGTATGGAGGGGGTTGGATGACTGCAAAAAAAAGACCCCCTCCTACGAGCCGGGGTCTTTTTTGGCGATGAGGTAGTCTAGAAGTCGGTTCCGAAATTCGGATTCGTTTTTGAGTTTCGCCGTTCTCATGAGCTTGAGTTTGTCGTCATCCGTTAGTTGCGCGGCAAACAGGTCCCATAGTTCATCGAGGGGACGTGACTTTTTTTCCTTTTTGGGACTGCTTTTGGTGTCGGGGGTAGTCTTGGGCGTCGCTTTGAATGCAGAAAAAATGTCCTCGGGCAGTTTCAGCGAGGATTGGAGTCGCCCGGCAACAATTTTTGCGGCGTCGGTTCGATTGACTCCTTGCAGGAGGAGCCAGCGCATCTGACAAATTTCCTTGGCAACGTCTTCGTAGATGATCAGGCCTTTGACATCCTTCGGTATATAGAGATCCTCTTTGCTTAGCAGTTCGATGTATTGGCGAATCGTCGGTTTTCCAATCCCGAGCAATTCGGCGAGATCTTTCAGCTCCATGGTAGCACCTTCCAAGCGAGAATGCAGAACGTTTGTTCTTACATTGTATAATGAAATGTCGGGTGGGATCAAGGGATTTATCTTCTCGTACAATTCGCTATACTGGTACTCTCTATTTATTGGTAGAATTGAGAGATCGCCATGACACTTTCCTTTCGTCATGCAAGTGTGGACGACGCGTAAAACTTTGAAAGCATAGGAGGCACACCATGACCATCAAACTCAACCAACCGACCGCCTTGCGCCTTGAACAAATCCGCGCCAAGGGCTTCTCCGACGAGGACATCTTGGCGAAACTCAAAGCCGAGGACCTCACCGCTTTTCAAAACGCCCTCGGCGAGGACGTTGATTTCACCTCGATCCTCGACTTCTTGCGCGCCAACCCCGATGACTTTGAAAAAGCGCTCACCGATGGCTACGAGCTCACGTTCATCTCGATCTTCGGCATCAAAAACCTGCTCGCCGCCCGCTACAACCTCGTCGCAGGCCGTGACTATCCGGACTCTGACGAATCTCTCGAAGACATCTTGTTAACCTTAGACGGGGTGGCTTGGCTCAAATCCACGCTCTCCAAGAACTTCCGCGTCCTCGATCTGGAAAAAAGCGCCGAACCCGGCTTCGCGTTCGTCGCCGTCAAACACGCGACGCAAATCAACGGAGGTGTCCTCTAACATGACCGATATGAAGTACCGCAACCTCGGCCGCTCCGGCCTCAAAGTCAGTGCCATCTCGCTGGGCTCTTGGCTGACCTACGGCGGCTCTGTCGAAGACCAAACCGCCATCGACTGCATCGACCGCGCGTATTCACTTGGCATCAACTTTTTTGACACCGCGAACGTCTACCGCCGCGGCGAAGCGGAAAAAGTCGTGGGCAAAGCCCTCGCCAAGTACCCGCGCGATTCCTTCGTCCTCGCCACCAAAGGCTTCGGCCAGATGGGGGAGGGACCGAACGATCGCGGTCTGTCCCGCAAGCACATCTTCGAGCAAGTCCATGCCTCGCTCAAACGCCTGAACGTCGACTACATCGACCTCTGGCAGTGCCACCGCTACGACCCGGAAACTCCGCTGGACGAAACGCTGCGTGCGATCGACGACCTCGTCACACAGGGCAAGATCCTCTACGCGGGCGTCTCCGAATGGACGGCGGTGCAGATTCAAGACGCGCTGCACCTCGCAGACAAGTACCTGCTCGACCGCATCGTCTCCAACCAACCGGTCTACAACATGCTCAACCGCTACATTGAAAAGGACATCCTCCCGCTCTGCGAACGCGAGGGGATCGGCCAAGTGGTGTTCTCCCCGCTGGCCCAAGGCGTCCTGACCGGCAAATACAAGCACGGCCAAGCTCTCCCGCAGGGCTCTCGTGCGACCGACCCGTCGACTTCGCAATTTGTGGAGCGCTTCCTGACCGAGTCGAACCTGAACAAAGTCGAAAAGCTCACCGCCGTTGCGTCCCGCCACGACTGCTCGATTGCCCAACTCGCGCTGGCATGGATTCTGCGCCAACCGAACGTCTCGTCCGCGATCATCGGCGCTTCCCGCCCGGATCAGATCAACGACAATGTAGGCGCTCTGCGCGTCAATCTGTCGGACGCCGACCTGACCGAGATCGAAAGCATCCTGTCTGCGGAATAAGCAAAAAACTCCCCCGTTTCGGCGCAGACCGACGGGGGAGTTTTTTTATGACAAGAGACTTTGTTATAATGAAGAATAGCAACTCGATCCACAGGAGGCTGTTCATGGAAAACCTAACCCTCAAAGGCATGCAAAAAGACGTTGACGACTACATCTCGCAGTTCAAGGAAGGGTACTTCCAGCCGCTGACCCTCATCGCGCGGCTGACGGAGGAACTGGGCGAACTGTCGCGGGAAGTTAACCATACATACGGAGAGAAGCCGAAGAAAAAGGACGAAGCCGAAGGTTCCATCGCCCTCGAACTCGGCGACCTGATGTTCGTGATCACCTGCATGGCCAATTCGCTGGGCATCGACCTCGAAGAAGCTCACAAAGCGGTCATGCACAAATTCAACACCCGCGACGCCAATCGCTGGACCCGCATCGAAGAGACGGACAACAACTAGACGACACACAGACACAACAGGGGAGATGAACTACATCATGGCAGATACCAAAATTCGCGTCGTCATCGTCGGCGCCAAGGGACGCATGGGACGTGAAACCGTCAAAGCGGTTCTCCACGATCCGGAACTCGAACTGGTCGGCTGCGTCGACCGCACTCTCAACGACGTCGCCGTCTCCGCGATTCTCGGACACGAAGCAAACGGCGTGAAATTCAGCAACGACCTGCTCAAGACCCTCATCGATTCCAAAGCGGACGTCATGGTCGACTTCACCACGCCGACCACGATGAAAGCGAACATCGACAAAGCGATCGAACTCGGCATTCGCCCCGTCGTCGGCACCACCGGCATGACCCCCGAAGAGATCGCGAACTGGGACCAACTCTGCAAAGACCGCGGCATCGGCGGCCTGATTGCTCCGAACTTCGCCATCGGC
This sequence comes from Tumebacillus amylolyticus, assembly GCF_016722965.1. Taxonomy (NCBI): domain Bacteria; kingdom Bacillati; phylum Bacillota; class Bacilli; order Caryophanales; family Alicyclobacillaceae; genus Tumebacillus; species Tumebacillus amylolyticus. The sequence goes on from NZ_JAEQNB010000006.1 coordinate 107,562, forward strand.
GCGATTCTGATGATGCGTTTCGCCCAACAAGCGTCCCGCTACCTCCCGCACGTCGAAATCATCGAGATGCACCACGACCAAAAACTGGACGCGCCGTCCGGCACCGCGATCAAAACGCTCGAACTGATCAATCAAGAACGTCAAGCCGTGCAACAAGGCAACCCAGACGAACACGAAACCATCGCGGGCTCTCGCGGCGGCGAATACGAAGGCATGCGCGTCCACTCCGTTCGCTTGCCGGGCTATGTCGCGCACCAACAAGTCATCTTCGGCGGGTTGGGGCAGACGCTGACGATTCGCCACGACTCCATCAACCGCGAGTCGTTCATGCCGGGCGTCGTCATGTCTTGCAAACAAGTCATGAAGTACGAGGGCCTCATCTACGGATTGGAAAACCTGCTGGACTAACCTCTGTCTAAATAGAAGAAAAAGGGGAGCGCATGTATGAACATCGCCTTGATCGCACATGATCGCAAGAAAGAAACGATGGTCAATTTCGCGGTTGCCTACCAACATATCTTTGCAAAAGCCGCGCTGTACGCCACCGGCACCACGGGCCTGCGCATCCACGAAGCGACCGGACTCACCGTCCATCGGTTTTTGTCCGGCCCGCTCGGCGGCGACCAGCAGATTGGCGCGATGATTGCGGAGAATGCCATGGACTTGGTGATTTTTTTCCGAGACCCGCTGGCGGCACAACCGCATGAGCCGGACATCCTCGCGCTTTTGCGTTTGTGCGATGTGCACAACATCCCGGTTGCGACCAACATGGCGACGGCAGAAGTGTTGCTTCGTTCGCTGGAAGCAGGCGGCCTGCAATGGCGTGAAGCTTTGAAAAACGACTGACATCTCTCAAGACCGAGGAGGCAGGAGCGTGGATTCATTCGAACGGGAAGCCTGGAAAGTGGTGGAGACGTTGGAGAGTGCCGGGTACGAAGCGTACTTGGTTGGCGGTTGCGTGCGCGACCGGCATCTTCAACGACCTGTCTATGACTACGACATCACGACGTCAGCGCTCCCGGACGAAGTGATCGCCCTGTTTCCGCAGACGGTTCCGACGGGGATCAAGCACGGTACGGTGACGGTGTTGATGGGCGAAGGCCAGTACGAAGTCACCACCTTTCGCACAGACGGCGAGTACGAAGACGGACGGCGGCCGGCCAGCGTCATTTTTGTCCGTTCGCTCACGGAGGACTTGGCTCGTCGTGATTTCACGATCAACGCGATGGCGCTCTCTCGCGACGGCCGCCTGCACGACCCGTTCAGCGGATTGCGAGATTTGCAGGACGGCGTCATCTGCGCTGTCGGCGATCCTCTCAAGCGGTTTGAGGAAGACGCGCTTCGCATCTTGCGCGGGATTCGGTTCGCGACCCAACTGAAATTCACCATCGAGGAAAAAACGTTCTCCGCGATCCTCTACGAAGCTCAAGAACTCGGCAAAATCGCCCGCGAACGCGTCCGCGAAGAATGGCACAAGATGCTCCTCAGCACCCCAAGCGTCGCCCTCGACCTCTTGCGTCGAACGGAGACGTTGCGCTACGTTATCTCGCGTCCGCCGAGTTTCGATCTGCAAGTCAACGACCCGTGGGGACGCGGCGTCGATCCGTGGCAACTGGCAGGGGAGTGGGCCGACCAAGCTCCGGCCGACCTGCCGTTGCGCTATGGAATTGTGTTGACGGCCTTGTGTTTGGAGGAAGCCCGCATCGACAAAGTCCTGAGCGATCTCAAACTCTCAGGCGCTTTGAAATCGGACATTCGCAGAACGTTGCGCGTTGTAAAACTGGGCAACCCTGCGGACTGGCGCGACACGTTTTGGCGGCAGACGTTCTACCAACACGGGCAAGACGCCGTCCGACGAGCTTGTCTGCTCTACGCGATCCTCCACGACCCCGAGCATCGCGCCGAGTGGGAGACCGAAGTCGCAACCCGTGCCGCCCGCCAACCGATCTGGTCCCTCCAAGACCTCGCCGTCAACGGACAAGACCTCCTCGCCGCCGGCATCCCCGAAGGCCCGGAGATCGGCCGCGTCAACCAACGCCTCGTCCAATGGGTGCTTCAAAATCCAGAAGCCAACACCCGCGAGGACCTGTTGCAAAAAGTACAAGAGCTGTGAAAAAAGAGACGGTGCCACGCACGGCGGCATCGTCTCTTCTCGTTCGGTAGTTCGGTAGTTCGATAGTGTTCTGTAGGAGAGGAGTTTGACTTCATGAACCGAAACAACAACAACCCGGTGTCCGTCATCTTATTCGTTTTTTCCATCATGGCGTTTTTGATCCTCGTGCTGGCGGGAGGTCCGATCCCGTATTTCGGGAGAACGGCGGTGCTCGTGATGCTCGGTGCGCCCTTGATCGGCCTGATTCTGGCGTTTCGCGGGGAAAAGGGCCCGACGCGGTGGATCGCGCTGTTCGGGAACCTCATCGCCCTCGCGGCGTTTTCCTTGCTTCAGTTTATGACTACATTTCTGCCTGATCAGTTTTAGACCTGTGCCTTTCGGGGCAGAGGTCTTTTTATTCCGACAAACAACAACTTTCTGAATGTAATGTGATTTATAGTACACTATTGAAACTACTAATAGATTCATGTAGAATACATCTATGACACATCTGTGAAGAAAACGGTTTCTACGAACTCAATGTTCACTTAGAAAGTGGTGAGAACACATGCAACAACAACCGAAAAAGAAAAAATTCGGCCTGGCGATCCAAATTGCCATCGGTCTGATCTTAGGTATTGCTGTGGGTGCGATCTTCTACGGCAACGCGAACGTGGCGAAAGTCCTGCAACCGATCGGGGACATCTTCATGCACCTGATCAAGATGATCGTCGTTCCGATCGTCATCTCGACGCTCATCGTCGGGGTCGCGGGCGTCGGCGACGTCAAAAAGCTCGGCAAACTGGGCGGCAAGACGATTCTCTACTTCGAAATCGTCACCACCGTCGCGATCGTCATCGGTCTCTTGGCTGCGAACTTGCTTCACCCGGGTTCCGGTGTGGACATGGCGCATCTCGCCAAAACGGACATCACCAAGTATGTCGCGACAAGCGACGGCATGAAGGCGCACTCCTTGCTCGACACCTTGGTCGCCATCGTGCCGACCAACATCTTTGACTCGATTGTCAAAGGCGACATGCTGGCGATCATTTTCTTCTCCGTGTTCTTCGGCCTCGGGGTCGCGGCACTCGGAGAGCGTGGCAAGCCGCTGCAGAACTTCTTCCAAGCGACGGCCGACACGATGTTCTGGGTGACCAACCAAGTGATGAAATTTGCACCGTTCGGCGTCTTCGCGTTGATCGGCGTCACCGTCTCCAAATTCGGCGTCGCCTCTCTGCTGCCGCTGGGCAAACTCGTGCTCACCGTGTACGGCGCGATGGCGTTCTTCATCCTCGTGGTGTTCGGCGCGATTGCGTACCTGTCGAAGATCTCGATCTTCACCCTGCTCAAGATTCTCAAAGACGAGATCATCCTCGCCTACACCACCGCTTCGTCGGAGTCCGTTCTTCCGCGCATTATGGAAAAAATGGAAGCTTTCGGCTGTCCGAAGTACATCACTTCGTTCGTCGTCCCGACCGGCTATTCGTTCAACTTGGACGGTTCGACGCTGTACCAAGCGTTGGCGGCGATCTTCATCGCGCAGATGTACGGCATCGACATGCCGATCTCGACACAGATTTCGCTGATGCTGGTGCTCATGGTCACGTCCAAAGGCATCGCCGGCGTACCGGGCGTCTCGTTCGTCGTCCTGCTCGCCACCCTCGGTTCTGTCGGCATTCCGCTGGAAGGTCTTGCCTTCATCGCCGGGATCGACCGTTTGCTTGACATGGCACGCACCGTCGTCAACGTCGTCGGCAACTCGCTGGCGGCTGTGGTGATGTCGAAGTGGGAGCGTCAGTTCGACGAAGACAAGTCCAAGGAATACCTGAAATCCCTCAACAACAACCAGAGTGGAAGCAACAACGGGTTTTCTGCGTAACTAGTGATTCTGAGTCAGATATGCTATGCTGAAAGGAGCCTCCTGTCTGTTGATGGGAGGCTCCTTTTTCACGTAGTCGGGAGGTTTAATGCATGCAAGAAACCATTTTACATATGTTGCGCGAGGCACCGGGCGGGTTCGTGTCCGGCGAAGCGATGTGCCAAGCGTGCGGCGTGTCGCGCACGTCGATTTGGAAACATATCAAGGAACTGCAAGACGCCGGCTACGAGATTGAAGCCGTGCGCAACAAAGGCTACCGCTTGGTTGTATCGCCGGACCTCGTGACGGCGGCAGAAATTCGCGAAGGTCTGCAAACCACGTTGATCGGGCAGAGCATCGTCTACCGCGATACGATCGACTCCACGAACACGCTGGCGCAGCAATTGGCGCTGAACGGCGCGCCCGAAGGCACGGTGGTCATCGCCGACGAGCAAACCAGCGGTCGCGGACGTCGGGGCCGTCAATGGTTTTCACCTCCGCACTCGGGCATCTGGATGTCGCTGATCTTGCGTCCCGAATTGCCGTTGGCCCACGCCGCCCAGATCACGCTCGTCGCAGCCGTTGCGCTCTGTCAGGCATTGTCCCGCGCCACGGGAGTCAAAGCGGGCATCAAGTGGCCCAACGACATTCTTTTTGACGGGAAAAAGTGCTGTGGCATTCTCACCGAGATGCACGCCGAATTTGACCAGATTCACCATCTCGTCGTCGGGATCGGCATCAACGTCAACGTCCCGCAGGAGGACTTCCCGGACGAGCTCCAAGACATCGCGACTTCGCTGCAAGCGATCCGTGGCGAACGCTTGCCCCGTGCCCAAGTGGTACGGACGGTGCTTGAGGAATTCGAACCCCTGTACCGCCAATACGTCGCCAACGGCGGCTTCGGCACTCTGCGCGACGCTTGGAAAGCCAACAACATCACCCTTGGCAACCGCATCGTCGCCCACACGGCGCGCGGTGACATCGAGGGCAAAGCGCTGGACATCGACGAATTCGGCGTTCTGCTGCTGGAGAAAGACAACGGCGAGCGAGAGAAGATCTACTCCGCCGACATCACCGTTTTCACTTGATCGATCGAAAAACGCCTCAAGCCGGAGTAAATCGGCTGAGGCGTTTTTTTTATTTCCGCTTCCCCCAACGTCGAAACGCGAGGGAGGCCATCGCTTGTACAGATCGTTTCCAAATTCCCAAGTGACTCCGGGAGACCGAGTTCCACCGGACCCGAACATGGTACAAAACTTGTGGCGTGTAGTGGAATCTGTAATGATCCAGCAAACGAAGCATCAAGGCGTAATCTTCGAAGAGCCGTCCCTTGGACGGGTCGTTCGTCGGCCAGCCCTTGATCCGGCGCAACGCGGACACTCGATAAAAACGCGGCCCGAACGTGCGGTAGTAGCGGGCCCATTTTTCACGACTTACAAAAGGTTGTCCCTTGTACAACCTCGTCGGTACCCAAACTCCCTTGCGCCACTCCCAACACCTTCGGTCTCCATACACGACGGCCACAGAACTTGACTGCCTGTCCATCACGGCGACCAGTCTCCGAATCGCGTCTCTCTCCAGCCAGTCGTCTCCATCAATCTCCAACAAATAAGCTCCCCGCGCTTTGGCGAGGCCGATATTCATGGCTTTTCCTTTCCCCAGATTGCGGGGCAAACGCACGTACCGAATCCGCGGGTCTCTGTAGGATCTCACAATCGCTTCCGTCCGGTCTGTCGAAGCATCGTTGACGATCACAAACTCGAAGTTGCGGTAGGACTGGGTGAGAACAGAGTCGATACAGGTTCGCAGGTACGCAGCGTTGTTATAGGTAGCCAACAGGACGGTTACTTTTGAACCCATCGAGCAAACTCTCCCTCATTTGATACTGCTTGATTATCTTATGAGAGGAGAGAGGAGTTCGTCCCTCATTTGGGCATGTTAACCCCAAAGGGAGGAGAGTCAGATGAAAGGTTTGAAACGCCTGTTCGTGGGTTGCGTTTTCTTGCTGACCGTCCTGATCCCCGGACCCGGGGACGTACAGGCCCTGCAAACGCCCCACCACGATGTCGTTCGCGAAGTGGCGACAAGTCAAAAAGTGGTCGCCCTCACGTTTGATGACGGCCCTTATCCAAATACACCGCACATCCTCGATACATTGAAAAAGTACGATGCGAAAGCGACGTTTTTCTCCATCGGCAAGCGGGTGGAGTGGCTGCCCGATACGATCCGCCGAGAAGCGGCCGAGGGCCATGAACTGGCGAATCATACGTTCAACCACCCGTCGATGCGCAGAATTTCGCCGGAGAAACTGCACGAAGAGATCGTCCACGCCTCCGACACGATGGAAAAAGTCGCACAAGTCAAACCGGTGCTGTTTCGCCCGCCGGGCGGCTATTACAACGAAATGATCGTCTCGACCGCCGCCGCCGATCACTGCACGGTCGTCATGTGGTCGCCCAACCTCGACACGAAAGACTGGACACGCCCCGGCGTCTACAAAATCGTCCAATGCGTGCTGAAAAATGTCCGCAACGGCTCCATCGTGCTGTTCCATGACCGTGAACCCCAGACGACGGAAGCGTTGGAACAGATCTTGCCTGCACTGAAAAAGCAAGGATACACGTTCGTTACCGTCTCGGAGTTGCTTCAAGTTCGAAATGCTCCCACAAATTCTCACTAATACGTCTAGCACTCTTCAAAACAATGGGGTATACTTGACGTGTTGGAGACGGTATCGCATCCGAACTGTACTCCCGTTGTGCTAGACCATGACCACGTTTTCTTAACTTTACAATCTGCTCTGAGCCGATTCGGACCGAGACAGGGAACTGAGACTCTTGACCAAGGACAGACTCTTCGTGCCCATTTACCAGGCTCGCAGGGTCTTTTTTTGTCTACTACTTCTATATCGGCTCCCGGCAGACCACCAAGGAGGAGTCCTACATGAGCACGAGCAAGGCCACCACGGTCAAACTGCAAGAGATGAAACGCGACCGTCAGAAGATCGTCATGCTGACCGCCTATGATTACCCGACCGCACGCACCGCCGAACAGGGCGGAATCGATGTGATTCTCGTCGGCGATTCGCTCGGAATGGTTGTCCTAGGGTACGACTCTACGCTTCCTGTGACTATGGAAGACATGATTCACCACACGAAAGCGGTTACGCGCGGATCGAAACAGACGATGATCGTCACCGACCTGCCGTTTCTGTCGTACCACATCTCGACCCCGGAGGCGGTCCGCAACGCCGGACGCTTGATCCAAGAGGGCGGTGCAGACGCCGTGAAGCTCGAAGGTGGACGCGAAGTGATTGAACAAGTGCAAGCGATCGTCCGAGCGGGCATCCCGGTTTGCGGGCACATCGGCCTCCAACCGCAGATGGTCAACCAACTCGGCGGGTACAAAGTGCAAGGCAAAGACTTCGACGGCGCGAAAAAAATCCTCGAAGACGCTCTGCTCCTGCAAGAAGCCGGTTGCTTCGCGCTCGTGCTCGAATGCGTCCCGACATCGCTTGCAGCGCTCATTTCCGAACGCCTGTCGATCCCGACGATCGGCATCGGCGCGGGGGACGGTTGCGACGGGCAAGTGCTCGTCGTCCACGACATGCTCGGCATCACGGACAAATACTTGCCGAAATTTGCGAAAAAGTACAGCGAACTGGCCGAAGACATGAAGGCGGCCGTCGCGCAGTACGCGCAAGAAGTGCGTGACGGGGCGTTCCCGGAAGCGCACCACGGCTTCAAAATGTCAGAAGACGTTTTGGAAAGACTCGTAGAGGAGACAGGGCTCTCATGATCATTTTGCACACCATCGCAGAAATTCGACGCTATGTACAAGAACAGCGGATGGGGGCGAAAACGGTCGGCCTCGTGCCGACGATGGGCTATCTGCACGAAGGACATCTCTCCTTGGTGCGCCAAGCGAAGGAGCACTGCGACGTCGCGGTGATGAGCATTTTCGTCAACCCGCTGCAATTCGGGCCGAACGAAGACTTTGACTCCTACCCGCGCGACCTCCAACGCGATGCGGCGCTGGCGGAGTCTGCCGGAATCGACGTCATCTTCGCTCCGAGCGTTGACGAGATGTATCCGTCGGGCAACGGCAAGTCGCTCACCCATGTGGACGTCGAAGCGGTGACCGATACGCTCTGCGGCGCCAACCGTCCGGGTCATTTCCGAGGCGTGGCGACCGTCGTGACGAAACTGTTCAACATCGTGATGCCGGACAAAGCATTTTTCGGTCTCAAAGACGCCCAGCAGGTCGTCGTCATCCAGCAGATGGTCCGCGACCTGAACACGCCGGTCGAAGTGGTGCCGTGCCCGATCGTCCGCGAGCCGGATGGACTCGCGATGAGTTCGCGCAACGTGTACTTGAGCGACGACCAACGCGTGCAAGCGATGGTGCTGAGCCGTTCGCTGTCCATGGCGGTTGAACGCGTGCAGCAGGGCGAACGCGATGCAGAGGCTCTGATCTCTGCTGTGCGCGCGATGATCGAAGAGCAACCGCTCGCGAACATCGACTATGTGCAGGCGGTCTCGCTCCGCGATCTGACGCCGCTGCAAACGCTTGATCAACCTGCGTTGCTCGCACTCGCCGTGAAATTCGGCAAAACCCGCTTGATCGACAACATCGTCCTCGACATCCAGCGATAAATACATTCGATCTTCTAAACCCAGAGAAAAAGGGGAATTCCAGACATGTTCCGAACGATGATGAAATCCAAAATCCACCGCGCAACCGTAACGGAAGCGAATCTGAACTACGTCGGCTCGATCACCATCGACCAAGACATTCTCGACGCCACCGATATCTGGGCGGATGAGAAAGTCCAGATCGTCAACAACAACAACGGGGCCCGTCTGGAAACGTATGTCATCTCCGGTCAGCGCGGTTCCGGCGTCATTTGCCTGAACGGTGCAGCAGCCCGTCTCGTGCAACCGGGCGACACTGTGATCATTATCTCCTATGCGATGATGAGCAACGAAGAAGCCCGTCTCCACAAACCGATCGTTGCGCTGATGGATAAGGACAACAAAATCGTCGACCTGATCACCGAGAAGGAAGCGACCATCGTCTAACCTCTTCCACACCCCCAAGGGACCCCCTTGGGGGTGTTGTCGTACCTACCCAACCAATCTGAGGAGGCAATCCCTATGAGAATCGGCAAAGGCCTGATGGATATCTTGGAAAGCATTCAAAAACCGTTCGTGGCAAAATCTGATGAACCGTGGCCGTCCGCGAGCTTCGAAGAAAATCGCGTACACAAATTGCTGACGGAAGGCTTGGTTGAAACGTACTATTTTGCCGGCACGAGCGCTTATGAAGCGATTGAGATCACGGACAAAGGCAAGGCCGAATACGAGCGCAGACATCTCTAAGACCCTTTGTTGGATAAAAAACCCCCCCATGCCACAGACTAACTCTTACATGAGTTTGTACTCTGGACGGGGGGTTTTTTTCAATGTTCGAAAAGCCGTTTTCACTCCTAAACCGCGCCGTCGACCGCATTGAGGTCCAACTGCAAGAGGCCGACAGCGAACAACGACGCATCTTGGGCGAAGAACTCGTCGCCCTGCGCAACGCGTGCGACAAATATGTGGAGCAATGGCTGTCCTTTGAAGAGCGCGTCTCGGAGTTGTCCGAGGAGTACAACCTCGAACTCGACGGTACGTTGCCAAGTCCCGAATTGCACGCCATCCAAGAAAAACTCGCCGCGCTCCAAAACGGCGAGACGCCATTCGCCGTGATCGAGGGCGAACCGACAGAGCCCGAAGAGGAAAAAAGCGCCGCCTCCGCGAGCGCCGTCCCACCGAACTCCAAACTCCCCGGCAAAAAAGGCACTACGCTTACGTACCAAGTTGGCGACGGACAATCGCTGCGCCCGCGCGATGAACTGATGGTCCGTTCGTTCCGCCGAGGCGTCGGCTATTTCGACCTGTTGATGTTCCCCGAAGCGATGGAGGAATTCGAACGCGTCCTGGAACTTGACGGAGACTTCCTCGTCGCCCGATTGTACCTCGCGTTCGGCTGCCTCTCACAAGGGGAGTATGAACGAGCGAGCACGCACCTCAATCTGATCACCGGACGCGAGGAAGACGAATTCCTGCAAGCGACGATCCACAGCACATATGGACACATCTTCGTCGCGCAAGAAGAGTACGAATCGGCACTGGTCGAATTCGAGATGGCGGCGAAACTCTTGCCCGAGTTCCGCGACATTGAATTTAACATCGCCTGTTGCCACTACAACCGCGGTCGTCTGCGCGAAGCACTGACGCACTTCCAACGCGCCCTGATCCGCGATCCGGAAGACTGGGAAGCGCATCGCCTGTGCGGGCTGATCTGGGAGCAAATGGGTCACCGCGACCGCGCCTACCGCCACATGGCGCGCTCCTACGACCTCAACGGCGCACACGAGCAAGTCATTCTCGACTTCGCCCATCTCTCGGAACAGCAAGGCCAAACCGACCAAGCCCGCGCGCTCTACAAAAAAGCGCTCCGCTACCACCCGAATTCCACCGCCGCGTTGGGGGGACTCGGCTGGATCAAACTGCGCGAGGGCGACGTTGCGACGGCGATCTCGCTTTTTAAAAAGCAACTGTCCTGTTCGCCGAACGATCGCCAAGGCTTGTTCAACCTCGGCTGGGGGTCGTACCAGTCCCGTGATTTCGAGCGTGCCGAACGTTGCTTCTCCCTGCTGCTGCGCTTGAATTCCCGCGATTCGTTCGCCATCGCAGGGCTTGCCCGCGTCTGGAGCATGACGCAAAAACGCGGCGAGGCCAAGGAACAACTCTTGCGCCTCGTCGCGATGGAGGGGTCTGGCGAGAAAAAACTCGGCCTCTACCACCTCGGCCGTCTCGCGATGGAGGAGGAGTCGTATACACAAGCACTTCGCTACTTCAACGCCGCTTTGGTATACGACCGCGAGTGTGTGGAATCGCTGTTCTACAAAGGCGTGGCGCACTACGCGCTCGGCGAGTTGGAACGGGCGCAACAGTGCTTTGCGAAATGCAAGTCTTGAGTGGAGATCAGCCCTGATCATTAAGGGGCTGATCTTTTTTTTTCGTGAATCGAAACCAAATTCAGGAAATCGACGTCTTACGGGATAGAACTCAAGTGCCAAGGGAGGAAATACAACATGAAGAAAAAAGCGTTCCAGAAAACCACCGCGTTGCTGACCGTCGGGCTGATGCTCGCCGGCGTACCGCTTGTAACGAATGCGTTGGTGCCGACCGCGGCACATGCCGGAAACCCTGTGTACTCCGATTTGAAAGGGCATTACTCGGAAGCGGCGGTGCAGAACCTCGTCTCACTCGGGGTGCTCCAAGCGAGCGATGTCCAATCGTTCAACCCCGACCAGCCGATCAACCGTGCCGACTTCGACCGGTGGCTGAAAAACGCCGTCGGCACCAACTCGACGGCGTTGACCCACGGGAACGAGATCCCGCGCTGGGAAGCGGCTCTGCTCGTAGACAAAGCCCGCGTCGGCGTCATGGGGGGCAACGAAAGCGCCAGCGCCAACATGTTCGTCGACCATGCCCAAATTCAAGAACAAGCACGCACAGCGGTCGGTCGTCTCTACAAACGCGGTGTCGTCGTCGGGGAAGGATATGGATTCTACCGCCCGGATTGGAAGTTGACACGCGGGGAAGCGGCGGTGATGCTGAACGCGCTGTTGGACGTCAAGCGCAGCAATCCGGTTGATTTCAACGTCGTCACGGAGGAGAGCAAACTGCCGGCCGACGTGCGCACCGCGGTTGAGGAATCGAAAAACACGGCAGGCGTACACAACTTGCCGATGCAGTCCTCCCGATACGTGTTGATCTCCGCAGGTGCGACCGCTTCGAACAACACCTCGATTCACGTCGACGCGCTGCTCAAAGGCCAAGCGGCGTTCTTCGTGAAGACCACGACGGAGAAAGTCGACCCGGGCCAAGGCAAACCCTACGTGATTCTCCAGATGAAGCCGGAACCGGGCAAAGTCTATCAACTCAACCAAGCAAAAGCGGGGGACCTCTTGAAAATCGGAGCCAACGACAGCGTAGCCCTGCGCAAGGACCGCGTTGATCTCAACAACGACGGCAAAGCAGAGGAGACCGCCGCCGTGATCAATTCGAACAACCAAGGAGGCTACCTCGGTTTGTTTGACAAAAACGGCAACCTCAAAACCCGTTTCAACCTCGAGTACGTACTGGTCATGGACCCGGTCCAACTGCTCGTCACCGATGTGACCGGAGATGGGAAAAACGACCTCCTCATCGAATCTGACCTGCACGGAAACGGCGGGATGGGGGCGCACGGCCTGCGCGTGTTCACGCAAGGAACGAACGGGACCTTCACGCAGGCGAATGTGCAGACCCCGGATTGGGCGGCGAAATTCAATTCTGTGACGTACGACGCGAAGGCGTTGGCTTGGAACATCAAGTCGACGTCCGACAACCGCTCGTGGAACGTCAAGTTGGTGGGGCCGCAATGGGACGGCTTCGATCCTTCGATTTTCCCGAAGCCGTACCAAGTGAGCGTTGACAGCCCGTATGCGGTGTCGGTCGTGAACGGCAAACTGACGACCCGCCATTATTCGTGGGTCAGTCACCAACTCGCGAGCGTGTTCTACCTCGTGCCGACTTACAAATACATCAACGGAAGCTTCGTCGTAGATTCCTACAAGACGGAAGCCGTTCCGAACACGACGCTCACAGAAAAATAAATTATTTTGGCGCAGGATGAAACTTTTGCCTCAAAGTTACCGTCATTACGTGTAGATTCAAAAAAACTAACGGTATAAGAGATAAGGGAGGAACACTCAAATGATGAAAAAGACGTTCACTGCTCTCATGGTAACCGCGCTGACCCTGACGTCCGCATCGGCAGTATTCGCAGCAGACGACAACGGTGGCAAGATCATCGCTCCGCATCTTGGTGGCGGCGAAGTTTCCAAACTGCACACGACCGCACCGAAATACAACGACACCAACGGCCACTTCTCCGCAGACTCGGTGGAGCGCCTGTCGAACTACCACATGATCTCCGGCGGCAAAATCGGCGGCCCGGCTGCTTCCTTCGACCCGAACTCCAAGGCAGACCGTGTCGAGCTGAGAACGTGGATCAAAAACGCACTGGGCAAGGAGATCGCGGATTCCAACTCCACCGGGGACGTCTCCCGCGTAGAAGTCGCAACGTGGATCGCAACGTCGCTTCCGGCGATGAACACCGGCATCAACGGCGCGAACCTCACCGCTCCGTATACCGATATCAAGGGAGTTTCCGCTTCGGAGCGCGACGCTCTGAACACGCTCTACAAACTCGGCATCATGGTGGGCGACGGCGCTGGCCACTTCAACCCGCAGGCAATCTTGACCCGCGGCGAAGCAGCCGTTCTGCTCGACCAAGCGGTTACCCGTTCGATGACCGTCGCAACCAAAGTGGACTTCGAAGCTGTCAGCGACAACCTTCCGCAAACGGTGCAAACCGTAGCAAATGAAAACCGCACGGAGCCGGGCGTTTACAGCGTTGTGGACAACGACGTGCGCTACCTGGTTGTCACCGGCGGGCAAGCGCCGACCGGCGGATACTCCGTCAACATCGACGGCATCTCGGAAACGGCAGCAGGTCTGTTCGTAGACGCATCGCTGGTTCATCCGGACCCGACCATGATGGTTCCGCAGATGGTCACGTACCCGACCGTCGTTTTGAAAGTGAAAAACTCGGAGAAAAACGCATACCTCGCTCAGTAATGGAGCGTAGCATAACAAGAAGAGAGACACCCCGACGCGGGTGTCTCTCTTTTTAATATAATCTTTAATGGGTACTTTTTAGTGAAATATTTAGGATATACATACAAAAAATAAATAAAATAAGATGTCTTTACAATGATTTTTTATAGTGTTATATTGAGCTCAGGCACCGAAACGGTGTCAAGGTTCACAAATAGAAAGGGGACCATCCACATGAAAAAGCAAGCTTTGGCAGCACTCGCAGTAATCCCGGCACTGCTTCTCGCAGTCTCCGCACACGCGGCCGACACCAAAACCACCGCTCAATCCCAAGCAACCCTGCATCCGCTGGGTCTGAAATTCACTCCGCTTGGCGCTTCTGTTCCGAAAATGAGCGCAACTGAACTCGCAGCAGCTTCCCAACCGGTTACCGCTGCTCCGGCTGCCTACACCTTGACCAACCTGCCGCCGGTAGGGGACCAAGGTCAACAAGGTTCCTGCGTAGCATGGTCGACCGCGTACTACCAAAAATCTTACGGTCACGGCCTGACCTCTTCCTACTCCTCCACGAACGAATTCTCTCCGTCCTTCGTGTACAACCAACTCAACGGTGGGGTAGACGGCGGCCTGTACCCGTCCGATGCATACAACCTGCTCGTCTCCAAAGGCGACACCACGCTGTCCAAAATGCCGTACAACCAATACGACTACACCACCAAGCCGAACTCCACCCAGTTGGCTGATGCAGCTCTGCACAAAAACATCTCGTCCACCAACATCTTCCAAGGCGCTGGCGGCGGCTCCGCTACCGTTCGTACCGCAGTGAAAAACGCGCTGTACGGCACCTCCGGCGACCACAAACTCGTGGGGATCGCAATCCCGGTTTACCCGGAATTCGACAACGCTCAAAACAACACCACCTACGTCATCGACGCTCACAAATCGGGCGAAACTTCCCGTGGCGGCCACATGATCACCATCGTTGGCTACGACGACAACAAAGTCTACAACGGCTACACCGGCGCGTTCAAGATCATCAACCAATGGGGCACCGGCTGGGGGAACGCAGGTTACTCCTGGATCTCCTACGACATGTTCCAAAAAGAAGTTCAAGAAGCTTGGTACATGAACACCAACGGTTGATCATCTGTCGGTCAAGAAAAAAGAGTGCAGGCCCTCACGGCTTGCACTCTTTTTTAAGGTAAATTTTTAGAAAAACCAAAGAAAAAATAAACATAAAATGCGCCCTTTACAACGTATACTTAACGTGCTAGTATATGAGTAACAAAAGGTTTCACACAATTCACAATCTTCGGCACTCGTAAGAGTTCCGATGTTAAATTAGAAAGGGGACCATCCACATGAAAAAGCAAGCACTTGCAGTACTCGCAGTTATCCCGGCACTCCTGCTGTCCGTTTCCGCACACGCAGCAGACACCAAAACCACCGCTCAATCCCAAGCAACCCTGCATCCGCTGGGTCTGAAATTCACTCCGCTTGGCGCTAACGTTCCGAAAATGGACGCTCAATCTCAAGCACTGGCTTCCAAGCCGGTAACTGCTACTCCGGCTTCCTTCGTTCTGACCAACCTGCCGCCGGTAGGTGACCAAGGTCAACAAGGTTCTTGCGTAGCATGGTCGACCGCTTACTACCAAAAATCTTACGGTCATGGCCTGACCTCTTCCTACTCCACCACGAACGAATTCTCTCCGGCATTCGTGTACAACCAACTTAACGGTGGCGTAGACGGCGGCCTGTACCCGTCCGATGCATACAGCCTGCTCGTCTCCAAAGGTGACACCACGCTGTCCAAAATGGCGTACAACCAATACGACTACACCACCCAGCCGAACTCCACCCAGCTGGCTGATGCAGCTCTGCACAAAAACCTCGGTTCCACCAACATCTTCCAAGGCGCTGGCAGAGGCAACGCTACCGCTCAACAAGCGGTTAAAAACGCTCTCGTAGGCACCTCCGGCGACCAACGTCTGGTTGGTATCGCAATCCCGGTTTACCCGGAGTGGGACAACGCTCAAGCGAATGACACCTACGTTGTCGACGCTCACAAAAACGGCGAGCGTTCCCGTGGCGGCCACATGGTCACCATCGTTGGCTACGACGACACCAAAGTTTACAACGGCTTCACCGGCGCGTTCAAAGTTATCAACCAATGGGGCACTTCCTGGGGTAACAAAGGTTACACCTGGATCTCCTACGACATGTTCTCCAAAGAAGTTCAAGAAGCTTGGTACATGAACACCAACAACTAATTCTTGAACCCTTCGCAAAAAAGAGTGCAGACCCCTCGGGGCTGCGCTCTTTTTTTGCGTATACTAGCCCTGAGTGTCGAAAGGAGGTCGGAACCACATGGAGCGTGTTGCCGCCATCTATCTCAAAACAGAAGGGGGAACCGAACACCGCATCGCCGAGATCCCGCTCTGCCAAGTCCCGCAAGTCGGGGACAAGATCAAGATTGAAGAGACTTGGCATACTGTCAACGGAGTGGAAGGCTTGGAGCGAACGGCCGAGTGCAAAGTGCATGTGGAGTAGTGCTTGGCAAGAGCAGAACTCATAGAAACACGGAAAAACCTTGGCTGTCAGAGCCAAGGTTTTTTAGTGGTAATCCTCATCTAATCGTATTCAGGGGTGCACACGTTCCCCCAAGTATCGCGCTGACTGAATCATTTGCAATACGAGGGAAGCCGCATCGTTTTTATTTCCATACTCGTGTTACTTAGCGTGTTTTACATTCGCGAGACCGTTCGGCGCATCAGTCGAAACCGTCATTGCGATCTGATCACCCGTCTCTGCATCATATACCGTGGTCACGAGGGGGTTCACGATGTCTACACCGTTGATGTTGGTCGTTTTGGTGAACTTGGTTTGGAGTACCCATACCATACGATCTGCATCGATGTCATGACGGAAGGCCGGATCGATTCCGAGGTTGATGTATTCCTTGTAGGTCATGAGGCTTTTTTTCAGGTTTTTACCGGATTTTCCTTCGATCTCTTGGTCATCGACATAGCCCGGAAGCTCTTCTACTTTTTTCAAGGTTTTTTTGGAGTTGTTTGCTTTGTATTGCTGTTCCGTTGCATGTACGGGTTTGCCGTTTGGATCGTCGACTTTTTGAGAAGTACCGACAGATTGCAAGATCGAGTCATACTTTGTTGCCGGTACTGCTGATCCTTGTGCAGTGACGATTGCGGTTACGATCAGAGTTAGGGCTCCAAGTACCAAAGTTTTTTTCATAAAAGGTTCCTCCTTGATGGCTTAGTTCCAAATAATGCGATTGTTTGTTTGGTCAAAATTCGCGGTATATCCGGGGTATGTGTTGTTTGGATACAAGAAATCAGCTGAGTGTGAGGACCATTTGCTCCATCCTAGAGAATTATGCAAGTTCAGATCTGTGAAGGTAGAGGAGGTAACGGAAGCGCTGGGGGAGAGACCGTTCGTCGTGTTCCATTCCACACCTACATCAGTCTCACCTACGGAACCAATAGCAGCATTGGTGTAGGACAAGAGAACGGACCCGTCTACACGCATATCCGCATAATACGATCCAGACGAATACCCGAGCAAAGCTCCGATCGTATGGGATTGTCCCGAAGCCCAGTTCTTGCTTGGAAAGGATTGGACAGACCAGACGCTTCCATTTGCGTAGGCTGTGAACAACCCTTTGTAACTCGTGCTTGCAATTGAACCATCGGATTTCCAGTTGTATCCGTCGTGGTAACCGACTTCAACCCACGAGTCGGTCGAGTTGGTATTCAACCAAAGTTCTGTATTGATTTTATTGCCGGATCCTGTTGACCAAAAGGGAGTCATATTCGGAATCAACAACGAGCAATAGACACCGTCATAGTGACCTGGATTGTTGATGGCAACAGTATTATACTTTTGCGTAATCGTCGCGTGAGCAGGGGACGTGAGGATGATGGACAAGCCCACAGTAAAACCGGCAAAGGCGATCATGCGTTTCATAGTAATTTCCTCCTGTTAATTTAACACTCACATTATAATAGCTGAAAATAGAGAAATAAGAAAGATATATTTAAAAAGGCACATCCGCATGATGCGGAGTGCCTTTTTTGAATTCTTATTGCATGCCGAAGGGGCGGTGCATTTTCGAATACTTGAATCCGACGAAGTTGTCCATTCCGAGTTTATAGTAGTACGGAGGAACTTGACCGTCCGGGATGTCGAACGATTTGTATAAGTACAAGCCTTCGTCGCTTGGTCGATATTCCACAACGGCGCTGTTGTCCAGTCGGCCCTCGTAATACAGGAGCGCTCCGTCCAAATGAATCTCCGGAGCGCCGGAGACCACCCGATACAGACGGTCGGACAATGGAACTTTCGCGTTCCACCACAGCGTCAGATCGGTGGCAACGAGGACGACGAGAAGCGTCAAGAGAATCCTCTTCCAGAACTTGCGTATCTTCATGAAAACCTCCCAGTGAACCTTTGTTTTGCTTTGCATTTATTGTAAGGCAAGCAAAAAGTGCGGTCAATTAGGCAATCGCCGTGTCCCATCTCGACCCAGTCCCATAGTATAGCACTAGGAAACGGGACAGGGGGTGAGATCATGTACGGTGTATTCGGTGGATATACGCATTGGGCAATCGTGTTCCTGATCATCTTCGTGCTGTTCTTCCTGTTCGTTCCGGGCGTTGGCGGCGGCGCGTACTAAATCAAGGGAACACAAAAAGCGTCCATCGAAATCGATGGACGCTTTTTGTGTTCCCTTTTACTTTTTCTTCTTCATTGGTTTACTGCTTAGGATCGGGAAGTCATCTGTGTTGACCGAGTCTTGTGGAGTGGGCTGTGCGACTGCTACTGGACGAAATGCACATGCCCAAGTGATGGCTTGTTGTTGTTATTCAGTAAGTCTACCGGGCACTCCGAAGTTCCTGTCTCGACGTCATGTACTCGGGTTGTAATTGAATTAATAATCCATTACCTTGCCTTCACGATGTCCATCAAAGGTGATGTGAACATTTTCACGTCGTTGATCGAATTATCATCAAAGAATTATACAGTTTATCCGGTTCTACAACGAAAAACATATGCAACAAAAATAAACCAAGCTGACGTCTGTAAAGTACAGACGTCAGCCTACTGCCTAGACTAAGGTGCTTTTTCTCTGTCTACTAATGGGCCTTGACCATAATAGACCAAGGGCACCAATATACCTCTCGTCAATACTACACACTACTTAGGGATTCGAAGATCACTGCAAGTGTGACTAGAAATGGCAATTGCTTAGAAAACGCATGCGCAGAAAGTTTCTTTAACTATTTCAAATCGGACTATCTGGATCTAGAGCATTCAAGACCAATACAGACCTTGAAAAATGTTTTAGATAAGACGATACCAGATCAAACTAAAAACCATAGTCTGGTAGAAAACTGGACTATGGTTTCATAGATGCTTCTTGGTCCAACAGAGTGTTATTAATTTTGAATATCTAGGCGCAGTTGATTGGAATTGTGGTTATTAATTATTTGTTTTCTTACATGTTCAGCTAGTTTTGTCATTTCATTGGAATAATAAATCTTAGACTCACTATCAATGATGTCTAAGGCAGTGGTTAGATGCTTATTCTTAATTTTATCTGATACATGGATCACAGTTATAAACTCAGGATTGGTCTGTTTTTCTAATTGTGTTTTTTCCTTAATCTCTCTAAAAATAAAAGCCCAGTTTCTAGCTAACTCAGGAGCTCTTGAGGCTTGTTTCGGGCTGTAATCAAATGATAGGGCTTTAATATATTCCATGTCATTCAGACCGTAATCGAACTCAACTTCCTCATAGCTACCTTTCACAGTAGGTTTCTTGTTGAGATAACTAATTATTTTGTGGTCCTTAAAAGTACGTGACATCAAACTTTGTACTTGTTTATCTGTAACTCGCGTTGACTTAGATACTTCATAATAGACAAAAGTTTTAAATATTAGGTCCAATTCTTCTTCTAAGGCAAAATCTGAAGTATCTGGAACAAGTAATGTTCGAATATCACTAAATTGCAACTGATTTACGTAATGACTAGTTATTTCCGATATCAACATTGTGTTTGAGAGATATTGCTCTTTGAAGGAACTTTTATCAAACTCTTCGGATATACCACTCAAGATCATCTTAAACATTTCGATATCTAATTCATCGTCGAATGCCCGTATGCGAGTGAGTGTATCTGTTGTTTTTAAGCGGAGGAATTTCTGTTCAGGACAGTGGAGTAGTACCCCCATATTAACGAATTCTTCACGTTCGATGTTTGGAACATAGCGCAATATTGTAAAATTAGCTGTTCCGCTCAATTTGATGCACCTCCTCTCCAATTGGGCAAACGATTTTGTAAAAGTTGCGGTACGGTTGGAATTAGCTTATGCCGTTCCATTAAATACTGAAACAGCATTTCCTTCTCTTCATCAGGACATTCCCATTCAAACGGTATTCCACTTATTATATCGCGAACACTTTGTTCGGTGATACTATTAAACTTGTCCAAAGCAGATGCAAATGGGTTATTACCACTAATATGCGGAACAATTCTCCTGTATACATACCCACCTAAATCCAATGCTTCAATTGGATCGTCTTTTCGTCCAAAGAGCTGTGTTCCTGTCCAAATTGGCCCTAGGTCTAACGCGTGAGTGTGGTCAATAACTACTAGTTTTTTAGTATCTAAATCAAAAAGTAGATTCCCTTTATTCGAGTCACGATCTTTATTATGAATCCAGTGATCGAATAATAACAGAGTAGGTAAGATATCCGCATTCGAAGCTTGACCAATAATCTGACCGTTTGTTACGTTGATTGTTTTTTTGACCTCACGAGACCCAAAATGCAGACCTATACCGGAAGGGGTTTCAAATGCGCTTTCAAAGGTATTATAGAAAGTTTGATCTATGTTAACGATTGCAATAGGCGATACCGGTAGATCCACTAATATAGCCAATTGTCCGCAAACAAATTCATTAACGAGACTTCGAATCCCTTGTTCGTTTTGAGCAAACTTCACGTAGTAATTGTGCCCGTCAGAACAGGTAATTACATGAGGGCCTGTGCAACCATTTTTTACAAAACGCACTAATCTTCTGGCATCAACTATAGGTAACACGTTTTCACCCCCAAGAAGCAACCAACAACTTACCAGTATGGTTCAAGTGCAACCTATTTACACACCAGAGTTAGGTAGCTTTATGCAAATATACGTTAGTTTATAGCATACTTCTGCTAAAAGGTCTAGAAAACGTGTGTTCTAAATTAATTCAGATATGATCTAAGGACTCCCTATTATTATAGCAGAACGTACGTTCTTTTTGGGGGTTGTTGAAATAATGTTTTATTTTTCATGATTGTGGGTGTAAGAAAGAAAATATATAGGTCGGAGTGATCTCCATGACTAGATGTCAGAAATGTAGTTTTTAAAAAATTGGAGTTTTATTATTGACACTACGTCTTTGTATTCACGTTTTTATTAGGACATTTCTCATTTCTACGTCTAAAGCATCGTAATTAGGTAGGCCCTACCTGTAGAAAATAATGATAATGAACAACGCCTAATGAGGCACAAATTGTATAAGTCAAAAGCCCTCCTCATGGTGAAACAAAATGCAAAGTGCCTTTGACTTGATTGACCTTTATTGGAACGCCTTACCTCAAGTTATTAACTTATTTGATCAAGACTAAACTGTTAGTTAGGTCATGCCAGTACTTGTACCGACATAATAATATGGGACAATGAAACAGAAAATGAGATGAGTACATTCTGTGGCTATACGCATTGGGCAATCGTGTTCCTGATCATCTTCGTGCTGTTCTTCCTGTTCGTTCCGGGCGTTGGCGGCGGCGCGTACTAATCGGTTTCGAGAACCCAAAAAAGCCCCTTGACCACAGAGATGTGGCCAAGGGGCTTTTTACATGTCGCTTTAGGTAGAGCACGTATCATTTGGCGAGCAATATGTAGTTAGTACTTCCAAACAACCTCATACGTCAAACCATCTAGTACCTTCGAATTTGCCCACTGCTTGGCATAGGCAACGGCGTCCTCTTTTTTATGGAACCAATCAAGGTAGTGATCTCCTTGGTACACGTGGTACGGGTAGTTGTGCCACAAAACAGAGTTTGTTTCTGCATCAAGGACCGAGGAGTATTCATGACCTTTTGCATAGTTGACGGCACCGATTTGGCTTTCGAAGTCATTTACATACTTGCCGTACTGGAAGACTTGCGTGTGAATGTTGTCCCACAAAACTTCATACGTGTTGGCGTCTTGAACGATTGCATGGCTGTATTGCTTGGCGTAGTTGATGGCGTCTGTTTTGCTGTGCAAGACGGTGATCAGTTTGCCATTTTGGAAGACATTGAAGTGTTCATGAGACTCCTCGACGGGCAAGTTGAGCGAACTGCCCGAAGAGTAGGAACTTCCGCTGCTGCTGTTGCTGGAGGAACCTCCGTTGTGATAGTGGTATTGGCCATCCTGAAGACCCCATTGTGCGCAGTTTGTTCGACAGGTATGACCCCCGTATTTATCAGTTCTTCCGGGGTGCGCGTACGCTGCCGTGGCAGAGAGCAGCAACGAAGCCGTTGTAATCATTGCGATAACAGAAACTCGTTTCATTCGATATCCCTCCAAAAATAGGTTCGAGTCTATTATAACGGATAACAATTTTGGTATAAATAACAAAAACGAATTATTGTTAGTCGATGTTTTGCGTGCCATTTTTAAATATGGGTCATCGCCGTGCCCCATTCCGACCAAGCCTCATAGTATGGGAGTAAGAAACGGAACAGGGGGTGAGATCATGTACGGTGTATTCGGTGGATATACGCATTGGGCAATCGTGTTCCTGATCATCTTCGTGCTGTTCTTCCTGTTCGTTCCGGGTGTTGGCGGCGGCGCGTACTAATCGGTTTCGAGAACCCGAAAAGCCCCTTGACCACAGAGATGTGGAGCAAGGGGTTTTTTCATGGGGTCCAAAAAACCTGTTATTCCCAAAACAGAAATTTTGTGAGAGAATCAAAACTACGAATCTATCAAGTTTTTTGGAGGAACCGGATGATGAAAAAACGCACGCTGGCTCTGTTGGCTTCGCTTGGCCTCTTCGCAGGTTTGAGTTCTGTACATACATCGATTGCCGGGGCGGTCGATTCGATCCAACTGGTGGTCGATGACAAATCAATCTCGACCGATACCGCGCCTCTTCTGGTTCATGACCGCATCTTCGTGCCTGTACGAGCCCTGTCTGAATCTCTCGGTGCGACAGTCACTTACGATTCGCAGACCGATTCAGCTACGATCACACGGAACGACATCACTCTGAAGCTCGACTTCAAAAGCGGACAAGTGTGGAAAAACGGTGTCGTACTCACTCTGGAGGAAAGCCCGCGTTTGGTGAACGACCGGGCGATGGTGCCGGTTCGTTTCATCTCCGAGGCATTTGGCAATACCGTTTCGTACGACGATGCCACGCAAACGGTCACCGTTCTCCCGACGCAAGCTCGACTGGACGAACGCAAGAACATTCAAGCTGTACTTGCCGGGACGAGCCAAGCGTTACAGGCGAAGACAAGTTACTCGACCGATGTCGATCTGAGTATGGATTTCCCGAAGGACCCCTATGAAAGGGAGGGCGCACTCACGACAAAATACAGCGCTCATTTGACGCTCGACACGCAAGTACAAACCAAGCTCCAGCACGGAAATGCCAATTTGACCACCACAACGGGCCATGTAAAAAACATCACGGACGTGGAATTGTACCGACAGGGCGAGGTATTTTATGTGCTCAATCCGTATTCGGAGAACGAGTGGTCGAAGATCTCGAATACAGCAGGGGATGAGGGCGTTTGGGAAGGGCTCCGAGACGCTCTGAACGGAGTCTCGATGAGTGCAGATCAACTGCAACAGTTCGAGGAGTTAGCTCCGTATGCCTCGTTGAAGGAAGAGGCGGCCACGTACACGCTCTTCTACCATTTCGATGCAAACGGAATCGTGAAGTTGCTCAAGGGGACGCATCTGGACCAAGACATGAAAGCATTTGATCTCACCCTGCAAATTGACAAAGCGACCAGTCTTGCGACCGGCTATACGGGAGACGTCTACTACGACAATTCGAATCCGAACCACATGGTGCCGTCGAAAGTTCATGCAGAAGGCAAGGTAGGGAACTGGGACAAAGTCCCGACGATCACCATCCCGAGCGACGTGTTGAAAAACGCCAAATCCTATTGGTAAGCAGCAACCGGAAGAGAGCTCTGCTCTTTTCAAAAATGACAGACGAACGGGCGCACAGACGACTTAGGCTGTGCGTCCTTTTTTCCTTCCTAAGGAGGACCAATATGACATTCGATATAGCAAGTGAGAGGTTGACGTACGCCAAACTGGTCCCAAGCGATTGGGAGTTGATCAGATCGATCTATACCAATCCAAAACTACTGCAACACATCAGCACCTTGCAAAGCGAAGCAGCGATTCGAAACAATTTCGAAAAGGAACTCGCCCCGTGGGACATCACATCCCCACATTGGTTGACATGGACGATTCGTGAAAAGGCATCGAATCAACAGGTGGGTGTCATCTGCATCCATACTCACAATGGAGAAAAACGGACCGCGGAAGTGGGGTTCATCCTGCTGGAAACGTCCGCAGGCAAAGGATACGCCACCGAAGCCTTGAAGCGCGTGATGAAATTCGCGGTGGATACGTTCCGCTTTGAGAAATTCATGGCCGTCTGCTCCGAAGAGCATATTGCGTCTCAACGAGTGTTGGAAAAGGTAGGCATGACGCTGGACGAGCTCGTGCCGGACAACACCGAAATCGAGGGCCGAATGGTCAATGACTGCTTTTATTCGATGGAGGTCGTTGGCGACTACGAGTCATGAAGAGATAGAGCCGTTCGCTGAACGGCTTTTTTTTATTCCTTCAAGATGATGAAGTCTCTGTCTGCAAAAATTGCTCAATAAGGTCAGCAAATATCGAAGAGTACATTTTAACGAACGGTACTATTATTAAGGAGCAGCAGCAAATTACAAAAACGGAGGTATTTAAAATGAAAACAAAAATGAGAACTCTTGTAGCAACTCTTGCAGTTGCCGCGATCGCCACTACGGTTGGTGCACAATCTGCATCTGCAACCACGTATGGATGGGCTGCACAAAAAATTGTTGTAGGACAGAAAATCTATTCCGACCTGGCACCTGCATTCAACAATGGATTTTCGATCTCTGCAGACCAATGGAATTACGCATCCGGTAACGGTGTGAATGTGAACATTCGATACACACTGTATGATGCTGGCGGTGTTTCGTATGGTTCTATCGATTCTTCCGGTGCACATGGTGGTAGCTACCCGCCTCCGTTCACTCATAAATGGTTCGTGGGTCCCGGTAATTATAAAGTTCAGATCTGGAACATTGGATCTGATCCGGCCTATACTGCGGGTAACATCTATCAGTAAAAATAAATAACAAATAGGAACCCCCTTCAAGCAGACAGTAGGAAGAAAGCTCCCTACTATCTACTTGAAGGTTTTTTTTCATCACTGGATACAGCAGCGCGCTGCCGGACGGCCTGCTTAGCCCGCACCAATCAGACGGGCTGTCTATGAAGCGATTGACAGTTGTCACCTCTGTCCTTCTATGAGAGAATGGGGGAACGAATGTACGTAGAAAGCGGAGGACACTCCATTGGAAGAAACCTATGTAGTACTCGACTTCGAAACCACCGGTTTCGCCGCCTACAAGGACCGCATCATCGAAATCGGCGCGGTCAAGATCCAAGGCGGCCGCGTGGTGGAGACGTTTCACCGACGTGTCAATCCGGGCATCAAGATTCCGCCCTTTATATCGGAACTCACCGGCCTCACCGACGAACTGGTAGAAGACGAACCTTCTATTGAAGAAGTGATGCCGGAGTTTCTCCCTTTTTACAGCGACGCCATCCTCGTCGCGCATAACGCCGACTTCGACATGAAGTTCCTCAACGCCGCCCTCGATGAGAGCGGCTATCTCGAATACGCGGGCGAAGTCATCGACACTGTGCAACTTGCACAAATTCTCTGGCCCCGCGAATCCAGCTATTCCTTGGAAGCGCTGGCCGTCTCCCGAGACCTCGCACACGACCAGCCGCACCAAGCGCTGTCCGATGCACAAGTCACGGGGGAGTTGTTCCTTCAATTACTGGAACGCGCGCACAAGCTGCCGTTCTTGCTCCTTCAACAGATCACCGGCCTCACCGAATACACCGACTGGCCGCTGCGCCACTTTTTCCGTCGCTTGGCGGAGGGCAACACGTCGATCATGCAATTCGATGAACCCGAAGGCTGTATGACCATTGACCAACTCATGCACCGCCCCGTTCAAATCGAGGTAAAAGACGGCCCGCCCGGCGGAGCTCTCTCTGAATTCAACGTCTCCGATGTCGTCCACGTTCTTGAAAAAGGCGGCCCGATGTCGGACCTCATGCCGGGCTACGAAGAACGCCCGCAACAGATTGACATGATGCGCCAAGTCGCCGAAGCGTTCCAAGAGCAGAAACACTTGATCGTGGAAGCCGGCACCGGCACGGGGAAGTCGCTCGCGTACTTGATCCCGTCCGTCTACTACAGCATCGCCAAGGGCGAGCGCGTCGTCGTCGCCACGCATACGATCAACTTGCAAGAACAACTCCGAGAGCGCGACATCCCGCTGCTGCAACAGGTCATCCCGTTTGACTTCGACATCGAAGTCTTCAAAGGCCGCGCCAACTATGTCTGCATGCGCAAAGTCGCGACCAGTGTCAACAATCCGGGACTGATCACCGACCACGCCGAGACGACATTTTTTGTCCGCATGGTCGCGTGGCTGATCGAAACGGACGGCGGCGACCGCGAAGAATTGAGTTTGAACGGCGAGCAAGCGGACCACTGGAACAAAGTGGCTTCCGGCGCCGACTCCTGCATCATGAAAGCCTGCCCGTGGTTCCGAAATTGCTACTACCACCGCGCCCGTGCCCGTGCTCAGCAGGCAGACGTCCTGATCACCAACCACTCGCTGGTGCTGACAGACGTCAAGACCGACCACAACGTGCTGCCGGGCTACCAATACCTCGTCATCGACGAGGCGCACCACATGGAGGATGAAGCGACCAAGCATCTCGGCACGGAAGTCTCGTACTTCCAGATGTCGGGCGCTCTCAACCGTCTCCAGCGTGACAAGAACCGCGGTTTGCTGTTCCAGCTCTTGCAAAAAGTGGACATCCTGCAAGGCGGCGACTCTTCCGCCTACGAAGACTTGCGCGCCACGCTTGAAAAAACGATGGAGCAAGTGGACGACCTGCGCGACGCCAACGAAGATGTGTTTCGTCAGTTGCACAATTTCATCCTCAACCATGCCAACGGTACCGATGCCGGACGCCAGACGATGCGGTTGAAGCCGGACACGTTTGACGATGAAACCTTGCAAACCGCTTGGGAAGGCATCGCGTCCGCCAGCGAGAACCTCCAATCCGCAGTCCGCGCCATGCGCAAACTGGTCGGTCGGATGGAGGAGTTGAGCGAAGAACTGATGAAAGACGAGATGTTCGCAGGGACTTTCACCGACATCAGCGGCCAAGTCAAGGAACTCGACCAAGGCTGGCAAGACCTCGCGTACTTCCTGCGCTCCGTCGGCAGCGAATCGTCTGTGCTCTGGATGGAAGCGGACGACAAATCGATGCGACCGGTTGTGTTCCTCTACTCGGCACCGATCGACGTGGGGCCGCTTTTGAACGCACACCTTTTTTCCAAAAAGGAAAGCGTCGTCCTCGCATCGGCAACGCTTACGATCAACCAAGATTTCAAGTATGCGATCCACCAACTCGGCCTCTACGAATCACAGGAACAGGGGAGACTGCTCTCGTTGCAAGTCGACTCGCCCTTCCTTTATAAAAAACAAGCGCTGCTCTGCGTCCCCACCGATTGTTTGCCGGTGAAAGGGGTCGCCGAGGACGTGTTCACGACATCGTTCGCCGAGTCGCTGACAAACCTCGCCCGCGTGTCGCAAGGGCGTGCGCTCGTGCTGTTTACGTCGCATCGCATGTTGCGCGAAACCTATCACAAAGTCAAACCGATGCTGGCCGAACACGGCATCACCGTCCTCGCTCACGGTGTCGATTCCACTTCGCGACATCGCTTGGTGCAGGAATTCCAACGCCATCCCAAAGCGGTGCTGTTCGGTGCCAACTCGTTCTGGGAAGGGGTGGACATCCCCGGCGAAGACTTGTCTCTGCTGGTGATTGCCCGTCTCCCGTTCTGGCCGCCGAACCAGCCGGTCGTCGAAGCCCGCACGGAGAAAATGGAGCGCGAAGGCCGCAATTCCTTCATGGAGTACAGCGTCCCGCAAGCGATCATCCGCTTCAAACAAGGCTTCGGCCGCCTGATCCGCACCAAGCGAGACCGCGGGGCCATCGTCGTGTACGACCGCCGCATCACCGAGTCCCGCTACGGACGACATTTTATCCGCTCGTTGCCGGGGCCTTGGGTATACAACGGGACAGAACGCGAAGTGCTGAAGACCGTTTATAACTGGTTAAAGACTCCGCTAACAGATTGAATCTTGAAACTTATAAAGAGAGGGGCTTTACGCACTCTCTTTTTCTATTATTCGACAAAAATCGACATTGTTTTCGGAATTTTCATCGAATGTTCAGCAATGTCGAATGAGATGTATCGAGGGGTAGAAAACGAAGCTAATTTCGTCAAATTGGCGAATTTGGGTGTTTGACGGGGTTGCAGAAAAAACGATAGGATGAGGGCATAGGAGTTTTTAAAAGCTTGTGTCCGAGGTGATCGCAGTGTTAACGGCAATCGAAAAAAACCAGAAGATGATGTCCGTCCCCAAAGTGAGCGATGAGGATACTGTGGAACATACCGTACTGCGTGCCCAGACAGGCGACTCGGACGCGGTGGAGGAAATCCTGCAGAAGTTTTACCCGATGGTACGAATGAAAGCACGCTCGTATTTTATGGCGGGCGCTGACAACGAAGATTTGATTCAAGAAGGCATGATCGGCCTCTACAAAGCGATCCGCGACTTCCAATTGGAACGGCAAATTCCGTTCCGTGCCTTTGCGGAGATCTGCATCACCCGTCAGTTGATCACCGCGATCAAGACGGCGATGCGTTTGAAGCACCAACCTTTGAACTATTACCTCTCCCTCAACCGACCGATGTATGAGGAAGATGCAGACCGTACGCTCATGGACACCTTGCCGGGTCCGCTGGCGAGCGATCCTGAATATGTATTTCTCGTGCGCGAACAAGTGAAAGAGTTGCGCAAGGAACTGTCCGACTCGCTGTCGGAATTTGAGTTCCACGTGCTGACCCTCTACGTCAACCAGAACACCTACAAGGAAATCGCCGACGAGATGGGCACGACGACCAAAGCGGTCGATAACGCGCTGTGCCGCGTCAAGCGAAAATTGATGGCGTTTTATTCGACCAAGAATCTGAACAAACTCTCCTCGTAACACATTGTGCGGGAGTTGTGAGGAAGTTGGGAGGGAGAACCTGTTGAAAACGCCGAAAATATCCGAAGCGGTCGTACGCCGTCTGCCGGTGTACCTCCGTTATTTGCAGGAACTGCAAGAGTTGCACATCCGCACGGTCTCCTCCTACGAACTGGGTCAGAAACTCGACATGAACCCGGCGCAGATCCGCAAGGACCTCGCGTACTTCGGTGAGTTTGGACGCAAGGGGATCGGCTACGAAGTCAACTACCTCGTGGAGAAGATCAAGCAGATCCTCAAGATCGACCGCCATCTGAACTGTGCGTTGATCGGAGCGGGTCACTTGGGGATTGCGCTGTCCAACTACAACCGTTTCACGCAGGAGAAGCTCTCGATTGCCGCCATTTTTGACAACGCTCCGGACAAAGTCGGCACGTCGGTGGGGACCCTCACCATCCAGCCGTTGGACGAGTTGGAGCAGATGGTGCGGGAGCGCGACATTTTGATCGGAATCATCACGGTCCCGGCCACCGAAGCGCAAAAAGTCGCCGACCGACTGGTGGAGGCCGGGGTGAAGGGCATTCTCAACTTCGCGCCGGTGTCGTTGCGCGTGCCGACGCACGTCTCGGTGCGCAACGCCGACTTGACGACCGAATTGCAGACGCTTGCGTATTATATTGACTAGGAAAAAACTCCTCATGGCGGAATCATGAGGGGTTTTTTCTTTTTTTCCACATACTACGTGCAAATCGACACGGCGAGAAAAGGAAGTGGCGACATGCACACGATGTGGAAAGGCTCGATCTCCTTCGGGTTGGTCAACATCCCGATCAAGATGTTCGCAGCAACAGAGGACAAAGACATCAAATTCCGCATGCTCCACGAAAAGTGCGGAACTCCGGTCAAAAATGTGCGGACCTGCCCGCACTGTGAAGAAGAGCTCGAGTGGAAGGAAGTCGTGAAAGGCTTCGAATACCAGTCGGGGCAGTTCGTGATCATGAGCGAGGAAGACATGGAAAAAATCTCACCTCAGCGCACGAAGACGATCGACATTTTGAACTTCGTCTCGCTGACGGAGATCGACCCGATTTATTTTAACAAAAGCTACTATCTCGCGCCGGAAGAGACGGGTGGAAAAGCGTACGCCCTGTTGCGCCAAGCGATGTTGGATACGGGGAGAATCGCGGTGGTGAAAGTGATCATCCGTTCGGCGCAGATGCTCGCGGTGCTGCGGGTGTACGACAACGTGCTGGTGATGGAGTCGATCTACTACCCGGAGGAGGTCCGCTCCACGACGCAATTGCCGGCGATCCCGGCTGTCGGGACGGTGGATGAGAATGAGATGCGGGTGGCCAAGCAGTTGATCGAAAGCCTCGCGACGACGTTCGATCCCGAGCAGTACCGCGATGAGTACCGTGTTGCGTTGATGGAAGCGATCGAACAGAAAGTGGAGGGCCAAGAAATCACCACCGCCCAAGCGCCGCAACGCGATCAAATTCAAGACCTCATGGCAGCCCTGCAACAATCCCTCAACACCTCGCGCCCCACAACATCTGCGGAAGAGTCGGAAAAAAGGGTCGTCGGCGGCAACGACACCGGCCCCGTGGATGCAATAGCAACTCCTTCGAAACAAGACAACGTCTCGGTGTTACACGCAGTCTTGGGTTCCACGACGGGCACCGCCGGAGGAGAAAAACCGAAACGTCGTCGGCGCAAAGCGGCGGCGGAGGAATGATCGAGCCGGTCGTCCCGATGCAGCCGGTGCAAGTTGACGAGCCGTTCGACGATCCCAAGTGGCTGTACCAGATCAAGTGGGACGGCGTGCGGATGCTCACCTATCTGGACGAGAGCGGCGTGCGGCTCGTGAATCGAAAGTTGCGAGATCATACATTGAAGTACCCGGATTTGACAGCCGTGCTTCCTGAGCAGGTGCGTTCGAAATCCGTGGTGCTGGACGGAGAAATCGTAGGGTTCGGCGAGGACGGCAAGCCTTCTTTTTCCGCCGCTCTCAAGCGGGACTTGGTCAAAAGCGCGGACAAGGCGTTGGCGTTGAGCCGAACCCGTCCGGCGTACTACATGGTCTGGGACATTCTGTACGCAGACGGCAAGTGGTTGTTGGACGAGCCGTTGTCCCGTCGTCAGCAACGTCTCGCAGACATCTTGGAGCCGGGCCCGAACGTGAAGCTGGTGGACAGCCACGAGTCGGGCACGGCGCTTTTTCGCGTCATGCAAGAGCAGGGGATGGAGGGCATCGTCGCCAAGGAACGAGCGGGGAAATACCACCTCGGCGAGTACAACCCAACGTGGAAAAAAGTCAAATACTACCGCTTCCTCCACGCGGTCGTCGGCGGTGTCAGTGTCAAAAACGGCCTCGTAAACTCGCTCTTGCTCGGCCTCTACAACGACGAGGGCAACCTGATCTTCATCGGCCGCGCCGGCACCGGACTCGACAACGCCATGATCCAAGCCCTCACCCAATTCGTAAACCTTCTGCCCGCGGTCAAACCCCCTTTTCAAAACCCGCCCCGCCACACCGAAACCGCCTATGAAAAATTGGTCTGGTTCCCTCCACAGCTAGTAGTGGAAGTCAGGTTCCTCGAATGGACGTCCGATTTGACACTCAGGTCCCCGGTGGTGCTGGGGTTTCTGGAGAAGCAAGTCATGAGCTGCACGTTTTAAGGAGGAACCCGCCCATGTCCGACACCCTACAGGCCGAATACCCGGTCAAAGTCACCAATCTCGACAAAGTGCTCTGGCCGGAAGCGGGCGTAACGAAAGCGGAGTACATTCAGTACATGATCCACATGAGCCGCTACATGCTCCCACACTACAACGACCGCCTGCTGACCGTCATCCGCTTCCCAAACGGCATCCACGACAAATCGTTCTACCAAAAAAACATCCCCGACGGCGCACCCGAGTGGCTGAAAACGCACCCCGTCTACTCCGAAGACTCGCACCGTGAAATCGACTACCTCATCGCCAACAACACGGCAACTCTGCTCTGGCTTGCCAACCAAGCCGCCATGGAACTGCACCCGTCCTACGCCAAGATTCAAAACCTCGACCAACCGACCAACATCGCGTTCGACCTCGACCCGACCGTCAAGGGCGTGGACATCGCAGGGTTTAAAAAAGCAGCCCGTGTCGCGCTGCTTTTAAAAGCGGCTCTCGACGACCTCGGCCTGCCATCCTATCCGAAAACATCAGGTGCCACCGGCTTGCAGATTTTCATCCCGATTGCACCCGGCTACACTTTTGAAGATACTCGGCTGATTACCCAATTCCTCGCGCAGTACATCACCCAAAAAGCGCCCGACATCTGCACCCTGGAGCGTTTCAAAAAAGACCGCGGCGACAAAGTCTATTTCGATTACCTCCAACACTGGAAGAACAAAACGCTCTCCGGTCCCTACACCCCTCGAGCCGTCGCATCAGCCGCCGTCTCGGCACCCTTGTCTTGGGACGAACTCCGCGAAGGCGTCACCCCCGACTTGTTCACGATCCGCACGATGCCCAAGCGTATCGAGGAGGTCGGTGACCTATTTGCCCCGATGAGCTCTCGCGGGGTGGAGATTCGCGACATCTTGCATTTCATTAAGTACCATCCGACCGGCAAGTTGTAACTCATTAGTATCCACTCTGGTGGTTTCCTCCTTGACGGGCGTGAACGGCTCTGCTTAAATGGAGGTAACTTCTCGATTTTTTTCCTCATGTTGCTAAGGAGGCTTTTTGATTATGCAAGCAGATTACGCCATCATCGGCGGCACCGGCGTCTACGATCCGGCCATGCTGGAGAACGCGGAACGCCATGAAATAGACACCCCGTTCGGCAAAGCACACGTGACCATCGGCACGTATGCAGGTCGTCGCGTCGCCTTTATGCCGCGCCACGGCTACACGCACAGCGTGGCCCCGCACAAAATCAACTACCGTGCCAACATTCGCGCACTGAAACAGATCGGCGTCCACACCGTCCTCGCGACGGCCGCGGTCGGTTCTCTGAAGGAAGAACACAGACCAGGCGACTTGCTCCTCGTTGATGATTTCCTCGACATGACGAAGTCCCGCCCGACCACATTTTACGAAGGCGCACCGGAGGGCGTCGTCCACATCGACCTCTCGGACGC
Organism: Tumebacillus amylolyticus; assembly: GCF_016722965.1. NCBI lineage: Bacteria > Bacillati > Bacillota > Bacilli > Caryophanales > Alicyclobacillaceae > Tumebacillus > Tumebacillus amylolyticus. The sequence goes on from NZ_JAEQNB010000006.1 coordinate 140,830, forward strand.
CTACTGCGGCCGGACCCGCAACCATTTGCTCGAAACGGCTCAAGCTCAAGGCATCGCGATTTCTAATGGCGGCGTCTACGTCTGCACGGAGGGCCCTCGCTTTGAGACTCCGGCGGAGATTCGTCTGTACTCGCAATGGGGCGGTTCGGTCGTCGGCATGACCTCCGTACCGGAAGTTGTACTCGCCAAGGAATCCGAGATGTGCTACGCGACCGTCGCGATGATCACCAACTATTGCACCGGCATCTCGAAGCATCCGCTGACGCACGCAGAAGTCGTCGAGACGATGCGCGACAACGTGCAAAAAATCCGCGAACTGTTCTTCCACGCCATCGAGCGTGGTTTTGGCGAGCGCACGTGCGCCTGCCCGCAGGCTTTGGCGGAACTCGGTTCACTGTAAACGTACATAGGGGAAAAGGGGAGAGACACATATGCAACCGTTGAAATGGAATGGCAAGTCCCTGCTGGTCCTCGACCAAACGCTTTTGCCGGAGCAAGAAATTAGGGACGACTGTGACACGTACGAACTGGTCGCTGAAGCGATTGAAAAAATGAAAGTCCGCGGTGCTCCCGCAATCGGTGCAACCGCCGCGTACGGCATCGCAATCGGAGCAAATGCTTCGGAAGCGCTCGACCTCGACAAAGGCCCGTACCTGACCTACCTCGAATCGGTTTGCGAACGTCTGGCGAAAACCCGCCCGACCGCCGTCAACCTGTTCTGGGCGATCAAGCGCATGCGCGGTCTGATTGAAGCGAACCAAGACCTCTCCGTCAAGGAACTCGCGGAGTTGATCACCCGCGAAGCCAACCTCATCGCAGAGGAAGACGTTCGCTTGAACAAGTCGATCGGACAGAACGGCTTGACGTTCATCCCGGAGAACGCCCGCATCCTCACGCACTGCAACACGGGGTCTCTGGCGACGTTCGACTACGGAACGGCGCTCGGCGTCATCCGCGCGGCGCACGAAAAGGGTCGTGTCGAGCACGTTTTTGCAGACGAGACCCGTCCGTATCTGCAAGGCGCCCGATTGACCGCCTTCGAATTGCACCGAGACAACATCCCGGTCTCCGTTGTCACCGACTCGATGGCGGGCTATCTCATGCAACAAAAAATGGTCGACCTCGTCATCGTCGGGGCGGACCGGATCGCCGCCAACGGCGACGCTGCGAACAAGATCGGGACGTACTCGCTCGCCGTTCTCGCCAAGCACCACGGCATTCCGTTTTACGTCGCGGCCCCGATGTCTACGCTCGATTACGAGATGGAGACCGGAGCTGAGATTGAAATCGAGCAGCGCTCTGCGGACGAAGTGATTTTTATCGGCGGCAAGCGCATGGTTCCGGAAGGCGTACCGGCGTTGCACCCGGCGTTCGACGTGACCCCGCATGAGCTGATTACGGCGATCATCACCGACAAAGGCAACGTCGAGCAACCGAACACGGAGAACATGTTGAAGCTCTTGTAGCAGAGGAGGCCCTCTCAAATGAACGAACACATCGAACAAACCAAATCAGAAGTTCTGGACGCGGCCAAACAGATGATCCGCACCGGACTGGTCGCGGCCGTTTGGGGCAATGTCTCCGCGAGAGTGCCGGGCACGGATCTGGTCGTGATTACTCCAAGCGGTGTCGAGTACGAAACGCTGACGCTTGAGATGCTCTGCGTTCTCGACATGGGAACCGGGCAGATGGTCGAAGGCACGTTGAAACCCTCCTCGGAGTCGCCGTTGCATCTCGCCGTCTACCGCGCTCGGGGCGATGTGTTTGGCGTGATGCATACGCACAGTACGTATGCGAGCGCTTTTTCCTGCGCACGTCAAGAAATTCCGCCGTTGATCGAAGACCTCGCGCAAGTTTGCGGAGGTCCGGTCTCCGTGGCGGACTATGCGTTGCCGGGAAGTGAGGACGTCGGGCGCAATGTCGTGGAATCCTTGGGCACCAAAGGCGCGGTCCTCATGGCCAACCATGGGGTCGTCGGCGTGGGCAATACGGTTTCCGAAGCTCTGCGCGTCTGCCAGATCGTTGAAAAAGGCGCGCAAATCTGCGCCATCGCCAAATCGATCGGAGAGCCCGTCTTGCTTTCCGATGAGGACGTGACTTGGCTGAGAGAGAAATACACGACGGTTTACGGACAACAAAAGGAGAGATAAATCATGGCACGCACTCTGATTCACGGCGCGGTCGTCGTACCGGTCTTGGAAGATTCGTATCACAAGGAAGGCTACATCATCATCGAAGGCCAACGCATCGCCGAAGTGGGAGCCGGTGCCTACACGGGTTCCCTCGACGGGTTCGACACCGTCATCGACGCTAAAGGCAAGCTCGCCATGCCGGGTCTGATCAACACGCACGGGCATGCTTCGATGACCTTGCTGCGCGGTTACGCAGACGATCTCCCGCTGCAACAATGGCTGGAAGAACGCTGCTGGCCGATCGAAGCCAAGATGACCGACGAAGACATCTACTGGGGCGCGCAGCTCGCAATCCTTGAAATGCTCAAGGGCGGCACGACGACGTTCACCGACATGTTCTACTTCATGGATCGCGTGGCGCAAGCGACCGAGGAGTCCGGCATCCGTGCCGTTCTGTCGCGCGGCATGGTCGGGTTTGACCCGGAGAACGGCGTGAAGCTCAAGGACCAAGCGGTTCAATTCGTTCAGGATTGGCACGGCAAAGCGGACGGTCGCATCAACGTGATGTTTGGCCCGCACGCAGAGTACACCTGCCCCAAGGACTACCTCGCCCAAGCGGCGCAAGTGGCAACCGAGAACAAACGTCCGGTGCAAATTCACCTCTCCGAAACGGTCAAGGAAGTTCAAGATTGCATCGAACGCTACGGCAAGACTCCGGTCGCTCTGCTCGAAGAAGTCGGGATGTTCAACAACCCGACCCTCGTGGCGCACGCGGTTCACGTCACCGACGAAGACATCGCGATCCTCAAAAAGCACAACGTCACCATCGCGCACAACCCGGACTCCAACCTCAAGCTCGGCTCCGGCGTGGCACCTGTTCTGAAATTCCTTGAAGCGGGCTTGACCGTCGGTCTCGGCACGGACGGTGCGGCTTCGAACAACAATCTCGACATGTTCGAAGAATTGCGCATGGCGGCGATGCTCCACAAAGGCGTCAACCTCGATCCGGTGGCTGTGAACGCATTCCAAGCGGTCCGCTTGGCAACCAACGGCGGTGCGAAAGCTCTGTTCCTCGAAGACACCCTCGGCACGCTGCAAGCGGGAGCTCTCGCCGACATCATCTTGCTCGACATCGAGCAGCCGCAATACTACCCGCAACGCCACAACATGATCGCCCACCTCGCGTACTCGTCCAACTCGCGCGACGTGACCGACGTGTTCGTCGACGGCAAGCACATCGTGAAGGACCGTCAAGTCCTGACCCTCGATGAAAAGAAAATCTACGCCGAGATCGAACGCATCTGCGAACGCCTCTACGCAGAGTAATCGAACAACGGCATCTTGGAAAAAGAGACCCGGCCCTCCGCATGGAGTGGCCGGGTCTTTTTTTCAAAAATATTTTGATTGAGGCAGGAGGGAATTAATCTTCGCTATCTAATACTATACTCAGCAAGCGATGAAAACGCTTGCACAGAGAGAAGATGGGGAGGCATCCTTATGAAAAACAAGCGATTGGCCAAAGCGTTTGCCGTGTTGACACCTGCAGTTCTGATCGGCTCGATGTTGGCACAACCGGCTTCGGCAGGGGTGTTGATGCAAGGCTTTTACTGGGACGCAACGGCGTCCGGGACTTCGTGGTGGAACAACCTCGGCAGCAAAGCCAACGAATTGAAAAACGCCGGCTTCACCGCCGTCTGGATTCCGCCGGTCATCAAGGGCGCATCGGGCGGTTACTCGAACGGGTATGATCCGTTCGACGACTACGACCTGGGAAGCAAAGACCAGATGGGCAGCATCCCGACCCACTGGGGGACCCGTGAAGAACTTCAAAAGTCTGTTGCGATGATGCGCTCCAACGGTCTCGATGTCTACGTGGACATCGTCAACAACCACCGCAACGGGGACAGCGGCAACTGGATTTATTCGTATAAGGACGCATACGGCAATGCAAGCGGCGGACGATTCGGCAAGGGGCAGTATGACTTCCATCCGGGCTACAGCGCCCAAGATGCAAACGTTCCCAACGACGACTCCTCGTTCGGTCGCGACCTCGCTCATGACAGCGCGTACGTAGCAAGCGGTCTGAAAGACGCGGGCGATTGGATGACCAAAGCGCTCGACATCCAAGGATACCGCCTCGACTATGTCAAGGGCTACTCCTACACGTTTATCAAAGACTATCTGAATTATGGCGCAATGGCGGGCAAGTTCGCAGTCGGCGAATACTACGATTCCAACCGCGACACGCTCAACTGGTGGAGCTCGACCGCGACGGGAGGCCGTGCGTCGGCGTTTGACTTCTCTCTGCGCGAAGAACTCAAGAGCATGAGCAACGGCGGCGGCTTCTACGACATGTCCCGACTCGACCATGCGGGTCTTGCGGGCATCAATCCGGGAGCGGCGGTTACGTTCGTGGAGAACCACGACACCGACCGTGACAGCGCGATCACGAAAAACAAACATCTCGCTTACGCCTACATCCTCACCTCCGAAGGTTATCCGACGGTGTTCTACAAGGACTACTACAACTACGGCATGAAGACCACGATCGACAACCTGATCTGGATTCATGAAAAAATCGCATCCGGCACGACGACGCAGCGCTGGAAAGACACCGACGTGTTCGCCTTCGAGCGCATGGGCGGCAACCATTTGCTGTCCGCGCTCAACGACAACGGCTCTTCCAGCAAAACGATCACCGTCGCAACGGGCTTTGGCGCAAACGTCACGCTTCATGACTACACCGGCCACAGCGGCGATGTCACGACCAACGGCAGCGGCCAAGCGACGATCACGATCCCGGCCAACTCCTATGTGGCGTACTCCAAGACGGGCATCACCGGCTCGTTCTCCCCGGCTCAGAAAGCGGTCACCCAAGAATTCGCGGGGGCGAAAGACCTCGACATCAAACCGGCGGACAACACCCAACTCGTGCAAGTCGGCCGCATCTACGCGCAATCGGGCAAACCGATCTCGGCGGCTCTCTACTACGACATCGCATCTTGGACGACGTCGACGAACATCTACCTCGAACTCGACAACACAGCGGGTGCCGTCGCAACGTCGAAAACGTACACCAGCGCAACGGCTCAAGGCACGGCGTTGACCTACACGCCGACCACGACCGGTTGGTACACGTTCAAGATTCGCAGCAACAGCACGCCGGCCGCCAACGCGAAACCGAAATACTGGCTGAAAACCACCTACACCGCTCCGCAGCAATAACGAAAAAAACCGTCGATCTCCTCGGAGACGGCGGTTTTTTCTCCCTATTTACGAAAATCCCCAAAACTAGTAAAATTCAGGAAACGGCAATACGAAAAGGAGATCGTTCCTGTTATGAAAAAATGGAAAGTTTGGCTGGCGATGACCGCCGTTCTTTGCACGACGAGCATGATCCCGCCAAAAGCAGAAGCTTGCAGTTGCGTCTCAATCTTCAACGACGACCGTGACATGGCATCCTACGCAACCACAGGAGTCCTTTATCTAAACGGCAAAGGTATCCTGCAAGGGGACAGCGAGCACAATTTTCACCCAAGCGCGTCGATCACCCGTGAAGAAATGGCGGTCGTTTTAGCAAAAACGCTCCAGATCGCGCCTGTGGACGCTCCTTCCACGACTCCGACTTTCTCTGACGTACCTGCAAACGGGTGGAGCTTCGGCTACGTCCAAGGAGTCGCGCACGCCGGCCTCATGGTCGGGGATGAAAAAGGGAACTTCAACCCGCAACAACCGATCACGCGTGAAGAACTCGCCGCTACGCTGATTCGGGCGATGAAACTCGACGTGACCGGACGTGGGAAAAATCTCAATGTCGCCGACCAAGCAAGCGTCTCGACCTGGGCCCGCGATGCGGTGCAAGCCGCGCTGGAAACGGGCTTGATGCATGGAGACACCCCGACGACCTTCAACCCGCAAGCAACGGCGGAACGCCAGCAAGTCGCGGTGGTGATCTTCAACTATCTCATGCGTCAAGGCGTGCAGGAGAAGTTGAATTTGCGGATGCAAGCGATTCATGAGAAGAACCTCGACAAGTTCCTCACCACGCTCGACCCGGACCAAGCAAGAGGTGCTTACAAAGTCGAGCAAACCCACTGGTTCCAAGACCTGATCGGCAGTTCGATCGCCGACTACAAAGTCGAAGTTCTCGACATCAAAGTCAATCCGCCGATGACGCTCGACGTCACCCTGCACCAAACGTACACGATGGACGGGAAGCCTTATGAGCTGACCTACCACGAACACTACAACTACTACGGAGAAGGGATGTATGACGCCGGAGAACTGCTCGATGAACTGCGCTCCTCACACTTTGTCGTCCAGTACGCGCCGGAGGACAAAGCAACGGCGGAAAAAGTGCGCGACGATGCAGAAGCCGCGTATGCAGATTTGCAAGCGATCTACCCGCATCAGGAGCCGGCGGGGAAGCAACTGGGCATCAAACTGTATCACGACCCGGAATTCCTCCGACAATCTGTGAAGCTCTCGTTTGCGTGGCAGTTCATCGGCTGGTATGAGTACGGCGAATCGATCAAGCTCAGTTCGCAACGGGGACCGACGGAGTACTACCAACGCACCATCGAGCACGAGATGGTACACGAACTCACCGTCGGCCAATCGAACAACAACCTTCCCTACTGGTTCGCCGAAGGTCTCGCCACGTATTACACAGATTTGATGCAAGATGGCGGGCCGCTGTTGACCAAACCGTACATGTCGATCGCCGACTTGGAGAAAATCAACCTCGAAACCTTGACCGACAACCAAGAGGTCAGCATCTATTACAACACCTCAGGCCACATCGTGAAATTCCTCGCCAGACAATACGGCGAAGACAAAGTCCGCGAACTGGTCCAAAGGCTCGGCTCCTATCCGTACCAAGAGGGAACGGCAAGCGTGAACGACACCGAAAGCCTGAAACGTCTGCACGAAACCCTGCCGAAAATCTTCGGCGGCAAAACGCTCGAACAACTCGACACCGAATGGCAGGCCTGGATCAAGAACCTGCAGGAAAACCACTAAGAAAAAAGCCCGTGACCGCAAAGTTGCGGCGACGGGCTTTTTTTTTCAAGAACGACGGGCATGTATAGTCACTTTTCCGAGCGGGTAAGGTACAGATGGGATGAGGACAATCAATTTCCTTTTTTGCCAGCAGATGTCGTCAGGCGCAGTTGGTTTTGACGGCATTTGACTTCTTGAACCGGCGAGGGCCGGTTCATCATGCCCGGGTTGCCCCAGCGCTCGGCCGTGAGCAAGTCGGTCAAACCCAATTCTTCCGCCATCAGCTCAGCAAACCGTTTGATGCCCTCGGCGGAGACCGTACTCTCAGTGGAAGTTGTCATCCGGTTCACCCCCTTGGTGTGGTGACGTTAGTATTGCCGACGCCTCGTTTGCTATGTTGAGTGCTTTTTACCATTCGGACGGCAGACGATTCCTGCCCACCGTGGTACAATGGGCAGGGAACAGGAAAGGAGCAGTGACCGAATGAGAATCTTGATCAGCAATGACGATGGCATCCAAGCGGACGGCATCCGCGTACTGGCTCAGGAACTGACGCAGCTCGGCGACGTGTTTGTCGTGGCGCCGAATCGCCAGCGCAGCGCCGCCGGTCACGGCATCACCTTACATAAACCACTGTTTTTGGAAGAGCATGACTTGGGACCCGGCGTCCACGCCTACGGACTGAGCGGAACGCCTGCCGACTGCATCAAGTTTGGCGTCAGCGAACTGATGAAGGACGCGCGTCCCGATTTCGTCGTATCAGGAATCAACGCGGGGAGCAACCTAGGGAATGATGTGATCTACTCCGGCACCGTTTCCGCTGCCATCGAAGGCTCGATCCAAGGGATGCCGGCCATCGCCGTCTCCCAATGTGGAAGCGAACCGTACGACTACGCGGGCGCGGCGCACTTCACATCGCGTCTGATTCGAGAGGTCATGCAAAAAGGTCTCGACCCGGACACGATCTTAAACGTCAACTACCCGTCGTGTGACCCTCAACAGGTGCAAGGCGTCCGGATCACGACGGTTGGCAAGCGACGCTATCTCAACCATTACGACAAGCGGACCAACCCGCGCGGTGTCCCGTACTACTGGCTGGCCGGCCCGCTCAAAGACCTGCCGCTGGAGTCCGACTCCGACATTCGCGCCGTTCGCGAGGGCTACGTCTCCGTCTCGCCTGTACACTTTGACTTCTCGTACCGGCAGATGATCGACTCCCTCAAGACGTGGTCGCTTGAATAACGCAACTTAACAAGGAGGAGCGCTCGATGGAAACCACCGAACATGTGACGATTGCGAACGTTGACCTGCCCAACCCTGTTGAACTGTATCAGGTGGTCGATTTCTTGAACCACACGCTGAAGGACTGGAATTTGCTGTTCGGACTCAGCAAAGGCGAGGAGCAAGGCGATCTGCAACTGATCGTGTACGAGGAGAGGAAACAGTAACCGAGCGTCAAACAACCATGAAGAGATATGTTTGGATCAGTTTGTTGGTGCTGACGGTTCTGATCGCGGGAGCCGTCTTTGCCGTGCGTGAGGTCACGTATGCCCAGTTCACCGGGGCGGAAGTCGATGCACAGGCGGCGCTGGATCACACCGTTTTGAACCAAGTCAAGGAAGCCACCCCGTACACCGGGGGGATGAACGGGTTCTTGTTTGCCGGGCCTGACAAGCAAGGGCGTCAGGTGTATGTCTGGAGTGCGCAGGGCAAAGTGCTCGCCACCGTCTACGCAGACCAGGGGCTGTCGAAGGACCAAGCGGTCGCGGCTGCCAAGAAACCGGTCTGGGGCAAGCAACTCGTCCGCGCCGAGCTCAAGAACCAAGCGCTTCAACCGCTCGTCGATGTCCTGCACGCCACACCGGGACCGGTACTGCCCGATGTGGAAACCGAGTACAAGACGGCGCCCAGCAAATTTGTCTGGGAAATCTACGGCAAGATGGCCAACGGCGATACCGGCTACACCTATCTGGATTTCAAGAGCGGGGAAGTGCTCTGGCAAGTCTTGCTCACGGAGCCGAAGTAAGGTATTTTTTCATAAAAAAGCACGCGGCCGAGCACGTTCGGCACGCGTGCTTTTTTCCTGTAGACTCCTAAACCTGAGTTCGGAGGGCTGTGCTATAATGATGACATTATGTTAACAGTCAACGAGGAGGGATGTATCGATGTCTCGAATTCGCATCGTACCGGTCATTGTCAGTTTGTTGGTCGCCTTTTCGTTGTTGTTCGGTGGTTGGGAGATGTACGCAAAGTTCGGCTTGGTGCGCCCCCTCGAAGAACAACTGAAAGCTGATCCGGCTGTGACCCAAGTGGAATCTGTCGTAGATGGCGCAGACCGCTCGCTGAAAGTCACCGTCAAACCGGTCGACGATCTGCAAGCGACCTATGAAAACTTGCAAAACATCGCGGAAACGGCGCTCGGCTCCCAAGTGAAACTGGAGCTCGTCGATACCCGCGGCGAAGAGTTGAAAAAGGAATACCGTGACATCCAACCGATTCTCTACAGCGGCATGGTCAAAGGCGATTTCCCGCAGATGATCCAAGACGCCGTGCAGACGGTCTCCAAGGATGGCACGAAAGCGCAAGTGTCGATGAACGACACCTATATTTTTGTTTCTCTGCAAAAAGACGGCCGTTTCCTCTACGAGGTTCTGCCGTATCATGAGGTGACCGCATTCGGTACCCTTCAGGGGGTGACGTCGCTGTGAAAAACTACTTCAAAGAGCTGATCTTGGGCGTGGGTCTTGCTGTGACGGCCTTCGTCGGATTGACATTTCGCTTTAACGTGCTGCCGGTTTTGATGCTGGTCGCGATTCTGTTCACCATTGCGATTCTTCTCGATAAAAACAAATCGGCCGCAGCGGGCGCGTCTCATGAAGTCGCGAAGTCGCACCGTGTGGAATTTGAGCATATCGGCGGTCAGGACATGGCGAAGCGCGAGATGATGGAAGCGCTCGACTTCCTGCGCCACCGTGACAAAATCAAGGAACTCGGCATCCGTCCGCTCAAAGGCATCATCTTGACGGGCCCTCCGGGCACCGGCAAGACCTTGCTGGCAAAAGCTGCCGCAAGCTACACCGATTCGGCGTTCGTCTCGGCGTCCGGTTCTGAGTTTGTGGAAATGTACGTCGGTGTCGGGGCGTCCCGTGTGCGCGAACTGTTCAAAAAAGCGCGCATGATCGCGAAAAAAGAAGGCAAAGACTCCGCCATCGTGTTCATCGACGAAATCGACGTCATCGGCGGCAAGCGCGGCGGGAACTCGGGTCACCAAGAGTATGACCAGACCCTGAACCAGCTCTTGACCGAGATGGACGGCATGGGGACCACATCGTCTCCGTTCGTCCTCGTTGTGGCGGCGACCAACCGTCTCGACATCCTCGACCCGGCGCTGATCCGTCCGGGCCGTTTCGACCGTCAGATCAAAGTCGATCTCCCGGACAAAGCGGGCCGTCTGGCGATCTTGGAGATCCAGACCCGCAACAAACCGCTGGCTGACGGTGTCAACCTCGAACAGGTTGCCCGCGAAACCTACGGTTTCTCCGGGGCGCAACTGGAATCGCTGTGCAACGAGGCGGCGATTCTCGCGATGCGTGAGGAGAAAGCGTCCGTGGAACAACTGCACTTCCGCGATTCTGTGGACAAGGTCTTGCTCGGGGAACGCACCGGCAAGCGCCCGCGCCAAGAAGAGTTGGAGCGCGTCTCGGTCCACGAATTGGGCCATGCGATCACCGCAGAACTCGTTCGCAGCCACTCCGTTTCGCACATCACGATCGCCCCGCGCGGCAACGCGCTCGGTTTCGTGCGTCAAGTGCCGGAATCGGACGGCTACCTGTACACCAAGGACCAGTTGATCAACCAGATCATCATCGCTCTCGGCGGTACGGTCTCGGAAGAACTGATCTACGGCAACCGCTCCACCGGGGCGCAAGGCGATATCCAACAAGCGACCAACATGGCACGCACCATCGTCGCCTGCGGGCTGTCGAGCCTCGGCATCGTCGACATCGACAACCTGCAGAAGAACATCCTCGACGAGGAAATCCGCCGCATCTTCGCCGATGTGGAAGAGATGACCCGTCGCATGCTCGCTCCGTACGAAGAAGGCATTCGCAACCTGTCTGTCGATCTCGTGCGCGAGGAGAACATGACCGGGGACGACTTCCGCGAATGGCTCCGTGTAAATAAAAAAGCAGAAGAAGCTCTGGCTGTTTAATCAGTCAGAGTTTTTTTAACATTTACACAATATACTGGCAATAGGGTGATAGATGTGGTATTCTGTTTTTGGGATAAATGTTTTTTAATGATTTGTTGACCATTCGGTTCACACCTGAGAGGAGCGCTCCACATGACAGATTTAAATCTCTGGTTATTCATCGTAGTTGTTGCTGCCTCGATGCTCTACCTCTACGCTCGCATGAACCGCCAGATCCAAGATCGGGCACCGATGAAACGCAAGAAGAAACAGAAAGCGGAAGACCGCTTAATCGTATATTAAAAGACCTGCCGACGTGTTCGCGGCAGGTCTTTTTTTTGCGTTTTTTAGCCTTGATAAGGGACGAGCAGCACGGGGACGAACATGTCCTCGCCTTGCATGGTGAATTGGTTCGAGCTCGCGATCGAGTAAGTTTGACCCTCCACGTAGACGAAGAACATGTAGGTGCCGTCCGCCACGTCGCGTACGATGGCTTGGTTTCCTTTGTAGGTCAGGTCGTTATGCGTCGTAAGCGCACCTGTGTTCACGTTGAGGAGGGTCACGGCGTTCGGATAGACCACGATCCCGGTGTTTTTGTTGATAAAGGTCATCTTGACGGTGTGCAGGTTGGACTGGTCATCGGTGGTGGCCGTTACCGTTTGAGCCGGCGCCTTGTCTGCCGCCATCGCCATCGACGGAGCTTGGGAGACGAACAGTGCTGCTGCCAGTGCGGATACGAGAAGGGTTGCTTTTTTCATAATCAATCACTCCTTATGTTATATCTACTCTAGTAGACGCAAAAATATGGAAAAAGTTACATAGTTTTCAAAAAAACCTCTCCTTGTTCAAAACGTGAGTCTTTTGGGCATCCTAATGAAAAGCATGATGTGAAGAGGCGCAAGGAGGCTTTTATGAAGATACAAAAGATCGGCATCGTCGGAGCCGGGACGATGGGGCAAGGCTTGGCGGCCGCGATGGCGGGCAAAGGCGTGGAAGTGATCTTGCTGGATCGGACGGAGCAGGATCTGGAACATGCCAAACTCGGGCTGGAATTGTCCCTCGACCATCGGTTGGCGAAGTGGGGCATCACCGAGGCGGAGAAAAAGTCGATCCTCTCGCGGATCGTCCTTGGCACCAACGTGTCCCTGCTGCGCGACTGCGAAGTGGTCATCGAGTCGATCTGGGAGAACCTCGAAGACAAAATCGAGTTGCTCCTCGCCATTGAAAAGGAAGTCGGGCCTGAGGCGTTGCTCGCTACGAACACATCGACGCTTTCCATCACCGAACTGGCGGCGCAAACGGCGCATCCGGAGCGTGTGATCGGGTTGCATTTTCACTTTCCGGTTGATCGCCGTGAATTGGTGGAAGTCGTGCGGGGGTTGAAAACGTCGGAACGAACGGTGGAAAGCGCGTACCGTTTTCTCGAAGCGTTGGACAAAAAAGCGGTGCAGGTCTTTGAGTCACCGGGTTTTATCACGACCCGTTTGATGTTGCCGCTGATCAACGAAGCGGTGTTGATCTACGCCGAGGGTGTCGCGACGGCGGAGGACATCGACAAAGCGATGAAGCACGGCTTCGGGTTCCACATCGGGCCGTTGGAGTTGGCCGATCGGTTCGGTCTCGACACGGTGGTGGACATGTTGGAGGCGATGTTTCACGAAACGACCGACCCGCGCTACCGACCGGCAGCTTATCTGCGCAAACTGGTGCGCGGCGGCCTCTTGGGCACCAAAGTGCGCAAAGGCTTTTTTCAGTACGACGAATGGGGGGAACGGGCGTGAATGTGCTCGTGCTCAATTGTGGGAGTTCCTCGCTGAAGTACCAGTTGTTCCGCATGCCGGAAGAGAAGGTGCTCATCCGGGGCGGCATTGAAAAAATCGGCAGCGACGACGCCCAGCACTTCTACAAAGCGGAAGGGCAAGACGGACAGGGAAGCCACGAGGGCACATCCACGTCGGAGATTCTCGATCATCGGGAAGCGTTGCGCCAAGTGCTCCACGTCGTCACCCGCGAGTCGGGCGTTTTGCAGAGCGTGAACGAAATTTCGGCGGTCGGGCATCGCGTCGTCCACGGCGGGGAGCAATTTGCGCTCTCGACGTTTTTGACAGACGAAGTGAAACACGCCATTCGGGACAATGTCGAGCTGGCACCGTTGCACAACCCTGCGAATTTGCAGGGCATCGAGGCGATGGAGGACGTGTTGCCGGGCGTCAAGCAGGTGGCGGTTTTTGATACGGCGTTTCATCAATCGATGCCGCCGGAGCATTACCTGTACCCGATTCCTTACGTGCTGTACAAGCGGCACAAAGTCCGACGCTATGGATTTCACGGCACGTCGCACCGCTATGTCTCGTCGCGGGTGCCTTTTCTCGTGCATCGCGATCTCATGAATCTCAAAGTGATTTCGTGCCACATCGGCAACGGAGCCAGTGTGACGGCGATTCAGAACGGGCGCTCCATCGACACGTCCATGGGCATGACCCCGTTGGAAGGTGTGATGATGGGCACGCGGAGCGGGGACATCGACCCGAGCATTCAGGGATATGTGACGGCCAAGGAAGAGTTGACGCAAGAGGACTTCGCGTCGATGCTCAACAAGCACAGCGGGTTGTTTGGCATCTCGGGCCTGTCGGGCGACATGCGAAAAATTACGGAGGCCCGTGCCAAGGGAAGTGCGCGCTCGGCACTGGCGTTTGATATGTACGAATACCGCATTCGCAAATACATCGGGGCGTATGTGGCGGCGATGAACGGAGTCGATGTGCTGTTGTTCACGGCGGGGGTGGGGGAGAATTCTCCGCTTTTGCGCCGCAAGATTTGCGACCATCTCACGTATCTGGGTCTGGAAATCGACGTGCAGGCAAACGACACGGGCAAAGGGGAGCGCATCATCTCCACAAGTGCTTCGCGTGTGACGGTGTGCGTGATTCCGACCAATGAAGAGTTAATGATCGCTCGCGATACGCAACTGCTCGTCTCCGGTCTGGAATCTTGGGGAAAATAATGCTATCATAATTATGATTACATAAGAATGATGAAGGGGATATTACTGTGACGACGAAAGCCACGATTGCAACAATCGGTCAGTATGTTGATCAGGAAGTTCTGATCGAAGGCTGGCTTTGGAATAAGCGCTTCAGCGGGAAGATCGGCTTCCTGAACCTGCGTGACGGCACCGGCTTCATCCAAGGCGTTATCGCGAAGCAAGACGTTCCGGAAGAGCTGTTCGCCACCGCGAAGGGCCTGACCCAAGAAACCTCGATTCGCGTAACCGGCACGGTCCGCGCCGAAGAGCGTGCGGCATCCGGCTACGAGTTGAACGTTACCGGCGTCGAAGTGGTCGCACCGACCGTCGACTACCCGATCACCCCCAAGGAGCACGGCGTTGACTTCCTCATGGACAACCGTCACCTGTGGATTCGTTCGCCGCGCCAACGTGCGATCTTGAAGATTCGCGCCGAGATCATCCGTGCGATGCGCGACTATCTCGACAACAGCGGCTTCACCCAAGTGGACCCGCCGATCCTCACCCCGTCTTCGGCAGAAGGCACGACCAACCTGTTTGAAATCGAATACGTGAACGGGGAACCGGCGTACCTGTCCCAATCCGGCCAGCTCTATATGGAAGCTGCTGCACTGGCACTGGGCAAAGTCTACTCGTTCGGCCCGACCTTCCGTGCAGAGAAATCCAAAACCCGCAAGCACATGATCGAGTTCTGGATGATCGAGCCGGAGATGGCGTATGTCGAGCATGCAGAGAACATGCAAATCCAAGAAGCGTTCGTCAAGCACATCATCAAGTGGGTGCTTGAGCGTTGCCCGCAAGAACTCAAGACCTTGGAGCGTGACACCGATGCGCTGTGGCGTGTGGTCAACGAGAAGTTCCCGGTGATTACGTACAAAGAAGCCGTTCAAATTCTGCAGGATAAAGGCCATGACTTCCCGTACGGCGAAGACTTCGGCGCTCCGCATGAAACCGAGTTGACCAACCACTTTGATCTCCCGGTCTTCGTTGAGAAGTGGCCGGCGGATATCAAGGCATTCTACATGCAACCGGACCCGGAAGACCCGTCCGTCGTGCTCGGCGCAGACTTGCTCGCACCGGAAGGCTACGGCGAGATCATCGGCGGTTCGCAGCGTATCCACGACTACGACCTGCTGAAGTCCCGCTACGACGAGCACGGGCTCGGCGAGTCCTACAACTGGTACCTCGAACTCCGCCAGTACGGCACCGTGCCGCACTCCGGCTTCGGGATCGGCCTCGAGCGCACCATCGCGTGGATTTGCGGAATCGACCATGTTCGCGAGACGATCATGATGCCGCGTTTGCTGTACAGACTGTACCCGTAATTCAAAAAGAAGCCCTGCCCAGATCCTACTGATCTGGCAGGGCTTTTTTTCAGAAAGAGGTGAAGGAGATGGAATCTACCTGGAAGAGCAAGTCGCCTGCACTCCAGAAAGCCGCAAACCAACCGAACAAGACTCTTCCCGCCAAACAGCACCAACTCCTGCAATTGCAACAAGCATACGGCAACCGCGCCGTCATGCAATGGCTGAAACAGGGGAAAAAGGGCACCGTTGCACAAGGTTCCTTTGAGCATGTCAACAACGCCGGGAAAAATGATGAGAGTTTTTCGTTCTACGCAGAGTGGGACGAAGAATACGAAAAAGTGAACGGCCATTCTGTTTCGAAAACACCGGGGTATGTGAAACTATTTGACACCAAAGTGATCACGTTTCATGTGAATGTAGAGGATACGAGCGAACAGTATCTGAAAAAAGTGCGCGAGTTTATGCTGGCCGTACGAGATGGGCTTTTGGAACAACCGTATGAGGCGGTCATCGGTCATTTTCCGGAATTGATCTTGACGAGAACGGCGAGCAGTGTGATTGCGACCACCGAAGAGGGACCAACCGTTCGATTGAATGAGTTGCAAACGGACCCCGAGGATCAGAAGTTAAGTGGAGCACGCAAAGCGAAATTGGCCACGTTGGTACCGGACGCCAAGAGTAAGTTGACGGCTCTCGTAGGCAGTTTAGAGACCCTGATGAAAGCTCGAACCATAGAAAATGCCGGCACGACCGTCCTCTATAATGCACTCAAACGAATCATCAAAATGGAGGACAAAAATGCAGACGCGGCGCTCGGAATTCTGCATTCCATTTTGTCGCTCATGTTAGGCCGTCTCAATCAACCAACTCTCGAGGTCTCGACGATGAATCGAAGTGAGCGAATGACGGAGCCCACCACGCTCGGCAAGTCGGGTCCCAAATCAATTCGAGACAATTGGGAATTGGAGGGGAGCAAATTTGAACCTTGGTTGAAATGGTTAACGGAAAATCGAGATTTCGGAGGGGACATCCGACTTCGTATGGAAGCTGCACAATTGGAAGAAAGTCAGTCGAGCAACCTGTTGCACACGTTCATTCATGAACTCAGCCACGCGACCGCTTCGACACGGGACTTTGCATATGAGAGCGAAGTTGGGTATTTTCACCTCGACTGGCTTGAGAACTTAGGAAATGCAGATACGATCGCCAATGTCGTGAAAAGCATCTCCGCAGTGGATTCCGAAACGTATTTTAAGACGGAGGACCCCTTCCTGCTAGATTCTGAAAACCCGGAATTACAAAAAAAACTCGCCCTGTTTTTTGAGCAGTCAGCTAAAAAAGAGAGCACATCGCAAGAGATGGTCGAGCCAACGGATGCTGGAGAAGAAGTAGAAGAAATTGATTTTGACAGTATCTAAATGAAGGAATTCATCGAGAAATTCAAAAAAGCGACGTTCGAGAACGACGTGTACCTCGTGCCTGCGAAAATACTTGAAGAGCAAGATTCCTTGCTGATCCACTTTCAAGTGTTCCTAGTAGATACTACCGATCTCGTACAAGAGTGGAAGGTAACCTGTTCTGAAACAATCGACTATCAGCATAATTTCGAGTATATAGAAGACCTCAACGTCTACCAAGATCATGTCTTGTTATGGAAAGCGAATCAGGAGCAAGCTCAATTGTTTTTCAAAGGCACCCCTCAAAATACGAACGAGCTGGTAGGGGAGCTCTACATCAAGCATCAGGAAGTCACCCAGGGGTGGATTCCATTTGGGACTTTTCTAAACGGGCCCTTGGAATGGCTGATCAAGGGAGGAGACGGATTGCTGGCGAGCGGGCCTCTTCCTTTGTTGCAAGTCTATCAAACGGTGTTGAACTCCTTCGGTATTTCAACGTCTCTTCTCTCCAAAGGGAAGACTCACCAACCCTATCAGGTACTGGTTTTCGCTACCTCCTACGTGGTGGCGAAGGAGTTTCAGTTTGAGATGATGGCAATAGACAAAAGAAACTAGTAGATACCCCACCTCCACTTACGGTATACTTAGTCAGTTAAGAGAAACGGGGGGAAGTACGGATGACTCAGAGACAAGATGATGCGACGACGGTTCTCCTGACATCCGGGTTTTTGGCTGTACCGAGCTTGTTGTTGAAGTTCTACAAGCAACTGGGCTTGGCGGACGAAGAGATGATGCTGGTGCTGCACTTGTTGCAATTCCGACAAGAGGGTGTGGAGTTCCCGACTCCGGATCAGATCGGGGA
The DNA here is from genome assembly GCF_016722965.1 of Tumebacillus amylolyticus. Lineage (NCBI taxonomy): Bacteria > Bacillati > Bacillota > Bacilli > Caryophanales > Alicyclobacillaceae > Tumebacillus > Tumebacillus amylolyticus. The sequence continues at coordinate 158,746 of NZ_JAEQNB010000006.1, forward strand.
GCGCATGATGCTGCACGGAGACTTTCTCCTGTCCACGCTGGGTACCCTGCAACGCGCAGGTTTCCTTGAAATCGGCGAAGAGCAGATCGACCTGCGCCCGCTGTACCGCAAACTGGCGGAATTCATTCAGCCAAAACCCAAACCGGCAGCGTCCTCTCTGGACCTGTTGGAGAAAAAAGAACAGAACCTCTTCTCCGTCTTCGAGCAGGAGTTTGGACGCCCGCTGTCTCCGCTCGAATGCGAGATGATTATCAAATGGGTCGACGACGACCGATACCGCGAAGACCTCGTGCGCGAAGCTCTCCGCGAGGCCGTCCTGTCCGGCAAATTCAACTTCAAATACATTGACCGCATTCTGTTTGAATGGCAGAAAATCAACATCCGCACCCTGCAGGAACTCAACGTTCACCGAGAACAGTTCCGCAACCGCATGCCCGGCAGCCGCCAACGGCAAGCTCAAACGAGCCGCCAGCAGACCGCGCCGCAACCGCAGCGCCAGCCTCAAGGCCAAGCTCCGGAAGCGGACGGGCAGGAGAACAAATACGACGCGTTCTACCGCATGTACGGACGCGAGTAAGCCCCAGACCAAAAAAGGCCCGAGTCCGCGATGGCGGCTTCGGGCCTTTTTTTCACTCTTGAGCGGGGAGGACTTCCACTTCCGGGGTCGTCGGTCGCGCTTGCTTCCCTTGACGATCTCCCGTGAACACCCAAATCGTCTTGCGCAGGATGAAACGACTGCTGCGATACGTGTAGCGGGCGATCTTCAACACGGGGCGGAAGATCCGAAACGATGCGATCACCGTCACCCGACGCCTTGGAAGCGGGCGTTTGAGGTCTTCCATGAGTACGAGGGACATAGATGAGACCACCTCCTGAAGCCTTGGATGATCTACCTTACGCCCTGCGCGGCTTGCCCTATGCCCATTTTTCGACAACGCTGAGAAGGAAATGCGAATCAAAATGTCGAAAGGATTTAAATTGAACTTATGATCTAGATAAAAGGGTGGTACAACATGATTCTCATCTGGAGCGGCTTCGGCTTTTTGGTGCCGTTGCTTCCGTTTGGACTGGCCTTGCTGACGAACCTCTTGGTCGACAGCATTCTCGGTCCGCACTACTTTGACGAACACGCGTGGCCGCTGGCGTTTGCCTTGTGGGTCGCGGCAGGATTGCTCTGGACGATCGGGAAGTATCTCGACAAAAAGCACCCGGGCCGGGTGCTGATCGACCCGGAGACCGGCCAACAGTTCCACTTCAAACGCAATCATTCGTTTTTCTGGTTGAAGTTGCAGATCTGGGCGCCGGTGATCGCCGTTGCGGCGATCGTGACGCTGTTTCTGCACAGAGGAGTCTAATGAAAAAGCCGCCCGCACCTGTCCGGGCGGCTTTTTTGTCATCTGCTCCTGTCGAAAACCTAGCAAAAATAGCGAAAGATTCTGGGCTTGCTCACCTACATACCCCCCTCTTGGTTTGCGTAGTCTCTAACGTCGGCAGTTTACAGAGCGTATACAAAATTTTCAAGCTGTTGAGGCGCAGACTCGTTATAATACAAGGGGAGGGATTCAACATGAACCGTCAGTCGGCAGAGCTTTTGAACTACGACAAAGCGTGGGAAGTGAGCATGCCTCTTCCGAAGTTGAACCAAGCGAAGCAATACAAACGCATCCTCCGGGCCCTCGGGCACGAAAGCGCCGAGCCGGAGGAGGTGCAAGACGGATGGATCGTGCGTTGGCGTCCGAAAAGACGTCGGGCGTAACAGCGTTCACATAGGGAGCTTCATCCAAGGAATACTATCCCAAGACCAACGGAGAGGAGAGCGGGAAGAGATGAAAAAATTCGCTGCGGCGATTGTGCTCACGGGCGCGTTCTTGTGGTTCGCGCCCGATGCGGAGCCTGCTCATGCCGAACTGCCGTTGCAGGTGGTCTTCAACGGGCAGCATGTGCAATTCGACGCACAGCCGGAGATCGTCAACGACCGAACCATGGTTCCGATCCGCGCCATCGCCGAGTCGATGGGCGCCAAAGTTTCGCTTTCAGGAACGAACTTTTTTACCGTGGAAAAAGGGGACAAGCGCGTCCGCCTCACCTTCGATTCACCCGTTGCCTACGTCAACGGCAGCCGAGTCACGTTGCCGGTTCCCGCTTATGTAAAAAACAACCGCACCTACGTTCCGGTGCGCTTCATCGGAGAGACGTTTCAAGCGTCCGTCGGTTTCGTGCCGCCAACCAACACCGTTGAGATTCGCACGGCGGCCGATGACCGCACGTTGCGCTTTCCCGTGATCAGCGACGTGCATGTGCAGGCGTCTGATCCTCGCTCGCAAACCAAGTTGAAAGCCACGCTCCAAGACCTCTACGACATCGACCCTGCGGCCGACGCGCTGGTCCTCAACGGAGACTTGGGCAACGGCAAACAGGCGGACTACAACACCTTGCGGACGCTTCTGGCGGGCAACCCGCATCCGACGACTCTGCTGTATAACATCGGCAATCATGAATTCTACAATGCATGGTACGACCGCAACGGTACATACGCACCCAAGACGTTCCCCAACGGAGAGACGGAATTCATGGCGATCAACCGCTATCTGCAACTGACCGGGGAATCGAAGGTCTATTATGACCGCTGGATCAAGGGCTATCATTTCCTGTTCCTCGGCGCGGAGAAGTCCCGCCAGTCGGACATGAGCATCGGCGACGATGCGTGGCTGTCGCAAGAGCAACTGAATTGGTTGAAACAAAAATTGGCGGAGAACCGTCAGTCGGACAAGCCTGTGTTTGTGTTCTTGCACCAACCGTTGACGAACACCGTATCGGGCTCCTGGTGGCAGAACGGAACCGACCGCGGGGTGGTGCAAGCGGAGTCGTTAAAATCGATTCTCGCGGGATATCCGGAAGTCATCTTGTTCAGCGGGCATACGCATGCACAGTTGAACTTGCCGCGAACGATGGTGCGCGAGAGTTTCACGATGTTCAATTCCTCCGCCGAAATCGGACCGGAAGCGGCGGGTGGCGCACCGGTGCTCGCTGACAGTTCAGAAGGGCTGTACGTTGAAGTCCATTCGGACAAAGTGATCGTGCGAGGTCGCGACTTCTCGAAAAAAACCTGGGTGCCGCAAGCCCAGTTTACCGTGCCGCTCAAAAAGTAGGTTTATTTGAACTTCTACAATCTCCCTGTATGACAGGGAGATTTCTTTTTTGAAAAAAGGGAGGAGATTGTCAATTGAGGGCGAATTTTGTCTACTGTGCTCATTTATGAGAGAGAACTGCATGCGGAGGAGACAGCTTTGAAAAAACTCGCAACCGGTGTTTTCGCACTTTTCGCTCTTATCGGAGTGAGCGCTGATGCTCATGCGTCAACACCCATTTCCGTCGTGATTGACGGACAAGTTCAGCAATATGACCGACCCCCTCTGCTGTACCAGAACCGCACCTTTGTGCCGATGCGCGGGATTTTTGAAACGCTCGGAGCGAAAGTCCTGTGGGACGGGACTACAGAGACGGTCACAGCCACTCGAGACGGTTCGACCGTCTCTCTGAAACTCAATTCCACCACGGCCTATCGCAACGGCCAACCGTATACGCTGGACGCCGAACCGCGCCTGATCGACGACCGGACGATGGTCCCGGTCCGCTTCGTCGCCGAATCGCTCGGCGTCGATGTGGTGTGGGATTCGGAGAGCCAACGTGTCCTGATCACCACGAAAGAGCAGGGGAGTACCCCTGATCCGGCGACTCCCAATCCGCCACAACCCGGTCAACCGACTACACCCCAGCAGTTCATCCCGTTTCCGTATCCGATCAACTCGTCTCTCATCACCAACAAAGCGAACCGCTCTTATGAGAAGCGTACGGAGACGCGCTACCTCGTCATCCACGAAACGGTTTCGAAGACGACTGCGCGTGCTCAGTTGAATTACTTCAACACGCAGACCGCCTATGCGAACGCGCATGCGTTCATCGACTGGAACGAAGTGCTGCTGACACTGCCGCCGGATGAAATCGCGTGGTCGGTCGGCAAGCCGGCCAACGCGTTCACCTTCAACATCGAACTCTGCCACGTCAAGACTGCATCCGACTTCGCGAAGGAGTGGGAGATGGCCACGACCTATGCGGCGAAGTGGTGCCTCGATGCGAATCGCGATCCGATGCAAACCATCGTCTCGCACCATGACATCACCAACACGTTCGGGGGCACGACCCACACCGATCCGGACGAATATTTCAACGAGTTCCACAAGACGATGAACGACTTCCGCCAGGATGTCGCCAACAAGATCAACACGATGAAAGCCCAAGGCAAGCGCTGGCAGTGAGCCGGCCTCCGCCTTGGGTACATAAAAAAAAGGCCCGGTCCGCGAGGACCGGGTCTTTTTTCGTTGTAGGCTTGAACTTACTTTTTCTTGCCTTCGATGTACACGCCTTTGAGGTCGTAGTCCGGCGCGGACATGTTGTTTTGCCAGCCTTTGATGTACTGCTGGGCAACGCCGGAAGATGCGCGGAAGAAGATCGGGCCAACCGGCATGTCTTCCATGAGGATTTTCTCAGCGTCGTACAGGTAGCTCATACGCTTCTTGGAATCCGGCTCTTTTTGTGCAGAGTGGATCAGGTCATCGTATTTCGGGTTGGAGTAGCCGTTTTCGTTGAAGTCGCCGCCGGTGATCCACATGTCGAGGAAGGTCATCGGATCGTTGTAGTCAGCGCCCCACAGGGAAACAACGATATCGTAGTCACGATCGGTGGTGCGCTTCAGGCGCAGTTTGAACGGAACGTTCTCGACTTCGACGTCGATGCCGAGGTTTTGACGCCATTGTTCTTTGATGAACTCGGACGCTTTTTTGGAGACGTCGCCATCGTCAGACAGCAACTTGGTTGCCGGGAACGAGGACATGCCCAGTTCTTTCAGGCCTTCTGCGAGCAGGTCTTTCGCTTTCGAAGCGTTTTCCTTGCGCTTGAGCAGGTCGCCTTGGTCTTTGCGGAAGTCGCCGCCGTTACCGTTGGAGGTACCGGTCGGAACGAAGCCGGTAGCACCGGAGGTACCGTTGTGGTACACGATGTCAGCATATTGATCTCCGTCCACTGCATAGGTCAGCGCTTTGCGGACTTTTGCGTTGGTGAAGAGTTTGTTTTTCTCGTTGTATTGGAAGTAACCGTTGGTCAATTCCGGGATGACGGTGTATTCCGGGGTGTCTTTGTAACGGTCTACTTGGTCACGAACGAGGCCGATACGGTCGAGTTGGCCTGCTTGGTACAGGTTCTCGAGTGCGCCGGAGTCTTTAACTACTTGGTAGTTAACTTTCTCCAGTTTCACGTTCGCTTTGTCCCAGTAGTTGTCGTTTTTGACGAGGGTTGCGGATTGCTCATGCACCCATTCGGTCATCTTGAACGGACCGTCGGTGAGAACTTTGTCTGCATCTGCGCCGTTTTTGTCCGCTTGCTTCTCGACGAAGTCTTTCTTCTGCGGGAAGAAGAGCGGGAACGCCATTTGCTCTGCGAAGAACGGAACCGGGTGGTCGAGGGTGACGACGAGAGTCTTGTCATCCTTCGCTTTTACGCCGACTTCGTCAGCAGTGCCTTTGCCGGAGTTGTATGCTTCGCCGCCTTTGACCCAAGCGACCATGAACGCGTATTGCGAAGCGGTCTTTGGATCGAGGGTGCGCTTCCAGGAGTATTCGAAGTCACCAGCGGTAACCGGGGTGCCGTCGGACCATTTTGCATCGTCGCGGAGGTTGAAGGTGTAGGTAAGGCCGTCTTCGGAGACTTTCCAGTCTTTTGCGACGCCCGGTTGTGCTTTGCCGTTTTTGTCAACGCGGGTCAGACCTTCGTTGATTTGACCGAGAACGCGGAACGCGATGTTGTCGGTTGCTTTGGAAATGTCAAGGGACGGGATTTCATCGGACAGGGCAAGGTTGATCACTTGCTCGTCTTTGCTGGTGGAGCCGGAGTTATCGGCGGTGTTGCTGTCGTCTTTGCTGCCACAGCCTACGAGTGCCACGCTGGAGAGCATGGTAACTGCGAGGCCGATGCTAAACCATTTCTTTGCTTGCATCTGTGAATACCCCCTAAGTATGAGTTACTACATCGCTTTATCTTTCTGTGTTCAACGAGGTGTAGCATACCATAAGACACTCAATATTGAGAAGCGTTACACTTTTCGAGATTCTTTTTTCTATTGCGAGTTGTCTCGCTTTTTCGAAGAAAAACTCTTTTTTTCGCAACGGTTCGTACCAAAGAGGGATTTTTGGGAGTCGAGATGACTGATTTATAAAGAAGCGGGCTTGAATGTAACGGATGAAACTATTTTGCCCTTTAAACAGGAGAGCATTCCCGACCTGTCGAATGGAGTCGAAACTAGTTGTGGAAAGGAGGATATTCGATTGTCCATCAAACGCAAACTGGCGATCTTCTTCGCGCTGATCGTGTCATCGATCCTCATTGCCAACAACGCGTTGTTCTACTATACGACGCGCGGGATGTTGATCAACGATCAGAGGCAGCAGATGGAGGGTCTCTCCCGTGAGATTGGAATTGCCATCGAGCACTCCGAACAGGGCTCTCAATATGTAGAAGATTTGCTCGGCGAGCGGTTGCGCTCTGCGGCCATCGCAGCCCAGGCGTCGCTTGATCCTGACATTGACAACGTTACCAATGAGCAATTGGTGAACTTGAGTCGCCAACTTGGCATCTCGCATATTACGCTTTTTAAAAAAGTGGGGGACGACATCGTCGGCTTGAAGTCATCCGATCCCAAGGAAATCAACTTGAGCACGATGGATTGGGGAGTCTACAAAGACGCGATGGAGCAACTGCTGCGCGGGGAGGAGGTCCACGTCCCGGAGGGACAAGCCCTCCCGCACTACTGGGCCGGCCCGATTGACGTCGCATCCGCCGACCCCACGCAGATCGACAAATGGGGCTATTATTATGATGGAACGACCAACTACATCATCGACCCGTACGTGAGCGACTCTTACATCCGCCAGTACGAGAGCTTGACCGGGGCGCAGTCGATTGTGGACCGCACGCTGCAAGACAACGCCTCGGTGCTGGAGTTGACCGGTTTTAACCCGCTTGCGTTTGGCAAGAAACCGATTCTCACGAAAATCAACGACGCCGAGTACATCCAATTGCAGAACCGGCCGTTGTTTTTCGGCAGTACTTCTTATGAAGACCCGCGAGATGCGGCAAAAGTAGCGGAAGCCGATTCGAGCGGCAAGATCGTCACGTACCAAACAACCGTGCGAGACAAGATCGTACTCAAGTACTACATCCCGATCTCGCAAGCCAAGTACCCGTATGTGCTGGGCCTCGTCACCGACTATGACGTGATCCAGCAAGTTTTGAACCAACAGCTTTGGCGCAACGCGATGATTTCGCTGGTGGCGCTGGCGGCGGTGTTCGTGCTTGGGTATGTCATTGCAGGACTTACGGTTCGTCCGGTCCAGAAGATCTTGCTCAAAGTCAACGACATGGCGCGCGGCAACTTCGAAGCGCGCATCCACTTGCGGACCAAGGACGAGCTCGGGCAGTTGGCAGATCGGGTGAACTCGATGTCGAAGAACTTGCAAGTCTATACGGAGCAATTGCGCTCGTTGTATGAACACAACCCGTCTGCGCTGTTCTCCCTCAACCTCGCGGGCGAAGTGCTCTCCGTCAATCCTGTGGCCGAATCCATCCTCGGCTACTCGTCGGAGGAACTGCGCGGCCGACCGTTTGGCGATCTCGTGGTGCCTGAGGAGCGTGAGAAAGCGCAGTACCATTTCAAACAATCGGTGGACGGTCACTTCCAGAGCTTCGAGATGCACCTCGTGCGTCAGGACGGCGAGGTGTTCGAACTCGGCGTCCGACACTTCCCGATCATGGTCGCCGACGAAACGGTCGGCATCTATTCCATCGGCAAGGACATCACCGAGAGCCGCCGCACGGAGGAACTGATGCGCAAATCGGACAAACTCTCCGTCGTCGGTCAACTTGCGGCGGGAGTTGCCCATGAGATTCGCAATCCGCTGACGGCGATCAAAGGCTTCGTGCAATTGATTCGCGACACCCGAGGGGCCAAACCGGAATACTTCAACATTATGCTCTCGGAGCTGGACCGCATCGAATTGATCATCAATGAATTCCTCGTCCTCGCCAAGCCGCAAGCGGTGAATTTCCAAGAGAAAAACCTCGTGACCCTCTTGCAGAGCATCATCGCGCTGGTCGAGACGCAAGCGATTCTGAACAACATCCAAATCGTCCTGCTGCTTTCCGAGTCGGACATCCCGTTGATCGATTGCGAAGAAAACCAATTGAAGCAAGTCTTCATCAACATCCTCAAAAACTCCATCGAAGCGATGCCGAGCGGAGGGGTCATCCACATCACCGTCGACCATCTGGCGGCGACCGGGCAAGTGCGCGTGCGCGTCGTCGACGAGGGACAGGGCATCCCGGAGGAACGCCTCTCCAAACTGGGCGAGCCGTTCTACACCACGAAGGAGAAAGGCACAGGTCTTGGCTTGATGATCTCCTACAAGATTATCAGCGAGCACAAAGGCAAGATGATCGTGCGAAGCCGGGTCAACGAGGGGACCACGGTGGACGTGTACCTGCCGACGCATACATCCTGATTGAAAAAAGACCGCATACGCCGAGGGCGTGTGCGGTCTCTTTTACGTGTCGAACATGAAAATCGCCTCTCTGGTGTCAGAGAGGCGGAAGAAATCGATAGACTACGAGGTCTCTATTGGGTCACGACGCGAACAACGGTGGCAGCGATCAAAAACCAAATCGCCACAGCGGGAATGAGCCCGTAGAAAACTCCTCGGAAAAAGCTCATGTCCATACTTATCCTCCTTTCGGTAACCTGGCAACCGTGGCGTGAACTCACGCGATAGGCCCATGGCTTTGCGTCCCTGACTTTCGTACAGGTTTGCCTTTATCGTGGATGGAACATACTGCTTGATAACATCATAACACATGCTCGTATTGTTTGTTAAGTGTATTATTAATTTTTCTCGGATGGAGAGATTTGTGACTTTAAATAAATTAGATAACAACTGTGAATCTTTCAATTGTGTGAGTTTTCTATTAATAATAGAGAGGTGAGGATGTGGAGGAGTGGTTGTTTCAACCGATCCGGCCGATGTTGGCAAGCTTTGGGAACGAGGCGTTCGAGGACGAGGAGTTTCTGTTTGATGTGAAATGGGGACGGCGGTTGTTGGTGCATAAGCAGGGACGTCGAGTGGAGGCGTACACGAGGTTTGGGCGCTGTGTGACCGAGCAGTTTCCGGAGTTGCAAGACGTGGCTGGGGCTATCCGTGAAGAAAAGGCTGTGCTCGATTGCGAGGGGATCGTACTTCGCGACGGTCGGCCGGGATTTGATTCGTACTTGCATCGTTTGCGCCTCACCAACTCCGTTTCGATAAAACAGGCCGCGGTCACGCACCCCGCGACCTTCGTCGCGCTCGATGTGCTCGTCAGCGGGGAGCGGGCATGGTTTCAAACTCCTTTGCAAGAGCGAAAACAGCGATTGCAGGCCATGATCGGGGAGGCGGGAGCAGGGAAGTTGATTTCGTCTCCATTTGTACGGGGGAGTGGAAAGACTCTCTACGCAGAGGCAGTCCGACGCGGACTCGAAGGAATTGTCGCCAAACGGGTAGGGTCGCTCTATGTCCCAGATTCACGATCCAAGGACTGGATCAAGATCAAAATTCCCCACGAAATCGACTGCCTGATCCTCGGCTATCGGCCCGGCCCGCCGTTCGCCCTGGTGCTGGGCCTGCACTTCCCGACGGTTTCCGCCAAGCCGGTCGGAACTGTTGATCAGGGGATTTCAATAGAAGAACAAACAGCCTTCACCCAAATCGCTCGCGACATCCAGACCCGCAACGACGGGAAAACGCAGTGGGTTGAACCCCGTCTCTGCTGTCGTGTTGAATATCGGGACATCAACGAAATGCACCAACTGCGACAGACGAGCTTTCGCGGGTTCCTTGTTCAAAAGCGTCCTGAGGACTGTCGCTGGCACGACAACCCGTGATCCACGTAAAAAGGACCGTAAGCCACGGGGCTGCGGTCCATTACAAGTGCGTATTTGTGAGGTTAAATAGCTGTTACGCCACGAGTTTGCATGACGTGCAAGGCTTGTTCGTACCAAGAATTCACTTCTGTTTCCGTCTCTGAGGCGATCAAGTTATCTACCATTTGCAGAATCTGTTGCACATCGTCATGAGTGAGCATCTGTTCTTCTCCTCCTGATGTGGAAAGTAGAGTATGTTCCTTTATCAGAATAATATAAAAATTATGAGTACAATGCAAGAGGGAACCGACTCTTCTCGACAATTATTTTACTTGCCCGCCTTTTCTGGTATTCTTTACGTACTTGAAGGGAGTTGAACTTGCGTGAAACGCATTGCATACGGGGACAACGAATGGCATTTCGGAGAACTGCGACTGCCGGAGGGAGCAGGCCCGCATCCGGTCGTTTTGATCATTCACGGCGGTTTTTGGTACGCGCAGTACGGTTTGGATCAGATGGACATCATGGCGGAGGACTTTCGGGCGCGGGGCTATGCTTCTTGGAACATCGAATACCGCCGCATCGGGCATGAGGGCGGGGCGTATCCAGGCACGTTGCTCGATGTCGGAGCTGCGGCAGACCATCTCCACGAAGTAGCGGCCTCGTATCCGCTCGACCTCTCCCGCGTCGTTGCTCTCGGACATTCGGCCGGCGGTCATCTCGCGCTCTGGCTCGCAGGACGCCATCAACTTCCGGTAGACAGTGAACTGGCGGTCACGACTCCGCTTCGCCTCAAAGGCGTACTCTCGCTCGCCGGTGCAAACGACTTGCACCACATGTGGGAAGTTCGTCAAGAGAATTCTCCGGTCGTCGCGCTCTTGGGCGGCACGCCGGCTGAATTCCCGGAACGCTATGCACAAGCATCACCGGCACAGCTCTTGCCGTTCGGGGTCCCGCAAGTTTTGGTCCACGGCACGGAAGACAAGCACGTCCCGGTGGCGCTCAGCACCGACTACCTCCCCAAAGCACAAGCAGCGGGAGATTCGGTTGAATTGATCGAATTGTCGGGCGTTGAACACTTCAAAGTCATCGACCCGACTTCAGAAGCATGGCCGCCCATCGTGGAAGCCTTGCGCAAATTGATTGGATAAGTAGAAAAAAGGCAAGAGGAGGCCGGCTCATGTATCGCACCTACGAGGAATTCTGGGTCTATTATGTCAGCGAACATTTGAAGCCTTCCACCCGATTCTGGCATGCAGTCGGGACGACGGGCGTTCTGGTACTGCTTGTAGGGATCGTCTGGCAACAAGCTTGGTGGTGGCTGTTGTTGGTTCCGATCTTCGGGTACGGCCCGGCGTGGTTCAGCCATTTCTTCATCGAGCGCAACCGCCCGGCGACGTTCACATACCCGCTTTGGTCGTTGCGAGCAGACTTTCGCATGTACAGACTCTTGCTGACAGGTCGCATGGGACGGGAAGTCAAGCGAGCCGAGACCTGGCTGGCTCGGCAAAACTAGTGCCGGAATACGAAAAAAGAGCCATCTCCGCCCACGCGCGGGGAGTGGCTCTTTTTTTACAAACGATAGCAGGTCTGCGTATTCTCCCGAATCCGTCGCACCAATTCCTCCGGTGTCACGCCTTTCAAACGGGCGACAGGCTCCACCATCTCGCGCAGAAAAAGCGGCGTCGTCGGGCGACCGCCGAAAATCGGGCCTTCATGCTCCCACGGTCCGTCCGTTTCGAGCAGGAGTTGGGAGAGGGGAACGGACTTTGCCAGTTGTTGATCGCGCTCGCGGTGGCAGACGTCCGGTGTGAGCGAGACGTAGTACCCGGCCTCGACGATGCGTTGCAGGTCGTCAGGCGCAGCTTTCAACCAGTGGAAGTGAGCCCGCTTCACTCCGTGGCTCATCAAAGTCTCGTAGGCAAGCGGCGCTTTGTCATGCACAGCGTGCAACACCAACGGCAAATCAAGTTCCCGCGAAGTTTCTGCAAAGACCCCCAGCAGTTCCAGACAAGCCTCCAACGCACCCGTACCGAGTTTCGCCGCTTCATAATGAGGAAGCCCGACTTCGCCGATTGCGACGAGGCGGTGCCGCTCCTGTCGAATCAGCCCGAGCAGTTCCGCCACATCAGATTCAGGCGGCACCGGATACTCCGGGTGAATTCCGACCGCCGCCCGCACGAAGTCGGGGAATCTCTGCTGCAAGTCCAAAGTCCGATACGCCGACGCAAGCCCCGTAGACACCGCCACCACGCCTTCGATACCGCCTTCGCGCCACAAGTCGATGAGTCTGCCGATCTCCTCATCCGGGTACATCTCCAGATGCAAGTGCGCATCAAACATTCCGTCCCGCCTCCTCTCATTCCCTTCAGTATACAAAAAAAGAGCAGAGACAATGGAACTGTCTCTGCCAACATAAATAGGTGTAGGGTAAAAAAGGTCGTATCTAGATTCTATCTAATCTAGAAAAAATGAACACTGGCCAAAAGTATAGTTTTACGAATTTCGGAATGATATGCATGACGAAACGCAGGCTGGAAATACTACCCTCACAATCCTTGAGGGAGGTGGCGAGCATGGGCATCATCATCGGCCTGCTGGTGGCGGTGGTTTTGTGGAAGATCTTGAAGCTTTCGGTGTTGGCGTTGGTTTGGATTGCGATCATCGGAGCCATCGTCGGCGCGATTCCGACATTTATGCGCCGACGCGCAAAACGATAAGGGGCTGGACCAAGGGGGGAGGACGGCGGGAAAAAAGCCGTCCTTTTTTCATGTTCTGGCGGATGTGGTAGAATGGGGGGGAAAGTTGAGGGTGATGCACATGCATGACATTTATGACAACCAAGGGCGCACCGAGCGCGCCGTTCTGGTCGGGCTCAAACTCGCCCGCCATGACGACGAGATCTGGACCATGGCGTTCACGGAGCTCAAAGGGCTCGTGGAAACCGCCGGAGCCGAAGTCGTCACCGAACTGCTGCAGAACCGCGACCAGCCGGACCCCGCCACCTACATTGGCAAGGGGAAGCTCGCCGAACTGAACGCAGTCATTGAGGAGCTGAACATCGACGTGGTCGTGTTCGACTCGGAACTCTCGCCGAAGCACGTTCGCAATTTGGAAAATGCTCTGCCGTGCCGAGTCTTGGACCGCACGCAGGTGATCTTGGATATCTTCGCCATGCGGGCGAAAACCCGCGAAGGCAAGCTGCAAGTCGAACTTGCCCAATTGCACTACCTCATGCCTCGCTTGGCCGGGCAAGGAGCTGCGATGTCGCGTCTGGGCGGCGGCATCGGGACACGGGGACCGGGGGAGACGAAGCTCGAGACCGACCGCCGACACATTCGCGGGCGCGTCCTCGAACTCTCGCGCCAACTCGATGAGGTTCGCAAACACCGCGATTTGCACAAGAAACGCCGCAAAAAGCAAGAAATTCCCGTCATCGCATTCGTCGGCTACACCAACGCGGGGAAATCGACGTTGATGAAGGCGATCGTCGAACGCTACGGCACCGGCAACCGCGAAGTGGCGGAAGGGCGCAACCGTCTGTTCGATACGCTGGACACCACGACGCGCCAAGTGCAATTGCCGGATGGGAAAACGGCAATTTTTTCCGATACGGTTGGATTCATTCAGCAGTTGCCGCACTCCTTGATCCGCGCATTCCGCTCAACGCTCGAAGAGACGGCCGAGGCCGACTTGATCGTGCATGTGGTCGATGCCAGCCATCCGGGATTTGATGTGCAGATGGCGACGGTGTATGACGTGCTGCAAGAGCTGAACGTGTTGGATCGCCCGATCCTCACCGTTTTTAACAAAATCGACCTCGTGCCGGGCGCTTGGATTGGCAACGACCCGAACTCCACGGAGACGGTGCGCGTGTCGGCGACGCTAGGCGACGGGCTCGACGTGATGATGGAAAAAGCGAACGACCTCGCCGGCGTTCGCCATCTGTTGGTGACGGTGGAAGTTCCTTATAAGGAAGCGGCGTTGACATCGCAAGTTCACCGCGAAGGCCGCATCTTCGAAGAAGAGCACCGCGAGGGCGGCACCTACCTCAAAGCCGAAGTGCCGCAGCGCTTGGCGGACGAGTTGAAAGCGTACTTCCTGCAAGAAGCGGAAGAAGTGGTCCCGCAAAAAGAAACCAAGAAAATCTACTTCGACTTCACCACGCCGGAGTCGGACGATGTCGTACACTAACATGAACGCAGTTCCAGCTCAACCGAAAAAGCCGTCCCGGCTTCGGGACGGCTTGCTGGACTTGACGTACTTCACGTACCATGAGGCGATGTCTTGTCTGTTCGCTGTCTGCATCTTCGGCTTGTTGGCTGTCTCGCACTCTGTTCACATCCCGGGACTGGGCCGCTATGATTTCCTGCTGCTCGGCTGTTTGGTCATGCAGATCATCATGTACAAAACAGGACTGGAGACCCGAGACGAGGTCAAAGTCATCGGCGTGTTCCATTTGCTCGGACTGGCGCTGGAACTCTACAAAGTCCACATGGGCTCTTGGGCGTATCCGGAGCCGGCTCTCACCAAGATCGCGGGCGTACCACTTTACAGCGGGTTCATGTACGCAAGTGTCGCGAGCTATGTCTGCCAAGCGTGGCGACGGTTGGACATGAATCTCGCAAATTACCCCAAGTGGTGGCTGGCTCTGCCGGTCGCGACGGCGGGGTACTTGAACTTTTTTACCCATCATTATATTGGGGACTACAGATGGTGGATTTTGGCGCTCGTGCTGATCGTCTTCTGGCGCACGCAGATCCTCTACACCGTGCGCGGGCGTGTGCGCAAGATGCCGCTCGTGCTCGGATTCTTTCTCGTGGGGCTGTTCGTTTACTTCGCGGAGAACATCGCAACTTTTTACGGCGCGTGGCAGTACCCCGACCAAGCGCACGGCTGGCACTTCGTTCATCCGGAGAAGATCTCGTCGTGGTTCATGCTGATCATCGTCGAGGGCATCCTCGTTGCGCAACTCAAGTTCGTCAAACAGAGTAGTAAGGAATAGGAGAGACTTGCTTTGTCATTACTGAATCTACTGAACGATCCGGTTTGGATGGCACTTGCCGCCAAGATCGAAGGAACCGTCGCCGACCAATTCCGCCATATCGAAGAGGTTGCGCTCTACAACCAAGCCAAAGTCCTGCAAGCGTTCCAAGAGGAGAAAGTCGCCGACTTCCACTTTGCTTCCTCGACGGGCTACGGTCACAACGACGCCGGTCGGGAGACGTTGGAAGTCGTCTACGCCAAAACGTTCGGTGCCGAGGCAGCGTTGGTGCGCCCGCACATCGTCTCCGGCACGCATGCGATCTCGCTGGCTCTCTATGGAGTTTTGCGCCCGGGCGACGAATTGCTCTACATCACGGGCAAGCCCTATGACACGTTGGAGGAAGTCATCGGCGTGCGCGGGGAAGAGGGCGAGGGGTCGCTGCGGGAGTTCGGCGTGTCGTTTGATTGCGTACCGCTCACCGAGCGCGGCAAAGTAAATTACGAAGAAGTCGCCCGCAAAATCAAACCGAACACCAAGATGATCGGCATTCAACGCTCGGCCGGATATTCGTGGCGTTCGTCGTTCCCCGTCGAAGAGATTGGAGAAATGGTGAAGTTCGTCAAGGAGATCAAGCCGGACGTCATCGTCTTCGTCGACAACTGCTACGGTGAATTTACGGAAAAAACGGAACCTACCGCAGTCGGTGCCGATCTCGTCGTCGGCTCTCTGATCAAAAACCCCGGCGGTGGCCTCGCGCCGTCCGGCGGCTATGTCGTGGGCCGTGCCGATCTCGTACACCGTGCCGCTTGCCGTCTGACCTCCCCCGGCATCGGGGCGGAGCAGGGCGCGATGCTCGGCACCAACCGAGCGTTGTTCCAAGGTTTCTTCCTCGCGCCGCACATCGTTGGGGAAGCGTTAAAAGGCGCGGTGTTTGCCTCCGCGCTTTTTGAAGAACTCGGTCTCGTCACTCATCCGTCCGCGAATGAAAGGCGCACCGACATCATCCAAGCGGTGCGTCTGGGCACTCGTGAACGTCTGATCGGGTTCTGCCAGTCGATCCAATCGGCGGCACCCGTGGATTCGCACGTCAATTTGGAGCCGTGGGCGATGCCGGGCTATGCGGACGAAGTGATCATGGCGGCCGGAGCGTTCATCCAAGGCTCGTCGATTGAGCTCTCGGCGGACGGCCCGATTCGCGAACCGTTCATCGGCTACATGCAAGGCGGCTTGACGTATCAACATACCAAGATCGCGGTTCTCTCCGCCGTCGCCAATTTGAAAGCGGCGGGGCACCTCTAGGCGAATTCTGCATAGAGTGGGAGGACACAGGGAAAAAGACCAAGGGGGAACTCGCCACTTGGTCTTTTTTTCAAAAAACTCATGTTAGATTAGCTCACATGCGTTGACAGGTATCTCTAACATGCATATAATGGGGATATCTTAGAGAGAGGCGCTGGTGAACATGAATGATGAAATTCGCCGCAACCTCGCCCTGTTTCCAATCGGCATCGTCCAGAAGCTGACCGACCTGACCGCTCGCCAGATTCGGTACTATGAGCAGCACATGCTCGTGTGCCCGGCGCGAACGGAAGGGAACCAACGACTGTTCTCGTTCAACGATGTAGAGCGGCTGCTGGAGATCAAGAGACTCATCGAGCAGGGTTTGAACATCGCGGGGATCAAGACGGTCTTGGGGACGGCGAAGACGTCGTCCGAACTGCTTCCACTCACCGAGAAGGAGCAGGCTAAGATGGTCAAGGAGGTCAAGAAGGACCTCTCAGACCGCGAACTTCGCGATCTGTTGAAAAAGGAAATTCTGCACAAGCCAGGACGTACCGGTGTCCACAGCAACACGTTCAACGCCGGCGACCTGTCGCGGTTTTTCCACTAATCACACATAGAACCACCGTCCTGCCATGAAACCTACAGAGGGACGGGGTCGAGGAGGAGCAGAAGACCATGAAACGCAATTTTACAGCTGAAGACATCAAACGTCTCGCGAAGGAAGAAAACGTACGCTATATCCGCCTGCAGTTCACCGACTTGCTGGGCGTTATCAAGAACGTTGAAATTCCGGTTTCTCAGCTCGACAAAGCTCTTGAGAACAAGATGATGTTCGACGGCTCCTCCATCGACGGTTTCGTTCGCATCGAGGAATCCGACATGTACCTCTACCCGGACCTCGCAACGTGGCTCGTCTTCCCGTGGGAAACTGAAAACGGTTGGAAAGTCGCTCGTCTGATCTGTGACATCTACATGCCGGACGGCACCCCGTTCCCGGGCGACCCGCGCGGCATCTTGAAAAAAGCAATGGAAGACGCTCGCGCACTGGGCTTCACCGATTTCAACGTAGGTCCGGAACCGGAGTTCTTCCTGTTCAAACTCGATGAGAAGGGCAACCCGACCACCGAAGTGAACGACCAAGGCGGATACTTCGACCTCGCACCGGTTGACCTCGGCGAAAACTGCCGCCGTGAGATCGTACTGACCCTCGAAGAAATGGGCTTTGAAATCGAAGCTTCTCACCATGAAGTTGCAGTCGGTCAGCATGAGATCGACTTCAAATACGAAGATGCCGTCACTTCGGCCGACAGCATCATGACTTTCAAACTGGTCGTCAAGACCATCGCTCGCAAGCACGGCCTGCACGCAACTTTCATGCCGAAACCGATCTTCGGCATCAACGGCTCCGGCATGCACTGCCACCAATCTCTGTTCAAAGGCAACGAGAACGCGTTCTACGATGAGTCCGACGAACTCGGCCTGTCCCAAACCGCGAAGCACTACCTGGCAGGGATTCTCGCACATGCTCGCGGCTTTGCAGCGATCACCAACCCGACCGTCAACTCCTACAAGCGTCTGGTACCGGGCTACGAAGCACCGTGCTACATCGCATGGTCTGCGAAAAACCGTTCCCCGCTCGTCCGCATCCCGGCTTCCCGCGGCATGGGTACCCGCATCGAAGTTCGTAACCCGGACCCGGCTTGCAACCCGTACCTCGCACTGGCTGCGATGCTCCAATCCGGCCTTGACGGTGTACGCCGCGAACTGCCGCTCCAAGATGCGGTCAACCGCAACATCTACGTCATGAACGAAGAAGAGCGCCTCGAGAACGGCATCCTCTCGCTGCCGGCGAACCTCAAAGAAGCGATCGACGAACTGATGGCTGACGAACTGCTCGTTGCTGCACTGGGCGAACACGTTGTTACCCACTTCGTTGAAATGAAGCAAATCGAATGGGATATGTTCCGCACCACCGTCCACGAGTGGGAGCGCAACCAATACCTGACCACCTACTAAGATTTTTTTGGAAAAAGAGAACCTCGTCCGCATGCGGGCGAGGTTCTTTTTTTTGACTGTTGGCAGGAATTTTCAGAAAGGTTGGAGAAAGTGTCGGGTAGTGGTATAGACCACTGCTGGATTTCAAACAAACGAACAGGGGAGGGGAAAACAATGGCAAGAGGAACGGGAATGCTGGCGATGGCAGCAATGGTATCCACACTCTTGTTCCCGAGCGGAGCCTTTGCAGGGGATGACAACAAGATCATGGACAGCATCGAGCATGCGTTTGTCGTGAGCGCCGTCGCAGATGGATCGGAGTATCACTACACGGTGATCGCAAACGGTCAAGCGAAGTCGTACTACACGAACAACAAATCCTTTGTGGCTCAAGCGGGGCAATATGTGTCTTTCAAAGCGAAGGACGACCGCATCGTGGACTTCCGTGGAGCGGCGGTAACCGCACCGTACTTCCATGAAAAAGTCATGGCGAAAACCACGACGACACACACGCTCGATTTGGAATTGCACGGGGCTTTGAGACTGGCGGATACGTATTCGGTGTTCCGTGTCGAGAACGGGCACGTCATTCCGCAGTCTTTTCAAGACATCGCGGTCGGGGCAGAGAATGTAAGCGTTTTCTATGATGAGCAAGGTCAAGGCGACCTCGTGCTTCTCGAAGGCAAGACTCCGGTCAACACGATGCGTGTCGGCATCAACAACAACGGATTTGCCTCGCTCGACCATGCGCGTCTGGACTTCACGTCTGCGGGCGGGCTGAAAGTGGAGGACAAAAAATCCCACTGGACCACCGACATCGCGGCAAGCACCGCCGTCGCACTGGTGCCGGGCGCAGATGGCACGCACGTATCGGTTGCGGGTCAAGACCTCTACGTCTCAACAAACCGTCTCTATGTGTACCCGGCGGTGGAGAGCACTCCGGTGCAGATCATGACGTTTAAGCGTGCGTACGGCTATCCGCTGTACCACGGCGACTTCGAGATCACGCCGTCGACGACGGCAGGCAAGTTGCAACTGATCAACGAAGTGCAGATCGAAGACTACCTGCGCCAAGTGGTGCCGTCCGAGATGCCGGCTTCGTTCGGTCTGGAAGCGCTCAAAGCACAGAGCGTGGCAGCACGTACGTACGCACTGGGCGACTATGAGAGCACCCGGTATGCAACGAAGGGCTTCCATGTAGACGACTCGACCCTGAGCCAAGTCTACAACAACAGTGCCGAGAATGATCTGACCTCGCAAGCGGTCAAGGAAACGAAGGGCTTGATCATGAAGAGCGGGGACGCACTGGTCGACGCTCGTTACTACTCCACGTCCGGTGGATACGGCGCGGCGAAGCACGAAGTCTGGGCGGACGGCAATGGTTCCTTCCCGGGCACGCCGCTTTCGTACCTGGATGCGAAAAGCTACGTGTACGATCCGGCTCAACCGGGTGAACTGCTCAACCTCAACACGCAGGATGAAGCGGCGCTCAACTCGTTCTACAAGAACTTGTCCTTGACCGGTTACGATTCCGAATCGTACTACTTCCGTTGGAAAGTCGGTTTCTCCAAAACCGAACTGCAAAACACGATCAACAGCAACCTCTCCGACCGTTACAAAGCGGATCCGAACGCGATCTTGACGCTGGACGCAAACGGTCAATACGTCTCCAAGCCGATTCCGGCGGGCGGCGTCGGCACCGTGAACAACCTCTACGTTGCGAAGCGAGGCACCGGCGGCAACATGATGGAATTGGTCATCGAAGGGAGCACGGGCACGTACAAAATCGTGAAAGAGTACAACATTCGCTTCACGATTCGCCCGAACAAAGCGTACACCGGCGGCGCGGACGTCTTGCTCTCCCGTGCCAAGGGCGGCTCTTCGGCGTACGACCCGGCGTTCGTCTTGAAAAACTACACGATTCTCCCGTCGGCGTTTGCTACGTTTGACATTGCTCGCGATGCGGACGGCAACCTCACCACCGTCACGTTCTACGGCGGCGGCAACGGACACGGCGTCGGCATGAGCCAATACGGGGCTTCGAGCCTCGGCGCGCAAGGTTGGTCGTACGACCGAATTCTGAATGCGTACTACAGCGGGATGGAATTGGTGAACGTGTACGAGATGTAAGTTCGAAGAGAGAAACCACAGGGGCACGTACCTGTGGTTTTTTTTCTGGAACATCACAGGGGGGAACACATTGAAGCAAACGACGAAACTCGGGCTGGGAGTCCTCGTATTGGCAGGGGTGGTCGGGAGTACGGCCTGTTCAAGTTCGACGGAGCAGAAGCAGACCGCGCCTGCGCCAAGTACGTCCTCGTTCGCCGTGCGCGGCGTGATCGAGGGCTTTTATGGAAAGCCGTGGTCGCAAGAACAGCGGCTCGACATGCTGTCGTTTCTCGGGCAGCATCATATGAACACCTATGTCTACGCTCCGAAGGACGATCCGTACCAACGCCTGAAGTGGGGAGACCTCTATCCCGCAGAAGATGCGGCGCGTATGAAAGCCCTCGCGAAACAAGCGGAGAGCAGCGGCGTCAAATTCGTGTACTCGATTTCACCTGGCTTACCGGCTCCACTGCCGGGGGAGATGTCCACACCCGCGATGGAACAAGCGGCCATCACCTGTTCGTCACAAGCCGACCGTGAGAAATTGGCGGCAAAAGTTGAGCAATTGCGCGGGCTGGGCGTCCATACGATCATGCTGTCGTTCGACGATGTGCAGGAGAAGTTGAAAAGCGCCGACCTGAGCGTATACGACGGGGACCTCGCCAAAGCGCATGCGGAGTTGGCGAATTGGCTTTTGCAAACGGAACAGGCGCGCGACCCGCAGTTCAAGTTGTGGTTTGCTCCGACCACCTACTACGGTCTGAAGGACAATCCGTACTGGCAGACCCTGCGCACCGCCCTTCACGAGCAAGTTCAAGTGATTTGGACAGGGGAGAAAATTCTCTCGCCGCGCATCACCTCGTCACAAGCGGACGAGGTCACCCGTTTGTTGGGACGCAAGCCGTTGGTCTGGGACAACTACCCCGTCAACGACTTCACCTACTCGATTCAGAAAAAACCACAGCTCTTCCTCGGTCCCGTCGAAGGCCGTGACACCGACCTCGACCGACATACGGCGGGGTGGCTCGCCAACCCCATGCTGCAATCGGAAGCGTCCAAGATCGCCCTCGCGACCCTCGGCGATTACCTCGACCACCCGACGACCTACAATCCGGATACAGCATGGCTTGCCGCGATCCAGGCACTGCCGGGTGTTTCAGACCCTGATCCGTTGATGACATTCAGTTCCTACGCCCGCAAAAGCCCCGTACACAGCGCAAGCAACCCCGAGTTCGGAAAAAAAGTCGCCGCCTATCAAGCGAATGACGCCGACTCCTTACCGTTGCGTACGGAATTGGATCATCTCCGCGATCTCCCGAAAAAAATAACGGAGACGGTCAACAATCAAGAACTGCTCACCGAAATCGAGCCATGGCTGAAAAAACTTGCTTCAGAAGCAGAAGCCGGGCTGCTCGCGCTGGACCTCGCCCAAAAAGCGCCGACCGACCCGCAGCGGAACGACCTGCGCCAACAACTGGCGACCAAACTCCGCACGCTGGCAGACGATCCGAACACAATCGCTCCCGAAATCATCGACTTCGCGAAATCTCTCGAAAAATAACCTTACACAGCAGGATATAAGAAGCATAGTCAGAATATATAGTGGTATAGACCTCTATAACTTAGGTGAAGCAGATGCTGAACAAACACATCCCAATACCGCTCTACTATCAATTAAAAGAAAAACTATCCGCAGCCATCCTGTCGGGTGAATTGCCGCCGGGGGCCTTGTTGCCGTCGGAGCGCGAACTGTCCGACCATTACTCCATCTCACGCATGACCGTGCGCCAAGCGCTCGGGGAGATGGTCAAAGAGGGTCTGCTCGTCCGCGAGCAGGGCAAGGGGACATTTGTCGCGGAGCCGAAGTTCAACCAAGGGTTGCTCAAGCTGACGTCGTTCAGCGAAGACATGCGCAACCGTGGCTTGAAGCCCGACTCGAAGATTCTCGCCATCTACGTGCAGGACGCAACTCCCGCCGTAGCGGCTGAACTTCGTCTCGAGGCAGTCGGCATCAACCAGCAGGTGATCGTGTTTGAGCGTGTGCGCCTCGCAGACAACAAGCCGATGGCGTACGAGATCTCACATCTGCCGTTGCACCGCTTCCCGGAGTTGGAGCAGGAGTCTTTGCACTCCACTTCGCTCTACAACCTCTTGGAGGAGAAATACGGCTTGGTGATCCGCTACGCCCGCCAAACCATGGAAGTCGGGTTGTCCCGTCCGGCAGAGTCTGACATTCTCGGCATTCCGGCCGGTTCGGCGGTGCTCAAGATCGAACGCACCACGTTTGACGCGGACGACGAGCCGATTGAGTACGTGAAGTCGGTGTACCGTGGCGACCGCTACAAGCTCTACGCCGAATTGCATCGCTAGGAGGTGAGGCGAATGCGCATCTACATCGGCATCGACGGCGGCGGAACGAAGACACGGTCAGTCGCCGTCACGGAACAGGGTACAATCCTCGCAGATCTGACCACGCCGGGCTCCAACGTGAATCATCACGGTTGGGCCGGGGTGGAGGAGTCGCTTTTTGTACTGTTTAACCTTTTGCGAACGCACGTTCCTCTTGGCGCGCAAGTCGCTTCGCTCTGTCTCGGTTTTGCCGGGATCGATCGCGAATCGGATCGTGTGCGAATGGAGGAGTGGGCGGCGACACATTGGCCAACTGCAAACGTGCGTGTCGTCCATGATGCCCGCATCGCATTGGAAGCGGGACTGCCTGTGGACGCAGAGCTGGGCGTCGGCATCGTACTGATTGCCGGTACCGGCTCTGTCGCGTACGGGCGCAACGAGGCGGGAGAAGAGACCCGCGTCGGCGGATGGGGTTACTTGCTTGGCGATGAAGGCAGTGGCTACGACCTCGGCCGCCGAGCGATCACCTCCGTTCTGCGCGCCTATGACGGACGCGACCCGCAGACGGCGCTGACGGAGCTCGTGCTGAACGCCTATGGCGTGCAGGAGCCAACCGATTTGCTTCCCCTCGTCTACGGGGAAACGTCTTCGCGGGGGCACGTGGCACAGTCTGCTCGTTTGGTGTTCGACGCGGCAACCGCCGGAGATCTTGTGGCACAAGCTCTGGTGGAGGGAGCCGCAGATGAACTTGCGGCGCTCGTCGTCGCGCTTTTGCAAAAAATGAACGTTACGGCTCGACGCTTGACCGTCGTGTTGGCGGGGGGTCTTTTTTCAACAGGCAGTCCGTTGATTGGGCTGTTTGAAGCCCGCTTGCCCGACACGGTGGACGTGCGTCCGGGACAGCCTCCCGTATTTGGTGCCCTTCGATTGGCACAGGAGGGGCGTTAGGAACGAAAGGAGCGTCTCACAGCGTGGAATCGATCGCAAAATTAGCTACAGAACAAACCAACGCGCAGTCGGACACTTTGGATCAAATGAATGCGCTGGAGATCGTGATGTTGATGAACCGCGAGGACCGCACGGTCGCAGATTCTGTGAGTGCCGCTTTGCCGCGCATCGCAGAGGCGGTAGATCGAATCGTCGAACGGCTTCGGCGCGGGGGACGCTTGCTCTACATAGGAGCGGGAACCAGCGGACGTCTTGGTGTATTGGATGCATCGGAGTGCCCGCCGACGTTTGGCATTGAAGCGGACGTGGTCGTCGGTGTCGTCGCAGGCGGACTTGACGCTTTGGTGGAAGCACAGGAGGGGGCTGAAGACGATGCAGATGCCGGGGCTTATGACCTGCGCAAACATGCCTTGGGCGCCCATGACATCGTCGTCGGACTCAGTGCCAGCGGGCGCACGCCTTATGTGGCGGGTGCGCTGAACTTCGCCAAGAGCGTGGGGGCCGGAACGGTAGCCTTGTCCTGCAACGAAGGAGCGGAGATCAGTGGCAATGCTGATGTCGCCATCGAAGTGGCAACCGGCCCTGAAGTGCTGATGGGCTCCACGCGTCTGAAAGCCGGCACCGCACAGAAAATGGTGCTGAACATGATCTCGACCGCCGTTATGGTACGGCTTGGCAAAGCGTATGGCAACATGATGATCGACGTGAAGCCGACCAACATCAAGTTGGTGGACCGCGCGTGTCGCATGTTGATGAATGCGACAGGTGTGGATCACGCAACAGCGGAAACCGCTTTGACATCGGCAGGTCGTCGTGCGAAAGTCGCGTTGGTGATGCTGAAAACAGGCTGTGACGTGGCAGAAGCAGAACGTCGGTTGGAGGTAGCGAACGGGTTCGCTCGACTCGCTATCGAGGAGGGAACTCATGCCGAGTAACTCTGACCTCTCCCAACTCAGCGTTGCGCAACAGGTTGGCCAGACGATGATGTTCGGGTTTCACGGCTCCGAACCGTCGCCGGAGATCGAACATTTGATTCGTGAGCATCACATCGGCGGCGTCATCCTGTTCGCTCGAAACGTCGGTCGTCCTCAAGACGTGCTGCGCTTGAACACCGCCTTGCAAAAAATAGCCTACGACGCCGGACACACGCATCCGCTCCTCATCTCTGTCGATCAGGAAAATGGCATCGTGCGCCGCCTTGGGGCGGGCACGACGCTTTTTCCCGGCAACATGGCGCTGGGTGCGGCAGGTCGTTCGGCTTGGGCGCATGATGTGGCGCACGCCACAGGACGTGAACTGCGGGCGCTCGGGTTCAACTTCAACCTCGCGCCGGTGCTCGATGTCAACAACAACCCGCGCAACCCGGTCATCGGAGTTCGTGCTTATGGGGAAGACCCCCGGCAAGTGTCGGAATTTGGTGTTGAGGCGATTCGGGGACTCCAAGCGGCCGGGCTGGCTGCTTGCGGGAAACACTTCCCCGGACATGGCGACACATCGCTTGACTCGCACTTGACTTTGCCGTTGATTCCACACGATCGGGCTCGACTTCATGCCGTGGAGCTGCCTCCGTTCCTGAAAGCGATTTCAGCCGGAGTGGATGCGATCATGATCGCGCATGTGGTCTTTCCTGAGTTTGAGCCGGACGACACGCCTGCAACGCTTTCGCATCGTGTCATTACAGGACTTTTGCGGGAGGAAATGGGCTTTGACGGCGTCATTACGACCGATTGCATGGAGATGCACGCCATCGCCAAGACCATCGGCACGGTGGAAGGCACGTACCGTGCGTTTCTCGCCGGTGTCGATCTCTCGTTCATCTCGCACACCCACGATTGGCAAAGAGGCGCTGTCGAGCGTTTCCTGCGCGGGGTAGAAGAAGGCGAGTTGACAAAGGAGCGGTTGGAAGCGTCCGTACAGCGCGTACTCTCCTTGAAGGAGAAATACACGAGCTGGGATGATTGGTTGCCGCTGTTCGAGAAGTTGGAGCAGGGGGAGTTGACTCCCGATTCTGTCGTCGGTTGTGCAGAGCACCGCCAACTGGCACGCGACGTGTACGAAGCTGCGGTGACGTTGACCTCGACTCGACCCGGAGCTTTGCCGCTTCAATTGAAAGCGGAGGACCGAGTGGCGGTAGTCTACTTGCGAAACGTTTCGCTCTCGCCCGTTGAAGATGACCGTTATCTGATCAACCCGCTGGCGACGGCCATCGAGCGTCAACATTCGAATGTCGTACGCATCGAACTGTCGAACCCGCCGACAGCGGAGGAGATCGCGGAGGCGGTCAAGACGGCGTCCACCTGTCAGGCAGTCGTGGTCGGAACGTTGAACGCTCATCTCTCGGAAGGTCAGGTTGAGCTGTTGCGCCATCTGCGCGACTTGCCGATTCCTCGCTTGGTCGTCTCGATGCGGACCCCGTATGACAGTACCGTCTGCGAGGGGTTTGATGCGCACATCGCAGTTTACGAATTCACGCCCGAGGGAATCGACGTGGCAGCCGAAGCGATTTTCGGCAAACGCCAATTGATGGGACGACTGCCGATTTCCTTAGAGGTCTCGCGATGATCACATGCATTGGACTGATGTCGGGCACCTCAGTAGACGGTGTGGATGTCGCGATCACCACGATCTCAGGGGAACCGCCGCATGTGCAAGTGCGACTCGATCATTTCGAGACGGTGCCGTTCTCCGCAGAAGTTCGTGCGCGGATCTTCCGATTGTTTGAGCCGAGTGTAACGGCAGCGGAAGTCTCGCAGATGAACTTTTTGCTCGGTCATGTGTTTGCAGACGCGGTTCTGCAAGTCGTGGAACGAGCCGGAGTAGACATAACAAATATTATGTTTATTGCGTCGCATGGTCAAACCGTCTATCACCACCCCGTTGCCGAGGAGATCGCGGGCTACGCGGTGACGTCCACGCTCCAGATCGGGGAGGCTTCTGTGATCGCTGAAAAAACGGGCCGACCCGTCGTCGCCGATTTCCGCGTGCGGGACATGGCGGCGGGCGGGCAGGGAGCTCCCTTGGTGCCGTTTGTGGATGCGTTGTTGTTTGCAGCCCCTGATCGCGGGCGCATCCTCGCCAACATCGGCGGGATTGCCAATCTGACCGTCTTGCCGCGCGGTGCATCGTCCGAACATTCCGTCGCGTTCGATACGGGACCCGGCAACATGCTTGTCGATGGCTTGGTCAACCGCTTCACCGAGGGCCGTCAGCGCTATGACGAGGACGGACGGCTGGCGCAGGGAGGTCAAGTGTTGGAAGACTTCTTGGCTCCTTGGTTGCAGATGCCCTTTTTCCAACAGGCACCTCCGAAGTCGACCGGACGTGAACTCTTCGGCGAGCAGATGGTCGACGCTTGGTGGCGAGATGCCCAAGCGGGGGGCTTCCGTGCAGAGGACGTAATCGCCACGGCGACCGCCTTCACCGTGCGGACGTTTGCTCGTGCCATCCGTGAGTTTATCTTGCCGCACCATGTCATGGACGAGTTGATCGTCGGTGGGGGCGGCTCTTACAACCCGGTGATGCTCGACGGCCTTCGCCGAGAGCTGCCGCAGTTGAACGTGTTGACCCAGAACGAAGCGACCGGCATCCCAAGCGATGCCAAAGAAGCGGTCGCCTTTGCCGTACTCGGCTATGAAACCTACCATCGCAGACCGGGCAATCTGCCGTCAGCCACCGGTGCCAAGCGCCCGGTCGTGCTCGGCAAGATCACTTGGGACTGAACTTACATCGAGGAGGAAGTTTGAAGATGAACTACACGAAATACTCCAAGGCTTTTGCAGTGCTCGCTACGGCAACCCTGCTCACCGTCGCTGTGACCGGTTGCAGCAAAGACTCCGCAAGCACCACCAAGCAAGAAACCGCCAACTGGACCGGCAAGATCACGATCTGGGACGGCCCGCGTTGGGAAGAGGCCGGCAACAAATACGCGTGGATCGAATCGCAGAAGAAAGCGTTCGAAACATCGCATCCGGGTGTCACCGTTGAGATCGTACAAGTGCCGTGGGCAGAATTGAACGACAAGCTCGGCGTCTCTATCGCAGGTAAAGCATGGCCGGACCTCGCGCCGGTCGACATCTCCGGCAACGGCGTCAACGCAGCGTTCTTGAAGCAAAAAGTGTTGGAGCCGATCGACGAGTACGTAACGGCCGATGACAAAAAAGACTTCCTCCCGAACGCGCTCGATGCATACACCCAAGACGGCAAGCTCTACGGTCTGCCGGGCGGGATGACCGTTCACGGCATGTTGCTGAACCTCGACATCTTCAAGGAACGCAACGTCGAGCCGCCGAAAGACGGCAAATGGACATGGGATGAATTCGTCGACGACATGAAGAAACTTACCTATGACAAAGACGGCGACGGCAAAGTGGATGTCTACGGTCTCTCCACCTACGTCAAAAACGGATACTACGAATCTTGGCCGTTCCTCTACATGGACGGCGGCCGCCCGGTGTCCGACGACTTGAAGACGTTCACTTTCGATTCCAAAGAAGCAACCGGCGCGATGAAAAAGCTCGCCGATCTGAAAACCATCCCGGTCGCACCGAAGGAAATGGGTTCCGGCGACGTCGGCGGAACTTGGAAAGCGTTCTCTGCACAGAAAAACGTCGCAGTTGAACCGTGGGCGACTTGGGCGATCCAAGCGGCTCAAAAAGCCAACATGAAAAACTTCATGGTGGCCGCGTACCCGACGGGCTCCGGCAAGCCGGTTACGATCGGCGGCGTCGGCGGTTGGATGATGTTCCACCAAGACGATGCAGGCAAGAAAAAAGTCATCGCCGACCTCATGAAGCAACTGACCTCGACCGAACAGCAAGTCGTTACGGCGAAAAACTACAGTGTCTTCCCGTCCCGCAAGTCGGCGGCCGACCAAAACCCGTTTGCCGACAACCCGCAAATGCAACAAGCGCAAAAACTCACCGAAACTGCGGTGATGATGCCGAAACAAGCTGATTGGAAGAAGATCGACGAAGCGATCCAGTCCCAGCTTCAACTGGTTCTCAACGGGGAGAAATCTCCGGAGGATGCCATGAAGGAAGCGAAAAAGACAGCCGACGAACTGCTCTCGAAATAGGGAGGTACAACTGTGAGTTCCCCGCAAGCAACTGAAGAGTTAACAAAGACCCAACTCGATGCAAAAGCGACCCCTCCGGCCATCCGCCGGAAGTCGCTTTTGCGCGAGATGTGGAAACAACGAGCCGCTTATCTGTTCCTGTTACCGAAAGGAATTTTGTTCACAGCCTTTGTCCTCATCCCGGTAATCTGGGCGTTCGTGCTTGCGTTCCAAGAGTACGGCGTGTTCGGCAGCGAGTGGGTCGGGTTCAAAAACTTCAAGTCTGTCGCAGACAGCGAGGCATTCCGAACCGCACTGTGGAACACCTTGAAGTACACGGTGGTCACCGTACCGCTGCAAGTGTTGATCGCCTTGGTGTTGGCGACCTTGATCTCCCCGCTCGGGCGTCGGGCGCAGAGCTTTTTCCGCGGGGCGTTCTACCTGCCGACGGTCACCTCGATGGTTATTATCGCGATGGTCTGGCGGTGGGTGTACAACTACCGCTATGGATTGTTCAACTATGTGCTCGGCTTCCTCGGAGTTCCTGCCCAAGACTGGCTCAACCAGTCCAACACGGCACTCTGGGCGCTGATCATCATGAGCGTGCTGATCCCGCCGGGCGTGGGCGTCATCATGTACTTGGCGGCGATGGACTCCATTCCGGACTCCTTGTATGAAGCGGCCAAGATCGACGGTGCAAGCGAAGTACAACGCTGGTGGCGAATTACGGTGCCGCTGCTCAAACCGACGACGCTGTATCTGACCATGTTGTCCCTGATTGGTTCCTTCCAAGTGTTCACGCAGATTCTGCTCATGACGGGCGGAGGCCCGGGACATGCCACAGAGACGTTGGTGTCGTTGATTTACAAGACGGCGTTCCGCGATCTGGAGTTTGGACTGGCTTCTGCACAAGCGATTGTGCTGTTCGTGATCACGTTGATCTTCGGCATCGCCCAATACTG
Source organism: Tumebacillus amylolyticus (assembly GCF_016722965.1). NCBI lineage: Bacteria > Bacillati > Bacillota > Bacilli > Caryophanales > Alicyclobacillaceae > Tumebacillus > Tumebacillus amylolyticus. Next base: position 188,433 of record NZ_JAEQNB010000006.1, read on the forward strand.
GCTGATGTACCGCAAAGCGGAAGACTAGGAGGGGGAGCGACATGCAGATCAAACATTCACCTATGAAATGGCTGACGTACTTCGTGCTCTTCGTCTGGGCGATCATCTCCTTGCTTCCGCTGTATTGGGTGTTCTCCACGGCGTTGCAATTGCCGAACTACGTGGAAGCCGATCCACCGAAGCTCATCCCGATGGGGATCGTGGAGTTTTTCACGCATCCGGAGAACCGCAGTCTGATCCTCCATGACACGTTTGCCGGGTTCCAGCAATTGTTCCAAAGCACCAACATCTGGCGGTGGTTCTTCAACTCCGCGTACATCGCCGTCGTGGTGACGGTGGGGATTCTCGTGCTCGACACGATGGCTGGTTATGCACTGGCGAAAAAGGAATTCCCCGGTCGCAAGCTGTTTTTCTGGTTGATCGTCGGGACGATGATGATTCCCGGTCAGATCACGCTGGTTCCGCTGTTTATCATGGTTCAGAACTTGGGTCTGATGAACACGCACTGGGCGCTGATCTTGCCCGACCTCAGCATGGTGTTTGGCGTGTTCCTCATGCGCCAATACATGCTCTCGATTCCGTCTGATCTGCTCGAAGCCGCCAAGATCGACGGCGCCTCGGAGTGGAAAACGTTCTGGACGATCGTCGTGCCGCTTGCCAAACCGGCGCTGGCGACGCTTGGCATCTTCACCTTCATGAATGTCTGGAACTCGTTCCTCTGGCCGATCATCGTGCTCAACGATGCGGACCTCTACACGCTGCCGGTCGGATTGAAGACGTTGCAAGACCAGAACCTGGCGATCTTCAAGCTGCTGATGAGCGGCGCGGCAGTGGCGGCCGTTCCGATGATCGTCGTGTTCGTCGCGTTCCAACGTCACTTCATCAAGGGCTTGACACTGGGCGGCGTGAAGGAATGAGATCGCGCGTTCTCGATGTGGTGGAGCAAGGCTTGGCAGACAGTCTCTTCGCAGGAGCCGTCGTACATGTCAGCCGCGTAACCTCAGAAGGTTGCGAGGTTCTCGTGGAGGCGGCTCGCGGATATGCCGAGGTCACTCCACGGCGGAGGCCGATGACGGTCGATGCCGTTTTTGACATCGCGTCGTTGACCAAGGTCATCGCGACGCTTCCTGCCGTGTTGCGCTCCGTGCAAGAGGGGCGGTTGGAAGTAGACCGCCCGGTGTTGCCGGGGCACGGAATATCTGTACATCATCTGCTCACCCACACCTCGGGGCTTCCAGCATGGAAGCCCTTCTATTTATGGAGGCAGGGGAAAGCGGACTATCGCACGCGGATCGAGGCCGAGACTTTGGTGTACGAACCAGGGACTCGGGCCCTCTACTCCGATCTCGGCATGATCTTGCTCGGCTTCGTGTTGGAGGACATCTGGCAGAAACCGCTCGAGGATATCGCTCGCGAACAAGCGTTTGGAGTTCTGGGAATGGTAGACACAGGCTATCATCCAGCGGGAAAAAATGTCGTTGCCACTGAAGTGGGGAACGCCATCGAACGGACGATGTGCCGAGACTATGCGACAGACGCGGAGATCGAACGGTTCCCATGGCGGGCACAGACGATTTGCGGAGCGGTGAACGATGGCAATTGCCACTATGGACTGAGCGGAGTCAGCGGTCACGCCGGGTTGTTCTCAACGGTGGCGGACGTGGCCCGTTACGCGCAAATGTGGGCGGCAGGCGGGCGAGGGTTCCTCACGCCGGAGCTTGTGCAGTTGGCAACGACAAATCACACGGCAGGTTTGGGGCTGTCGAGAGGACTTGGCTGGGAGATGGGTGTCTGGGCAGGTGAGACATTTTTGCCGCATGTTTTCGGTCATACAGGGTTTACGGGTACGGCTGTCTGGGTAGATCCGGTGTCGGGTCTGGTGGTTGTCTCGTTGACCAATCGCTTGCATCCAACTCCGTCCGATCTCGCGGTTTGGCGGCGGAACCTGCATGCAGCCGTTTTTTCTGAGGAGGACTATTAATGAAGAAACACATCTTGCAAGGCCGAGCGCTGATCGAAGGGAAGTTCCACGACGATCAAGTGCTGGTCTGCGAAGACGGACGATTCACGTATGTCGGGCCGCTGCGTGACGGAGACGTGCCGGATGCCGTGTATGAGACGGGGATTCTCGTGCCGGGGTATCTGGACTTGCATGTGCATGGGGTGCATGGGTCGGACGTGATGGATGGAAGTTTGGAGGCTTTGGAGACGATCTCGCGAGGCTTGGCGACGTATGGCGTCACCGGGTTTCTCGCGACGACTTTGACCGGGGACTTGGAGCATCTCCTCAGCGTGCTCCGCACGTGTGCAGAATTTGCTCGTCGTGAACCGGTTGGGGCATCCTTGCTCGGGGTTCACTTGGAAGGGCCGTGGATCAACCTGCGTTACAAAGGCGCGCAAAACGAATCGCATGTCATTCGCCCGTTGTTGCGCGATGCACAGCGGCTGGTGGAAGCGGGGCAGGGGTTGCTGAAACTGGTGACTCTTGCGCCTGAACATCCGGAGGCGGCTGAGGTGATTGCGTACCTGAGCGAACAAGGCGTGCGGGTCTCCGTAGGACACTCCGATGCGACGTTCGATGAAGTAACAAGTGCGATGGCACACGGACTCCAACATGTGACGCACTGCTGCAATGCGATGCGCGGCTTGCATCATCGCGAGCCCGGCGTGGTCGGGGCCGCTCTGTACCATGATGACTTGACGACAGAGTTGATTGCGGACGGGGTACACGTGCATCCGGCGGTGATGAACATTCTCTACAAAGTCAAAGGACAAGAACGTCTCGTGCTGGTCAGTGACGGCATGCGTGCCGTCGGGATGGCGGACGGTGAATATGACCTTGGCGGACAGAATGTGTACATGGTCGGAGGTGAAGCCCGCTTGGTGGACGGAACATTGGCGGGCAGCACGTTGACACTCGATCGTGCGGTGCGCAACATGGTTGAACTCGGGCACGCTCCGCTGGAGAAAGCTGTGGCGATGGCTTCCACCACGCCTGCGGCGGTCCTTGGTTTGCAAGGGCGCAAAGGGGCACTCGCAGTTGGATACGACGCGGACTTTGTGTGGCTGGATGAGGCACGGCAAGCTCGAGCGACGTACATCGCAGGAGAACTTCGGGCGTAAAGAATAGCATCAGAAAAGGGGATTGTACGAGGTGTAGAGGAGAGGAACGCACCTCGGGAAAAGAACGGCCCTGTCGGCAAAGGCGACAGGGTCGTTTTTTCACGTATAGAGGGTAGTCGGGCGTAGGATGTGCTTAGTCGATGTGGCGGAAGATGCCGACGACTTTGCCCAAGATGGTGACGTTGTTGTAGCGCATCGGTTGAAGCGAGGGGTTCTCCGGTTGGAGGCGGATGTGATCGGCTTCCTTATAGAAGCGTTTGACGGTCGCTTCATCGTCTTCGGTCATTGCGACGACGATTTCACCGTTGTTTGCCGTCGCCTGTTGACGGACGATCACGAGGTCGCCGTCGAAGATCCCGGCGTCGATCATCGAATCTCCCGAGACATTCAGCAGGAACACGGACGAATCGCCGACGAACGAAGTCGGCAGCGGGAAGTAGTCCTCAACGTTCTCAATCGCAGTGATCGGCTGACCCGCTGTGACTTTCCCGATGATCGGAGCCATGACGGTCGAGTATTCGAAACGGCCGCTCTCTGTGTCTGCTTCCAGATCGAGCACTTCAATCGCGCGCGGTTTGGTGGGGTCGCGGCGGATCAGGCCTTTCTGCTCCAGACGAGCCAGATGTCCGTGTACAGTAGAACTCGAAGCCAAGCCGACCGCTTCGCCGATCTCCCGGACAGACGGCGGATATCCCTTGGCCCGCACTTCGTTCTTGATGAAATCCATGATTTCCTGTTGACGCTTAGACAGCTTCAGCATTGGCAGAACAACTCCTCATATCCAGTCGTGATGTATATCAATGGGAAAATATGTTCGATGTTAGTTTATAGCAGAAATTATACCACACACTGGTACTAGATACAAACATGAGTTCTTGTTTTTTCTTGACAAGAACAGATAGACGTCATTATGATAGAAACAGAACATATGTTCTTGTTCTTGGACGGCTTTCACATCGACCATCGCCTGCATAGGATAGTGTCGACAGAACACCAAGAACGGGGGTACGGATGATGGAGGGAACACGGGTCACCTTTGTCGTCGTCAAGGCAGGAGAGACATTGGATGATCTTGCAGCGCGCTATGGATGTACGGCGGAGGAGTTGCGCCGGCTCAACCCCGGAATGCAAGGGTTCGCGCAGGGCGACGTCGTGAAAGTCATGACGAGAGCGTGGGACCCTCGAGAACCGAAAGCCGGTCAGCAGTTTGTGCTGGGCTTTCATGCAGGGCCGATGGGCGTGAGTTTACCGGGCAGCCAGAACTCGTTTCATCAGCATGCCGGGCTCTTGTCGGCGATTGCGCCGTATTGGTTTGATCTGAACCTCGGCGCTGCCGGACAAATCAAGTCTCGCGTGACACCGGCGACGATCCGAACGTTGATCGGAGATGCACACGGGCGGGGTGTGAAGGTCTTGGCGTCCCTTCACAACACCGAAAAGCGGCCCGGAGCGTCGCGCACGCAGGTCTTGCACAGTGCCATCACGGCCAACCGGGCGATTTTGATCCGAAACATCCTGCACACGGTCGAAGAGTATGGTTTTGATGGTGTGAACCTCGACTTTGAACGTTTGAAACCGGGGGATACGGCGAATTACACGTCCTTCGTTCGCGAGTTGGCGGCACGTCTGCATGAGCAGGGGAAACTTCTCGTCGTCTGTGTGTTGGGCGATGCGCATCACCAGCCGTTTTCGATGGACTTCGACTATCCGGGTTTGGCGACGAGCGTCGACTATCTCGGGATTATGACCTACGACGAGCACAAAGCCAACCAAGGCACACCCGGCCCGGTCGCATCGATTCCCTGGGTGGAGCGTACGGTGCGGTTGGCGATCGACACGGGTGTCCCGTCTCGCAAGATCTTGTTAGGCATCGCGGCGTACGGCTATGACTGGACGGACAATCGTCCGGGCGCGCGGGCCCTGTCTTTTGAAGCGGTGCAACGTCTGCGCCGTCAACACAACGCGACCGCTCAGTTTCATCCCTCGTACCGCGTGCCGCATTTCGACTATACAGACGGGCGTGGGGAACTGCATCATGTCTGGTATGAGGACGCTCGCAGTCTGTCGCTGAAGCTCGACCTCGTGCGCAGGTTTCACCTTGGCGGTATCCTGCACTGGCGACTTGGATTGGAGGACCCGGCGTCATGGGGTCCGATCCGCGCGAAGTTGTCTCCCATTCAAAAGTAAATTCACGTACGTGGAACGGAGATCAAGAGGAGGTGGGGGTCATATCCACGACGCAGTTGCACTACGTGATCGTACGGGAGGGTGACACACTGTCATCTATCGCAAATCGTTATCGAACGACGACGGCGACCATCGCCCGGCTGAATCAGCTGTCCTTGGACACGGTGCTGACCCCCGGCCGAATCTTGCAAGTGCCAAAGCCCAAAGCTGTGGCCGAGCCGCCTGTGAAAGCGTCCCCAGTTCAACGGCCACGCATCCCGCGCTTTGCGTTTGCCGCCTATACAGCGGCAGAGGGTGTCTATCCCGGAAGTGAGCGGGCTTTGGTCAAGACCGGGGCAGACGGTTTGAGCGGAATCTTCCCACTTTGGTTCCAAGTCGCGCCGGATGAACCGTGGCGGTTGCAGTCTTACGCGGGAGAAGCACAGATTGAATCGGTGTTGCGCACAGCTCGTGAGCGCGGGGTGCAGGTGATCGCGACGCTGACCAACCTCTACTATCCTTCCGATGTCAATGCCCGACAGACCATTCACCAAGCGATGACCGTCTATCGAAAACACTTGCTGGAAGCGGTCGAGTACACGTATGCACGATATGGGCTGGATGGCATCTGGCTCGATTGGGTCGACGTGGAGGAGAGCGATCGGGAGCACTTGGCGGAGTGGGTGGAGGAGTTGGCCGGACTCTGCCGGCTGCGCGGGTGGACATTGGTCGTCAACGTACCGATGATGCCGACAACGCACGGCGTGCCCCATACCGGAGCGTACGATTTGTTGCGAATCGGGCGAGCGGCCGACTTGGTGGCGTTGCTGCTGAACACAGAGCATCGCTTGCAGACAGGGCCAGGGCCGCTCTGTTCACTTCCCTGGGCGGAGACCGGGGTGCGCCATGCGTTGGCGTCAGGCGTTCCAGCGAATAAAATTTTGCTTGGCATCGCCGGATACGCCTACGATTGGAAGGAGAACAGCACAGTCCCTGAATACCTTTCCTTCGAGGGCGCGATGAACCGCGCTCGCCAATATCGGGTCCACGTGAAGTTCGATCCGGTTAGTCAAACGCCGATGTACGTCTATCAAGACAGCCAAGGTGTGGACCATCAAGTGTGGTTCGAGAACACCTCAAGTCTTTCGCAGAAGGTCACGATCCTCAATCGCTATGGGTTGGCGGGACTTTCTCTTTGGCGGCTCGGTATGGAGGACCCCAGCTTATGGCCGTTGCTGCGGTATCGGTGGGGAGAGATCAAGAAAGGGAGTTCTCGTTTCCGTAACATATATTATGGAAACTAAAAAGCCATGTCGAGGATTCCGGCATGGCTTGCTTTCCCGTCACGTTGTGGACGAGGTCTATCCAGTTACTTTCACAAGCGGCCAGATCAGGGCCATGATGGAGTCGACGTAGTGGAGGATCGGAGGAGAGAGGGGATCGTCAATCGGCAAGTTCAGCCGGTCCAGCATCGTGTTTTTCTCAAATTCTGCCCCTGCCTGTCGCAGGGGCCACGGAACATGGTGAATGTCACCGCGATAGAGGTGTCCTCCATGCATCGTGTACAAGCAATAGCGCTCCGTCAACCAATGGTCCAACGTGCCCGGTTCCGCATAGTAGACCTCCGAGGTCGGACGATACGCGGCGACAAATTCCCCTGCAGGCGCGTTGCTGTGGATGCGTTGACTTTGATATTCAATGGTGTCTCGTCTCTGTATGGAGGACATTTGAGCATGAAAATAAGGCAGAGAGAACATTCCGCGAGCGACAGAGACCGCCAAGAGATTCGAGGCATCCAAGCTGAAAAAATAGACACCTGGCTTGCCGTCACGGGTGACGTAGGCGCGAACATTGAGTTCCGGAAACTTATTCGTATACGGAATCTGAGGGAAAAATCGAGCGCGGATGTCACTCATGTCAAAGGGAACAACGCCTATGTACGTCACTCCATTGTAGGTATCGACTTCTAGTTCCTTCGGGATGTGTTCACGTATGGCGGACACCGGAATTGGCCAATGCGCGAACAACAGGCGGTTCCACGTCTGTGTCATTACCCATAGTTTGGTAGGGATTGGGTACGGTCGATGCTCAACTTGGTGAGTGATCTTCATCGCTGAGTTCCCTCCTTAGGGAGCAGATAGGGGACATAACATTATTATAGACAACCTAGATCGTGACTTGGTTGATGTACCCGCCGGCGCTCTCGCTGAGTTCGCGAATGTCATGGAGATAACGTTCTGTCGTGCGCAAACTTTCATGGCCCATCTGACGTTGCACCTGCAGCAACGGGGCTTCCGCTTCCAGTGCGAACGTTGCGCAGGTATGTCGCAGAACGTGCGGTGAGATCATTCGAGAGAGACCGGCCGAGCGCGAGAGGCGATACATCATATCGCGAACTCCGTTCTGACGATAGCGTGTGAAGCGACGAGTGATCACCAACGGTGTGCGATCGCCCGGATCGAGATTCGGGTTCTTGCCGCAAGAGCGGCGGAAGTTTTGCAAGAGCTCCCACACATCGGGACGGATCAGCACCGGGCGGTCTTTGTCCCCCTTGCCTCGGACCATCCACCCGATATTGCCCCGCATGTCTTCATAGAGATCGCACCAGTTTGCCTGACAAAGTTCTTCAACACGAACTCCGGTTGTCATCAGCAAGACGACGATTACATAGGAGCGTTCATTTCCTTTCGACGCTTCCAGCAACTTCTGCGCTTCGGTTACCGCGAGCGACCGCTTATGAGTAGCTCGATTCGGGACTCGAGGAGCTGCAATGAGAATCGCCGGGTTTCGATGGATATACCCAAGACGGTGGGCGAAGAGGAATAGGGACTTCATGATGATAATCATCCGTTGCTGGGTGGCAGGAGCATAATGTTCCAAGGTATTAAAGTAGGTCACGAGCTGTACATATGTAACGTTGGCGAGTGGAGTGCCGTCGATGAAATTCAAAAAGGTTTGGAGATCACGATGATAGGCCTTGACCGTCATCTTGGACCACTTTTTCGGACGCGGGCGATTCAGAAAGAGGGCAATCAAATGCTCATCATTCATGATCCCCATTTCATTTGCAAGAGAAGGAACACCTGTTCCCATCGTCATAGGGAGCTGATTGTTGGAATCCATCGTCATAACTACCAAACTCCTTTCAAAAGAGCTCAATACTATGATTATAGCGATAATAACCAGTTATCGCTATAGTATTGCATGAAAGACCTTCGATTATTTTCGGTCGTTAGGGAAGCGATCCCAACCTCTCACCTCGTCGCCATTTTATGTGAACTAACTTGCATTTCCTTCTGAAAAACGACCTTCTATATTCCCTTTTAAGGCCCTTCTCTTCTCCTTCGAATACCATTACACCATTATCAAGAACTTCTCCACCACGGGCCTTATAGAGCCCTACAGGCATAACCTTACTTTTCGCGACAAAATATCCACCACTTTCGACGCTTAAGCGCGAAACTCACCGATTATTCTCATTTCTGCGGAAATATCGGGCCCTAAAAAAAGCCACCCTGCAAGAGGGTAGCTTCTGTTCCGCATTCCGTACGTTATTCCGATTTCGACTCCAACAAGAACGTCAGCGAGTCTTCGCCGATCCCTCGCACGTTCCCGGCTCCCATGGTCAATACGATCCCTTGGTTCGTCGTCGCATACTGTTGCAGAAAGCGAGTTCCTTCTTCCAGATTATCCACGTAGGTGACCGACTTCCCGCGCTGGCGTATCGCATCGGCCAACTGTTCGGTGAGTGCATCGCCGGATTCCTGCTCCCGGGCCGAAGAGAACAGCTTCACCAACAGCACCTCATCCGACAACGTGAGCGAATCCACGAACTCCGTCAAAAACTTCCGTGTCCTTGAGACCGTATGAGGTTGGAACACGGTGATCAGCGGGTCATTCGGAAACGACGCTTTCACAGCACGGAGCGTGGTCGAGATTTCACTCGGGTGGTGGGCGTAATCGTCATACACCTCCATGCCTCCGAGACGCCCCAGGTAATCAAAGCGGCGATAAACGCCTTGGAACTGACTTAGCGACGACTGCACATCTTGGAAATCCAAGTTGAGGTAGCGAGCGATCGCAATCGTCGCCAGCGCGTTCAGCACGTTGTGGCGACCGAGCGAGCGAAACTGCACGCTTCCAAGCGGTGTGCTGCCTTCCCAGACGTCGAAGCACAACACCCCGCGCGATTCGTTGATGTTCGTCGCGTAGAGGTCATTGCTGGAATCCAAACCGAAATACACAATTTTTGCATCCGTTTCTAATTGCCGGCAGCGAGGGTCGTCACCACACGCGACCAATACGCCGTCTTCCGGCAACTTGTCGACGAGCTGTTGGAAACAAAGGAACACATCGTCGATGTCTTGGAAATAATCCGGGTGATCGAAATCGATGTTGTTGACGACGAGCAGTTGCGGTTGGTAGTTCAGGAAGTGCCGTTTGTATTCGCAAGCCTCGGCCACCAACAATCCTTCGCCATAGCGGGCGTTGCTGCCGATGTTGTAGTTTTTGCTGCCGATCACCACCATCGGATCCAGTCCGGCGGAGGTGAGCAGGGCGCCGACCATCGAGGTGGTAGTCGTCTTGCCGTGCGTGCCGGTGATCAAGACGCTTGCACGTTCCTGCGTCAATTTTCCGAGCATTTGCGGGTAGTTGTAGACGGGGATGCCCAGTTCCTTGGCCCGTTTGATCTCGACGTGCTGGTCATTGTAAGCAGGGGAATGACAGACGAGATCCACGCTCTCAACGTTCTCCGGAGAGGGTGATGCGATATATGTGATGCCCGCTTGAGAGAGCAGTTCGTCGGTGAAAAACACTTCCTGACTATCCGAACCGGATACCTGGTACCCCATCCGAGCGTACAATTGCGCCAACGCGCTCGTTCCAGCCCCTTTGATCCCGACAAAATGAATTTTCTTCATGGCTCGCACCCTTTCAGATGGGATTGGTGTTAACAGTGTACGCAACACGCCCAATCATGGTGTCAGTCCTCATCGGGAGTTGCAAGTTGGTCGGGGGAAGGGTGGTAGACCTGCTCGATAAACGATTGCCGTTCCGATTCCGAGCGCAGCAGTTTTTTGAGATAGGAGGTTTCGCCCAATTGCAGGCGCGCATGGTAGTTGCGCTCCAAGGCATTTTTGAACCGGTCGTTATGCATCAACGAATCCCACCACGGGGTTCGATGGAGTTCTTCGGAAAGGTTGCGATGGTCAAGTGCATCGCGATAGAAGTCCATGTTCATAACAAAAACCCTCCTTTTCTTGGTACTATACCCAATACTCAGGAGGGTCAACCGTGGTGAAGACTTTTTTTAGAAGATCGCAATGTAGAACCAGACGATCTGAATGCCGACGAGCAAAATCTTGAAGACAGTACCGGCCAAGAAACTCAACAGCGAACCCCAGCCTACCTTCATCACTTCATTGGTCTTGCGGCGCATCAGCATCTCACCGATCATCGCGCCGATGACAGCACCCAGCAACGGCCCGAAGATCACCGCCAGCGGCCCCAGCGGGGAGATCACGAACGGGAGGATAAACATCCCAAGCGACCCCCCGATCATCCCAGCCTTGCTGCCGCCCATCTTCTTGATCCCGAAGATCTGGGCCACGTTGTCCGAAATGAAGTTCACGACGATCAACACGCTCTGACCGATCCAGAACACAACGGAGAAGTCATCCCATCCCGACATCCACCCGAAGATCAGAAACGCCGGAATCGTAAAAATGGTCCCGGGAATGATCGGAACCACGGTGAAGAACAGCGCCGCAAACAGCAACAACGACGAAATGATAAGTCCTCCGGTAAAAAGTGCGTAATCCAAAAACCAACACCCCTCTCTGCTACTTAGTACGAAGAAAGCCAGTCCCCGTTTCACAAGTTCCCATTTTCTTTCGCTTCCGTCCTTGGAAAGTCCTGCCTGCCAGTCATCGAAACCGTTTTCCAAACATATGAAAAAGCGAGCACTCTTGCACAGCGCTCGCTTTTTCGATCAACTGTTAACCAAACAGGGTTCCGTACAAGAGATACAGATTGAGACCGGCGATCACGATGGCCACGATCCAGGCGAGAATCTTCAACCAGAGCGGGTTGACGAACTCGCCCATTTTTTTCCGATCGCTTGTGAACTTCACCAGTGGAATGACGGCGAAGGAGAGTTGCAGCGACAGGATCACTTGACTGAGGATCAGGAGTTCGCCCGTGCCTTTTTCCCCGTACAGCGCAGTGACGATGATCGCGGGGACGATGGCGACAACTCGCGTGATCAAGCGGCGCAACCAAGCTTTGATCCGTATGTTCAAGAAACCTTCCATGACGATTTGGCCTGCCAGGGTGCCCGTCAACGTCGAGTTCTGCCCGGAAGCAAGCAACGCCACACCGAACAAAATGCTGGCTGCCGTCGTGCCAAGCAATGGAGAGAGCAGGCGATAGGCGTCCTGAATCTCCGCAACGTCGGTGTTGCCGGTCGTGTGAAAGCTCGAGGCGGCGAGGATCAGAATCGCCGCGTTGATGAAGAGGGCGAACAGCAGGGCAATCGTCGAGTCCCATGTGCTGTACCGGATCGCTTCTTTTTTGCCGAGTGCCGTCTCTTCAAAGCGGCGAGTTTGCACGATCGACGAGTGCAGGTAGAGGTTGTGCGGCATAACGGTCGCCCCGAGGATTCCGATGGCAATGTAGAGCATCGCCGGGTTGCTGACGATCTCCGCTGTCGGCAGGAAGCCCGCGGCTACACCGCCCAGATCCGGTTTGGAGAGGAACAGTTCAATTCCGAAGCAACCTCCGATCACCACGATCAACGCGATGACCATCGCTTCAATGTAGCGAAAGCCTTTGTTCTGCAACAGCAGGACGAGCAGCACGTCAACCGATGTCAACACGATGCCCCAGAGCAGCGGCAACCCGAACAGCAAGTTGAGTGCAATCGCCGAACCGATCAACTCCGCGAGGTCACAAGCCGCAATCGCCAATTCGCACAGAAACCAGAGGCACATCGAGACGGGGCGGGAGTAGGCATCCCGGCACGCCTGTGCCAAGTCACGACCTGTGACGATGCCAAGCTTTCCGGCCAACGCTTGCAGCAGAATCGCCATCAGATTGGAAATCATAATCACAAACAAAAGCGTATACCCGAACTTCGATCCCCCCGCCAAGTCGGTCGCCCAGTTTCCGGGGTCCATATACCCAACCGCGACCAAGTACCCGGGGCCGAGAAACGCCATAAACTTACGAATCCACGAGCCTTTCGTGGGAACCGGCATCGAACGGTGAACTTCCTGCAAAGAGTTGCTTGATTTCTCCGAGCGCCATCCGGAGTCCGTCACGAGAGAGACGGGAGTGCCGCTGTCTTTCATGAGACAAACACCTCGTTTTCTTAGAAGATAGCCCAAGCTAATTTTTTTGCCCTAGGGAAACATTGTGGCAAAAAAGAAAAACCGTTGGCTCGCTATCATGGGTATGCCGGCCTTTTGGTTTTGGTGAAGATATTTTCTGCCCGCTCACATTCTTAGCCCTACACAAGTTTTTTGCCCGAAGGAAACTTTCTGAAAACAGTATATCTTTAGTTTGGTAAAATCGTCAAGTGATGTGGCACACTAAGAGGAAAGCCCTGCCAAAGAACCGAAGTAAGTAGGTGTTTTGAGGGGAGGAGATGAGCGAATGGCGAAAGACAACCGCATCGTCGAATTCGGATATGATCCGAAGATCGCGACCGATCCGGGTAAGGGAACCATCGTGGTGCTCGATGCCTTTGCCGACTGGAAGCAAGAGCAGTTGACCCAACTCGTGGAGTTCGCGGAAGTGCGCAGTTTTGCGCAGATCGTGCTGTTCCCACACCATGAGAAAACGTTAAAAACGATGGGCTGGCCCGAGGTGCCCGCCTTTCATAAACGTGTAAAAGCGCTGGATGCTCTCGTAGACGACCTGCCTTCGACGCCCGTGAAGATCGGGATCGACGTCTGGGAAGAGAAGCGCAAGAAATACACCCCTTTGGAGCTGATCGTGCGCTACTTGGAAGAGAAGTACCGTCCTCCGTTTTTCCTGTACGTTTCAGACGCCTATGCCAATTCGATGGCCGGGTTTGCGTCGTTTGACGAACTGATTCGTAAAGTACGGCTGTTGATCAACCCGCGCTACGGCGTTGGTGAGAATCCGAAACTTACGAAAGTCCAACACCGCTGGGAACACGTCTAACGTCTACTCTAGAAAGAAGGTCGAACCTCTCATGCAAGCAAAAATAGCCCTCATCACCGGAGCCGGACGCGGGATCGGACACGGCGTTGCACATACCTACGCAGCCTCGGGGTACACCGTGGTCGTCGTCGATGTAGAGGGGGAGATGGCGGAGAAGACAATTTCCGAAATTCAAGCGGCGTACCCCGAAGTTGGCGCCAACTCGATGGCTGCTCAAGTCGATGTGCGGCGTCCGGAGGAGATCGCCGCCCTTTTTCAACAGGTCGGAGAACGGTACGGACGGCTCGATGTGTTGATCAACAACGCCGGGATTTCGCGCTGGAAGTCGCCCTATGACTTGAGAGTGGAGGAGTGGGACGATGTTCTGAACACCAACTTGCGCAGTTCGTTTCTCTGCGCTCGTGAAGCGGCCCGTCTCATGAAGGAACAGGGAAGCGGGGGCAAGATCATCAACATGGCTTCGACGCGTGCTCTCCAATCGGAGCCGAACACCGAAGCGTACGCTGCGTCAAAAGGCGGCCTGCTCGCGCTCACGCACGCATTGGCCGTTTCACTTGGCCCCGATCGTATCCACGTCAACTGCATCTCGCCGGGCTGGATTCAGACCACCGACTACGATCAATTGCGGCCCGAAGACCACACCCAACACCCATCCGGACGTGTCGGGACACCTGAAGACATCGGGCGCGCCTGCCTGTTCCTAACCGATGAACGCAATGACTTCATCACCGGCGTCAACTTGGTCGTGGACGGCGGGATGACGCGAAAGATGATCTATCTGGAAGACTAGGCAACTTCCGCAAATCTACATAACATATATTATGGAACCTTGTGCCTGTTTGACAATTTTGTGAAAGCCACTACAGACAGAACCCCTCCCGATGCGCGATAATCGTAGCAATAGGAGGTTTTTTTTCTGCGAAAACTTCATTACGGCTGGGTGGTCGTGGCGGTTACGTTCTTGGCGCTGTTGATCGCGGCCGGAGTACGTTCGACGCCCGGCGTGTTGTTGATGCCGTTGGAGTCGGAGTTTGGCTGGGATCGCACGACGACCTCTGTGGCCTTATCAATTAATTTGGTTCTGTACGGACTGACAGGTCCGTTTGTCGCCGCCATCATGGATCGCTACGGCATTCGGCGCATCATGGTGATCGCGCTGTGCCTCTTGGTTTCCGGGATGGCCCTCTCAAGCCTCATCCAACAATCGTGGCAGCTCAACCTGCTCTGGGGGATCGTGATCGGTCTTGGCACCGGTTCGATGGCAAACGTTCTGGGCGCGATGGTTGCAAATCGTTGGTTCGTGGAACGTCGGGGCTTGGTCGTCGGGTTGATGACCGCCAGCGGCGCAACCGGACAATTGTTGTTCCTCCCCCTGTTGGCAAATATCACCGTGTCCGCCGGGTGGCGTTCTACGGTGCTGACCGTCGCATGCGGCGCTCTGCTGTTGATTCCCATCGTCTTGCTATTCATGCGCAATCATCCCCGCGATGTCGGTCTGACCCCGTATGGAGCGTCCGTTGAAGGGGAGGGGTCCACTGTAGCTACAACTCCTGCTTCCGGCGGTCCATCCGGCAATTTGCTGCTCGCTCCGCTTCGCGTGCTGGTGACGGCGGCAAAACGGCCGGCGTTTTGGCTGTTGGCCGGGACGTTTTTCTTTTGCGGGTTCACGACGAACGGGTTGATTGGGACGCACATGATCTCTGCCTGTCTTGAGCACGGCATCCCCGAAGTGCAAGCGGCCGGGATGTTGGCGTTCATGGGCGTGTTCGACCTCGTCGGCACCACGCTTTCCGGCTGGCTGTCGGATCGCTGGGACAATCGCTGGTTGTTGTTCTGGTACTACGCTCTGCGCGGCTTGTCGCTGATGTTCTTGCCGTATGCGCTGGATGCCAACGGAATTTCGCTGGTGATCTTCTCGGTGTTCTACGGCCTCGATTGGATCGCAACCGTTCCTCCCACCGTTCGCTTGACTGCCGATATCTTCGGCAAAGAGAACGTCGGCATGGTCTTCGGCTGGATTTCCGCTTCCCACCAACTCGGAGCTGCTACGGCGGCGTACGGAGCGGGGCTGTTGCACACCTTGTTCAACGACTATGTGGTCGCGTTCCTCGTCGCCGGCGGCACGGGGGTGCTCGCGGCATTTTTGGCACTCGCCATTCGCACGACGAAAACCGCGAAGAAGAGACCCGTTTGAGGGGTCTCTTCTTTTTTTTAACATTTTGTGTGCAAGACCCCTTGATCCGCCCTGCCAGAAACGGCGGCATTTGATTATACATAGAGAAATAGATCAGTTTAATGGAGAGTGGAAGTCTTATGAAAGGTGTGATTCTCTGCGCAGGATCAGGATCGCGCATTCGCCCCTTTTCGCTTACGCTTCCCAAGCCGCTGTTGCCGGTGCTCAATCGACCCTTGTTGGAGCATGCCATGATTGCCTTGCAAGCGATTGGCATCGAAGAGATCGCAATCGTGATCAACCCGTCGCAACAAGCTGAGTTTGAGCATGTGAACGCGAAGATCCTGTACCAAGAAAAGCCGCTTGGCATCGCCAACGCCGTCTCAAAAGCCGCGACCTTCGTCGGCTCCGATTCCTTCGTGTTGTTGCTCGGTGACAATCTGATCCTCGAACCGCTGAACTCCTTGGTACAAGCGGCTCATGGGAAGTCCGGAGCTGTGCTCCTCCAGGAAGTGGAAACCCCGCAAGACTACGGCATCGCCAAGTTGGTGAACGGTCGTCTCGTCAAACTCGTCGAGAAACCGCGAGTGCCGGAGGGGAACCTCGCCGTCGTGGGGGCGTACTTGTTCGATCCCTCGATTTTTCAAGCAGTACAGGCCATTTCACCCTCCGCACGCGGGGAATATGAGATCACCGACGCGATGCAATGGTTGATCGAGCAAGGCCGTGACATCGGGTACGCCGTCTCCGGCAACCCGTGCTTCGACGTCGGAACGATTGAACGGTGGCTGTCTGCCAACCGCTATCTGTTGCAACAGAACGCCGGACAAGTACAACTTGGCAACGGCGTTCAACTGGATCGCTGCACGCTCGTGCCTCCCGTGTTGATCGGAGACCATTGCGTCCTCCAAGACGCAGTCATCGGCCCGAACGTCTCGATCCAAAACGGCTCCCATCTCAAAAAATGCACCGTTCGCGACTCCATCTTGCTCGAACATGTCACCCTCCTCGACGCGGAATTCACCCACAGCATCCTCGGTCGCCACGCCGACATCTCCGGTACAGGTGGAAAAAGCGCCGCCACACGCGGCTATCTCGGGGATTTCTCCAAGCTCGTGCTGGGACAAGAGGGGAGTGACCCGCGATGAAGATCACCGTCGTCGGAACCGGTTATGTCGGCACCACCACCACGGTCGCCCTCGCCATGTCGGGCCACACCGTCTGCGGCGTGGATGTTGACCCCGTCAAAGTTCAAGCGTTACAAAACGGACACCTCCCGATCTTCGAGGAGGGGTTGCAGGATGCGTTGCGTCAGGAACTGGCAAGAGGTCGCTTGACTTTCACCTGCGACCTTGGGCAAGTGATTCTCGACAGTGACGTCGTCCTGCTTGCCGTCGGCACCCCGCCTGACGCAGACGGTTCGGCCGATCTCACCGCTCTGGAAGCCGTTGCACGACAGCTCGGACGACTCTTCCAGCCAAATCCGAATCAAACAGGACCCATCGTCGCCGTCAAAAGCACCGTCCCCGTCGGAACGGGTGCGCGTGTACGGGGGTGGATTCAGCAGGAACTCACTCTGCGCGGCGTTCACGTCCCGTTTGAAATGGCATCGAATCCGGAATTCCTGCGCGAAGGCCGCGCGCTGCACGATGCTCTGCACCCGGACCGCGTGGTGATCGGAGCGGACACGCCAAGAGCGGCACAGCTCATGGAAAGCGTCTATCTCCCGCTCGGTGCTCCGCAATTGGTCACCTCCATTCGAGACGCCGAGATGATCAAGTACGCGAGCAACGCGTTTTTGGCGACGAAAATCTCGTTCATGAACGAGTTGGCCCGTCTCTGTGAGCGGGTGGGAGCCAACATCCAACAAGTTGCACACGGCATGGGTTGGGATGCTCGCATCAACCCGCACTTCCTGCAAGCGGGCATCGGCTACGGGGGGTCTTGCTTCCCCAAGGACGTACAAGCGCTCCAAGCGTTGGCTTCGCAATCCGGACTGTCACTGCAAATCTTGCAAGCGGTCGAATCGGTGAACCGCTCCCAGCCGGGTTGGTTCCTGCAAAAAGTCAAAAGCGTCCTCGGACCGCTCCACGGACTCCAGATCACCGTCCTCGGCCTGACGTTCAAGCCGGGAACAGACGACATCCGCGAATCGCCGGCCATCCCGATCCTCAAGCATTTGGAGGAACAAGGCGCGCACCTCACCGCCTATGACCCCAAAGGCATGGCCGCGATGAAGCAGCGATTCCCGAGCGTGTTGTACGCGTCAAACCTGCCTGAAGCTCTGCGTGATGCAGATGCTGTGTTGTTGCTGACCGAATGGAAGGAAGTCGTCGACCATGACTGGGCATCGTCTTGCAAAGAGCTGCGCCAACCGTTCGTATTCGACGGGCGCAACGTGCTGAATGCCGAACTCATGCACCAATGGGGATACAGCTACTACGGGGTGGCCCGCCACTAAAAAAAGACCTCAGACTCGCAGGAGCCTGAGGTCTTTTTTGCTGTCATCAGAGGTTGTAAAGCCTTTTCACATCGTCGATCTGCAACCGCAGGCCATGTTCAACGTCGAACTGAGGATTGTAGTGCAAGAGAGCCTGTGCTTTTCCGATATCGGCGAACGTGTGTTTCGGATCGCCCGGCACTTCCGGCAACCAGAGGAGGTTCGCTTGTTTCCCGGTGGCTTTCTCGATCAGACGCACGACTTCGAGGACGCTCAGGTGGGAGACACCGCCGATGTTGAACGCCTCACCCTGAACGGGAGACAGCATGGCGGCGATGTTCGCGTCGACACAGTCTTTAATGAAGGTAAAGTCCCGCGTCTGCCCGCCGTCTCCGAAGATTGTGAGCGGCTGGCCTTCCAAGATGCGCTTGATGAAGATGTGAAACGCCATATCCGGCCGCTGCCTCGGGCCAAACACCGTGAAGTAGCGCATCGCGACGATGGGGATGCCATAGTGGTGACCGTACAGGAGACACAACTGCTCGCCTGAAAGTTTGGTCACGCCATACGGGGAAAGCGGCGTCGGGACACGGAATTCGTCCGCAGGGCCGGTCATGCCGCCGTAGACGGAAGACGAGGAGGCGTAGACGACTTTTTCCACATGGGTATGACGACGCAGGGCTTCAAGCAAGCCCTGCGTCGCCAAAATGTTGTGGTCCACATATTCTTGAAAATGAGCGCCCCAGGAGGTGCGTACGCCGGGAAGTGCTGCGAGATGGAAGACATAGTTCACCTTGTCCAGCAGGAGGTCCCTGTCGGTGTGCAACAGATGTTGTTCCAAAAAAGTGAATCTGGGATGCAGCCGCAGTCCCAGGAGGTTGCGCTCCTTGATCCAACGGCTGTAGTTGTTGGTGAAGCAGTCGATTCCGATCACCTCGTATCCGTCTGCCAAGAGACGCTCCGAGAGGGTCGAGCCGATGAATCCCGCACAGCCGGTGACGAGGACACTCTTCGTGCTCATCCTGACCAGACTCCCAAGATGTCGCGCACAACGCGCTCCCAACCATAGTTCTGGTCGGCGAGTGAACGGCCGTGCTTGCCAAACGCTTGGCGTTTCGAAGGGTCTGCCAAGAGAGACGAAATCGCAGTGGCAAACGCGGCCGGGTCTTCCGGACGGTCCACGACGACCCCGTTTCGACCGTCGATTACTTCCGGGTTGCCGCCTCGGAGCGTCGTGACGATCGGCAATTCCGCCGCCATCGCTTCATAATGCACGCGGGCGAGCGGCTCTTGCCATTGCGAAGGGCAGACGAACACGTCACCGGCCCAGAACCATTTGTGAACTTCTGCGGGAGAGACGAAACCGGTTGTGACGACAGGGATCGGAGACCGAGCGGCGAGGGCACGCACGTAGGCGACATAGTCGGAGATGTTGTCATCGCTGTACCAGCGGCTGCCGACCATGACGAGAGCGGCGTCCGGATGTTTGGCGGCGATGTGGGGGAGGGAGCGGAGGAGAATGTCCGCTCCTTTTTTCGGAGAGAGTCGTCCGACGAAGAGGATGACTTTTTTTCCGGTCAGGCCGTGAGCTTCGCGCAGTTCTTTGCGTGCTTGTTGGGCTTGGGCGTTGACCCTGTAGCGGGCAAGGTCGACGCCGGAGTAGATCGTTTTGAGTTTGGGAGCGGCTTCCGGATAGAGGTCTGTAATCGCACGGCCGACATAGTTGCTGACCGTCACGATGCGCTCGACGTCTTGGATCGCTTGGGTGGCTTCCTCCGGTGTGATCTTGTTGGGCAGGAACATGTCGTTGTGCATGCTGAGGACGATCCGGGCGTTCGGGGCTGCTTGGCGGACGGCGTGTACCATCAGCGGGCGGTTGAAGATGTGGATCAGATCAAAGTGTTTGCCTTGGAGATAGGAGACGACGCCTTGACGGTAGAGTTCGAAGTGACCGCCGGGTACACGGTCGTATTGGATTCCGTGCTGAATTTCATGGTCGGGCAAAAGCGGGTCGGTGCGCCCGAGGATGGTCAGGTTATGTGCGCGTCCCAGTTGCGGGGAGACCCCTGCGATATAGGTCTGAATCGCCCCGCCGCGCACAGGCGGTACGGGGAGTTTTTCCGTGACGATGAGCAGGACTTTCATGTTACTTTTTCCCCTTTCCATTGAGCGCCTTCATGAGCAAGGAAAAACTGATCATCGTCGAGGCGAGCGAGTTTTTCTTCGCCAGAGCACGCTCCGCCGTTTCCGGCATGATCCCCATGTCGACGAGAATTTGCTTGGTTTCATCTTTGGAGAGCAAGTTGGACGGGGAACTCAACGAAGCGAACAATTGTTCGGAATTGAGTTTCTCAAGTTTTTGCAGCGCGTTGGGAGCGGGCGACGGTGCGGTCTTGGGATCGGGTTTTTTGGAGGGTTCTTTTTGCGATTTTTTGTCGGGCTTTTTATCAGACTTTTTCTCGGGCTTTTGTTTGGGTTTGCGGTCCGCGATCTCCCCGACCTTCGGAGCGGGGGAGGAGGGTTCAGTGGAAACCGGAGGCGTGACGGGGCTTTGCGGTTGGTACCAAGCCGAGTTGAACGCCGCGACCATTCCCGGTTGCAACGGGGCCGTCGGGCGGTTCATTCCCACAAAGACGGGGTTCGGGACATAATCGGCAGGCGGCGTTTGCAGCACGAGTCCGAGCTCTTGCAACGCGGCCCACTTCGAATCTTCCGTCTGTTCGATTTTCTGCAAAAGGGCGTCGAACTGTTCATCCATGAAGATGTGCGGCTCAAAGACCACTTCCTTGACGTTCTTGTAGAACTCGTTGGGTACGGCAAAGTCGAGCAGCATCATTTGGTAGAGTTCCGGTTCAATGGGGTTCGCCCGGTGGTAAGCGTCGATCATGCCTCTGATCCACGTCACATCCCACACGCCCATGTCATCCATCGTTCCCGAGATCAATTTGCGCAGATCGCGGAACGGCAGGTCATACGAAACGCCGTCGAGGTCGATGATCCAGAGCCCGCCGGGGCCTTCTTGACCGTTCGACCAACCGTAGTCTTGGTGGACAATCCCCCAAGCCGGCTCGCCACGCGCAATCAATTCGCGATACGGGGAATGGTGTTCGAGGTGATACAGCGCCGCGAGCGCTTGTTTCTCGTACCGGTCGATCATCGAGAGCAGCCGCGGGGCAGCCGGCATGTCATGGTACGCTTCGGCGATATGGCGGAACCACGTCATTTTGCTCCAGATCTTGTGGTAGTGTTTCGGGTAGCTGTAAAGTCGGGATGCAGTTTCGGCCCCCTGCGGCGGGACATAGCCGATCGAGTGGCGATGAAACTCTCCCAGACCATAGCAAAGCACCTCCGCACCTGCCAAATCGACCTTGGATGCCGGGGTCAAATCAATCCAATCTGTGACGATCCAGAGTTTTCCACCCGTTTCTGTGTAAAGTTGCCCCTGCAGGTTGGGGATCAGAGCGGGGACGCGTGCCCCTTGCTTCACGAGGTATTCTTGTGCGCCGACGCTGTACAAACTTCGTGCCGGGGTGCGGTGGAGAACCTTGAGGCTGCGCGGGCCTTTGTCTGTAACGATGCGCCAGATGGCACCGCCCTTGTCAGGCTTGGTTGTGATGAGTTGCATTTCGCTGACTTGCATGTCATATTGACGCATGACATGTTGGGCGATGTCGTCCAGATAAGCCGGAACTTCCGGCACAGGACCCTCTACTTCGCCCCATGGCTCTATAAGCGCAAACTCCTCCATGAGACAACACTTCCTTCTCAAGCGATATTTCCTGTACTATATGTGAAAAAAGCCTTTCCAGAAACGGACAAATTCACTAGGAGACCCGCAGTTCCAAGAAAGTCAGACCCCATTGTCCAGTCGAATGCTAAATTTATACTCAATAAAATAATTTAGGATAAAATAATTTATATTGAAATAATATTGAATTTCGATATAATTAAAGTATCGCAAAGGTTCTCAAGTGCCCTTGAGGAATCACACTCGCACCCTTTGCTTTTTCGTTCAGAATTTGTACCCAAACTAAACTTTGAGGAGGATGATGTAAATGGAACAAATGTTCGATCTCGACGTACAAGTTAACCAAAGTCAAGCTTCCACTTCCATGATGGCAGACATCAGCACTTCCTTCGGCTCCGGCACGTGCTTCTGTACGATCTCCGGCTGCTCCGTGCAAGACGCGAGCTAAATCCTTATTGGAAAAAAGAGACCCTGCCTGAAGAGGGCGGGGTCTCTTTTTTTTATAGCGTTCTATTGAGCCATGTTGTTGAGCGCGTCCTTGGGGCAGCACAGGGAGAGGTGGTCGAGAAGAGGATTCGGTTGTTCCACGATCACTTTTGGGAACACCAACTGCAACTCGAACGACTTCCCCGCTTGGTAGACGTAGATCTCTTGCTCCGGTGTGGTCGCGTCGCTGTAGGTGTTCACATGATCGGGCTTGCTAAGCACGCTCGTCACCGACTGAAAGCCCCAGCGATATTTCCTGTACAATATGTAAAAAAGCCTTTCCAGAAACGGACAAATACACGAGTAGACCCGCAGTTCCAATAAAGTCAGACCCCCATTGTCCGGTTGAATACTATTTTCATCTACAATAAAATAATTGAAAATAACATAATTCACATTGAAATCCTGTTGAATTTCGATATAATTAAAATATCGCAAAGGTTCTCAAGCGCCCTTGAGGAATCACACTCGCACCCTTTGCTTTTTCGTCCAGGATTTGTACCCAAACTAAACCTTGAGGAGGATGATTACAATGGAACAAATGTTCGATCTCGACGTACAAGTTAACCAAAGTCAAGTTTCCACTTCCATGATGGCGGAAAGCAGCACTTCCTTCGGCTCCGGCTCGTGCTTCTGCACGATCGCCAGCTGCTCCTTGCAAGACGCTATGTAATGCCTTATCGGAAAAAGAGACCCTGCCTGAAGAGGCGGGTCTCTTTTTTTCGTAGCGTTCTATTGAGCCGTGTTGTTGAGCGCGTCCTTGGGGCAGTACACGGAGATGTGGTCGAGAAGAGGGTTCGGTTGTTGCTCGGTCACTTTTGGGAACACCAGCTGCAACTCGAACGACTCGCCCGCTTGGTAGACGTAGATCTCCTGCTCCGGTGTGGTCGGGTCGCTGTAGGTGTTAATATGATCGGGCTTGCCAAGCACGCTCGTCACCGACTGAAGCTCGATCTGCTTGATCTCGGGTGCGTACGTCCGCACGTCGAAGATCTGGTTGCCTTTGTTGAAACCAAACGCGTAGTTGCGCTTCTCATAGGTTGCATACAGCCCGTGGCCGACGACATCCTGGCGATCGGGCTCGCCCCACGCTTGTTTTACTGAATCGATCAAGTCCCGGTCAGCGGCAAACGGGCAATTCCGCACCTTCCCAAGGCCCGCGAGACTCATCACTTCGCGCACGAGGTCTTGCTGGGCTTGAGCGCTCAAAGGTTGTTGCTCCACCGGAGCCGGCTTCGCCGGTTGCTCAGCGGTCGGCGCAGTGGGGGAGTGAGTTTGGAAAATAGGCAGGGAGTCGTACGCGACCACCAAGCCGATCACGGCGGCCGCGACGGTGGCGGCGCTCCAGAGGAAGCGACGACGAGTGCGGCGAGGTTGCTGTTTGGTTTCGTGGTTCATGCGGGATTCGAGAGACTGCCAAAGTTCGTGGCGGTCTTCCGCGCGCAAGTGGATCTCGCGCAGGCGACTCAGTTCGGGGATCGGCAGTTCTTCGTCGTATGGTTCGTTGTGGTTTGTCAATCGTTTCACCCTCTCTCCTCCATGAATTCGCGCAGACGTTTCAAGGCGCGGTGCAAGGTGGTGCGAACCTTGCCCTCCGTCCAACCGAGAATTCCCGCCACCTCGTTGACCGGCAAGTCCTCGATGTGCCGCAGCACGATGACCTGCCGATAGGAATCTTTCAACGCAGCGAGGCTTTCGCGCAGGACGATCATGTCGTCTTGGAAGTCGCCGGGAAGATTCTCAGAAGGGGAGGGGAGTTGGTCAAGATACTTCTCACGGGTCTTGCGCCGACGCAGGACGTCGTACATGTAGTTGCGGGCGATGCTGAGGAGCCAGGTTTTGTAGCTGGATTCGTGCCGAAAGCTCTCCCATTGTTTAAACGCCCGGAAAAACACTTCCTGCACCACGTCCTTGGCCTCTGCGTCATCATGCAGGGTGAAGAGGGCGTACCGATAGATCTCGTTGGCAAACTCATCGAAGAGGAGACGGATGCCCTCCTTGGCGGTAGTTTGTTGCATGGTGGATCATCATCCTTCGGGCAGTAGGTAGGGAATTGGACGCAGGGGGCGGCCCTTTTGTTACACTAAAAATGGATTGTCCTTACTCAATTCTAACAAAACGTAGCGATTGGCCGACGGAATACCCAAAAAAAGAGACCCTGCCACAGTGGCAAGGTCTCTTTTTCAAGTCTCGTATTTCGCAAACCGATCATTTCACGTCTGAGGAACCGCTTCTATCCATTTTAATAATTTTCAATTGCGCTACATTTCTCATTGTAATTTACGCTGTATTTTGATATGATTAAGATGTGAATGATAGATTTGAAACGACTTTATCAAACGTCACTCACAATACTCCAGAGACATACATCCTAGGATTCTCATGTAAAGGAGGTGTTTCGAATGGAGCAAATGTTTGAACTCGACGTCGTCGTCAACAAGTCTTACGTCGAAGATGTATCCCCGGGTGACTCGGGAACCGATTTGTGCTCTGGATGGGGCTGCTTCTCGAGACAATTGTCGTGTAGCGGCTGCTAAACCAAATAAAACAGATAAAAACGGAGGAGGTGGAACGTAATGGAAAAAATGTTCGAGCTCGACGTTCAAGTCAAGCACACCGTCGCCTCTAATGTAGACGCTGCAAGTTGGTCCGAGTACACGTGTTTTTGCTCGCTGATCACCAGTTGCACGCGTCAAGAGGACATGTAAGTTGGAACTGACGGCCGCCTTGTGCTTGTCGACCTGGGCAGCCTGTCCCTAACAACTGACCTAATCCTTTTGTTAAAAAAAGTAGGAGGTTGATCCAAATGGAAAACATGTTTGAACTCGACGTTCAAGTGAAGCAAAGCCAACCCACTACGATGATGCAGGATACCGGCAGCGGTAGCGGTGGCACTTGCACGTGTCTCTGCACCATTTCCGGTTGCGATTGGAGAACGTACTAAGTACATTTCGCACGAACCGGATCGTGTTTTTGCACGTATCTCTACGGTGAATAAGGAGGTTGAACACAATGGAAAAACTGTTTGATCTCGATGTTCAAGTCATGTACTGCAGCGACCTCGAGGATACGGATTCTTTGAATCTCGTCGCGGATACCGGATCGTGTTTTTGCACGTACATGTGTCCCTAACCTTGACTAGTCCCGCAATGGAGGATGGGTCCGCTGGAAAACCCATCCGTCTATCGCGTATCTGATTCCCTGAAAGGTGGTTACACAAGATGGAACAACAATTTGATCTCGATATTCAAATCAAGGAATGCTCCTATATGGTAAGCGATGAGCCCATCATTCCGACGGTCGCTACCTGCGGCAACTGCGGCACCATCAATTGCGCGAGCATTTAACGGTCTGATCCTAAGCGAGGAGGCGGAAAACGATGGAACAACTGTTCGATCTCGATGTTCACGTGAAGCACTGTTACGCTACCGACCAACTCGTTGAATGCCCGAACACCGCCATCACCTGCGGCACTTGTGTGTGCTAGAACATAAACCGATAGAACCTGCCATCACCTGTTCTGTCTCGAATAGGTGATGGCTTTTATTTACTGATAATGGAGGGTGAGCCTCGTGTTGCCTGAACAAGAACTTATGTTCCAAGCTCTCGACGTTTATATGATGCGGAGCCCTGTGTTGCCTTTGCAGGTCTATCAAGATCTGCGCCACGAGGATGGGGCTTCCCGACTTGCTATATATGCGCAAGATCCGATGGTCCGCGAAGCGATTGCCGTGGCCAGCACCTCGCTTCTTGAATCGCTACGCCAACTGGATCCTTCCTCGTCCCCGTCCAAACGGGAAGGGGCTGCCAACGGACTCCTTCGCTATATGATCCGCATGACGACGCGGTCCACTCCGTTTGGCCTGTTCTCCGGTGTCACACACGGACGTTTCGCTGACACATCGGCTCTGCAAATTTCAGGACTGTCCAAGCACCGCAAACGCTCTCGTCCCGACATGTATTGGTTGCTCAAAATTCTCGAACACCTCGAATCGGACCACGATGTCATCCAACAACTCCATGTGTCGACCAACCCGCTGGCCTTCCGCCACGGAACGCGTTGGAAACTGCCGTACGTCACCCGCTACGGGCAACGAGCCGGCGGCAATGACACCGTCTCGATCAAAAACTCGCCGGTCGTGGAGTTCAGTTTGCAAACCAGAGAGAGGCCGATTCAGTTCCACCAACTGATCCAAGACATCCTCACGGCTTTTCCCGGCGCGACAGAAGAAATGGCGCGCAAATTCCTCCTGCAACTGTTCGAGCAAGAGTTCCTCGTCTCCACCTTGCGCCCCCCGACGACCACAACAGACCCCTTTGGCTGTGTCCTCGACGAACTTTCGAAGCTGCAAGGCGTTGACGACCTGTACGTGAGCCTGAAACACATTCGTGAAAAAATGGCCGGGTACGATGCGTTGCCGATCGGAGAGGGAGAGGCCCTTTTCCTCGAACTGATCGCCGAGATGAAAGAGCTCGCCGACGCGTCAACTCCGCTGCAGGTCGACTTGGGTTTGCATAGCGAGATCGTGCAGTTGCCCGAATCGGTTCGCCAAGAGGTTGAGCAGGCGGCCGATACGCTTTGGCGCATGTCCAGAACGCAAAGATCTCTTACTCATCTGGACACGTACCGGGATGAGTTCATCGAAAAATACGGCTACCATCGCGAAGTTCCCTTGCTGGAACTGCTGGACGAAGATCTGGGAATGGGCGCACCGGCCGGCTACGAAAGTCCCGCGAGCAGACGCCAGCGGAACCAGTCCACTTCGCCGAAGCAGCAGGATCGGCAAAATCTGCTGACCGAATGGTTCACGGAGACGTTGCATCTGGGTCGGGAGGAACTGGTGCTCACCCCGAAACATATTGAAGCGTTGCAGGGCAAAGAACCTCTGCGCTGGCACGAAGCGCCCGCATCGTTGGAATTGTACTTCCATGTGCTCGCCGATTCGCAAGACGACTTGGACCGTGGAGAGTTCGAGTTGCATGTCGGCGGAAATCCCGGATCATCGGGTGCGTACAAAACATTCGGCCGTTTCGTCGACATGTTTGAGGACGGGTTTGCGGGGCCGTTGCAAGAGGCTGCAGCCCGCGAAGAAGCATTGGAACCCGAAGCCATCTGGGCAGAGGTTACTTTTTTGCCGAGCTACGGCCGATCGACGAACGTCGTGTTGACCCGCCATGCGCGAACCTACGAGATTCCCGTGGGCACCAATGCGGCGACAGAACCGGAGCAAACGATTCCGTTTGAAGATCTGGTGGTTGGCGCCACATCCGGGTATCTGTATCTCAAATCACGACGTTTGAATCGGGAAGTCATCCCGACCGCGACTCACATGCTTAACTATATGAAGTCACCGAATGTGTACCGCTTCCTGCGTGAGCTCGGGAACGCCCGTCATTCCCAGTGGTCCCCGTTCCGATGGGAAGGACTTGATTCGGCAACGTATCATCCCCGCGTCCGATTCGGCCGCACGGTATTGATGCCCGCTCAATGGAAGATGCGCACACGCGATGCGTGGTACGCAGACTCCCTGTCGGAGGATGCTTTTTTCCAAGCGGTGCAAGACTGGCGCAAGTCGTGGAAAGCACCGCAATTCGTCTACTTGACGAAGTTTGACAACCGCATGCTGCTCGATCTGACCAAGTTGCAACATGTGGAGGAGATTCGCAAGGAATTGAAGCAAACCGGAACTGTTACGTTGGTCGAAACGGGACGGTTGGAAGAACGCGGCATTGTCCAGGGACCCCACGGCACGTATGCCAGCGAATTCGTGTTCTCGCTGGTCAGACGGGAGCAGAACGAAGCGCGTCCGCCCGTGATGTCGCGGAGAGCGATCCGCACAGGGTACGACGGTCCGCGAAACTATTTGCCGGGCAGTGAATGGATGTATTTGAAATTGTACGGAGAATCGAGGCAAGAGGAACTGATCGCCACGAAGGTGATCGAACTCCTGTCGACCGTCTTGCAACAAGGAGTCGCAGACACGCCGTATTTCATGCGCTACAGAGACCCGGACCCACATATTCGCTTGCGTTTGCACGGGCAACCGGACGTGCTGTCCAGCCGCGTGCTGCCGCTGGTTCATCAGTGGGGATCCGAATTGGTGCAAGAAGGGATGATTTCCAAGTTCATGCTGGACATGTACGAGCCGGAAATCGAGCGGTACGGGGGTCCTGAGTTGATGAAACTCGTGGAAAGACTCTTCCATGCAGATTCTTTGGTGGTGGCGAATTGGGTAAAAGCCCACCGCTTCGGTGAATTGCAACTTCCGTTCGATCTGGTCGGCGTGTTGTCCGTTCTCGACTATCTGAATCACTTCGGTTACTCGTTCCGCGAGCAGGTCGAGATCATGGATCGATCTCATGAGACCAAGGAACACCTCGACTTGTTCCGCACCTACCGCAAAACGATTCTGGACATTGCCAATCCGCGGGAGGATTGGAGCGGCCTGCGCGCACATCCGAACGGAGCCCTGTTGCACGGCATGTTGAACATGCGCGCCCCGTTCATCAAACAGTACGCGCAAGAGGTGCGCGCCGCCGAGCAACGCGGGGAACTGTACGGCACGTTTGACGATCTGGTGTTCAGTGTCATTCACTTGCACATGAACCGTCTGTACGGCGTCGATCGTAACCAAGAGAACAAAGTCATGATCTTGACCCGCCATGCCCTGAATGCCATGAAACACTTCAGGAGGGATGAGCTGTGAAAATGAAAAAACGCGCTTGGAAACCGCTG
The DNA here is from genome assembly GCF_016722965.1 of Tumebacillus amylolyticus. Classification (NCBI taxonomy): domain Bacteria; kingdom Bacillati; phylum Bacillota; class Bacilli; order Caryophanales; family Alicyclobacillaceae; genus Tumebacillus; species Tumebacillus amylolyticus. The sequence continues at coordinate 217,495 of NZ_JAEQNB010000006.1, forward strand.
GCCGACGCAAAGTTACGAAACGCTGTCGAGGAAAGAATCAAAACGTCGGTGGAACTCCTGCGCGATCCATCAACGATCAAAAAGCATGCACTAGAGCGGGACGTCAAAATTCGGGGATGGTCCCCACTGTCGCTGGGAAGCGGCTACCCGGGCCTGTGTCTGCTCTTTGGCGAACTGGATCGGTTGGAGCCGGAAGCAGGATGGGACATGGCGGGGCATCAGGTGTTGGTCGCTGTGCAACAAGCTGTCCAGGAGCACGGCGTTCCCTCACTCGACCTCTGGGGCGGGCTTGCCGGTATCGTGTTGGGAGTCCGATCTCTGTCGCGAGGCGGCACACGCTATGCGGGAATGATGGAGTCCTTGAACCGATTTGCAACGGAGCAACTGCCGGAATTCATCGAGACGCGGACGGATCGCCTGGCAAATGATCTCCGGATGACCGACTATGACTTGATGGGCGGGATGACGGGGGTGGGAAGATACCTGCTCGCGTTCCGGGACGAGCCGCAATTGCAACCGGTGCTTGAGGGCGTGATTCGCTATTTGATTGCGTTAAGCGGCGAGAAAGAAGTGGAGGGGCAATTGGTTCCGATGTGGCACATCTCTTCCGACAATCAATTCCTCGCCATCGAACGCGAGTTCTTCAAGCAAGGCATGTGCAATGCAGGTCTCTCCCACGGCATCGCAGGTCCGATGGGAGTGCTCGCCTTGGCGAAGCTCCACGGGGTCGAGACGACGGGACAGGACACGGCGATCCGCCGCTACGCCGAGTGGTTGGTGGAGCAGAAGTTGGAAGATGAGTACGGTCCCTACTGGCCGGGCCGAATCCCGATGGAAGTCGTTTCGAACGGATGGGAAGAGGGGAAAGTGGTTCCTCCGAATGAATCCTGGTGCTACGGGGGTCCCAGCATCGCCCGCCAACTGTGGTTTGCGGGTATGGCGCTGGGGGAGACTGCCTGGCAAGAACTTGCCATGGAAGTAGCTGTCGCGTCTTATAAACGGACGCAAAACTGGAATGAAAAAACGGGCCTGAGCTCCCCGAATTTCTGCCATGGCGTCGCCGGTACCGCGTATATGGCGCAAGTCATGTACGCCGAGACGGGCAACGAATTATTTGCCGAGGCACGGGATCGACTCGTGGAACGGGTGCTGGATCTGTTTGACGAAGAGTTGCCGTACCACGTCTTTGAACTCACGCGAGACCCGAATGACCCCAACGGCACCAAGACCAAGGTGAGCGACATGGGCTTGCTCGAAGGCTTGGCGGGGACGTTGACCGTCTTGACCAGTTTGCTCACGGAGGAAGCTCCGGAATGGGATGCGGTGTTTTTGCTGTCCTAAGTGTGGAAGTGTGAAGAAAGACTGCCAATCACAGGGAAACCTCTGGATTGGCAGTCTTTCTATAACGTCCGATAATATATATTATGTTAACTAAAAACAACGAAGAGTTTCGCTATAGAATTTGACATTGGTTTACAGCAGGCGTATCATCTACCCCATGAAAACTACACGTCAAGAAGTCATGGACTGGGGTCTTCACTTCATGAACGAGATCGGCACCGATGAGATCTGCAGCGTTTGCATCTCCTATGGCGGTTCGTGCTGCTCCGGCTGCAAGCACTTGGCCGACGGCGTTGGTTGCCAGTCTCGCAATACGAGTTGTACCTCTTGGTTGTGCGGATATCTCTTGTTCATCTTTCACGAGACTGGTCTGTTGTACGACTGGAACGAGTTTTGGGAACAAGTTCCCGGCAAAGCGTACCGCCAAGACTCCACACCTCACGAGCTGGACATCGAAAACTGGCTGGGAACGCGTGATTTGAGACGTTTAACCGCCTTGTTCAGCAAGGATTTGGAGGAACTTGTGCAGACCGACCGACAGTATTACGTCGTCAGGCTGAACGACTTGCTCTACCGGTACATCAGTGCAGCCTACGCCATTTCTCCCCTGGATCAAAACTCGGTGAACAGCCTGAATCGGAAGTTGCACCGGCTGACCAAGGGCTTTCAAAGGTACCATACCTTCAAAAAGCATCACATTCGATAAAAAAGGCCCGTCAACGCCTCCGCGCACGACGAGCCTTTTTTTACATTACCCATGAAAAGAGCCAGCACCACAAGTTTCCCGTAATAATATTATGTCAATTAGAATTTTTCCTCGAACTGCTCTTCCTCCGTGGACCCGTTCAGCGCCGTGGTTGACGATGTCCCTCCCGAGATGACCATCGACACTTCATCGAAGTACCCCGTGCCCACCTCTCGCTGGTGACGGGTCGCCGTGTACCCGTGCTCCTCGCTGCCGAACTCCGCCTGTTGCAGCTCCGAGTACGCCGCCATCCCCAGATCGCGGTACTGACGCGCCAACTCGAACATGCTGTGATTGAGCGCATGGAAGCCCGCCAGCGTCACGAATTGGAACTTATACCCCATCTCGCCCAAACGATGCTGGAACTCGGCAATCGTCTTCTCATCCAACTTCCGCTTCCAGTTAAACGAAGGCGAACAGTTGTACGCCAACAGTTTCCCCGGATACTTCGCGTGAATTTCCTTCGCAAAACGCTCCGCTTCCTCCAAGCACGGCTCCGACGTCTCGCACCAAATCAAGTCTGCATACGGCGCATACGCAAGCCCCCGCGCAATCGCCGCATCCAGCCCCCCACGCATCCGGAAAAACCCTTCCGCCGTCCGCTCCCCCGTCAAAAACTCCTGATCCCGCGGGTCGACATCACTCGTAATCAAATGCGCCCCATTCGCATCTGTCCGCGCCACCACAAGCGTCGTCGTCCCCATCACATCCGTCGCCAAGCGAGCCGCAACCAAATTCCGAATTGCCTGCTGCGTCGGGATCAGCACTTTGCCGCCCATGTGCCCACACTTTTTTTCCGAAGCGAGTTGGTCTTCAAAATGCACACCCGCCGCTCCGGCCTCGATCATCGACTTCATCAGCTCGAACACGTTCAACGGCCCGCCAAACCCGGCCTCCGCATCGGCGATGATCGGCGCAAACCAATGCGTATCCCCCTTGCCCTCCGCCGTCTGAATCTGATCGGCCCGTTGCAGCGCTTGGTTGATTCGCTTCACGACCTGCGGCACCGAGTTCGCCGGGTACAACGACTGGTCCGGATACATCTGCCCCGCCAAGTTGGCATCTGCCGCCACCTGCCAGCCGCTTAGGTAGATCGCTTTCAACCCCGCCTTCACCTGTTGCATCGCTTGGTTCCCCGTCAGTGCCCCCAATGCATGCACATGATGCTCGGTGTTCAGCAGCTCCCAGAGACGCTCTGCGCCCAACTGCGCCAACGTATGCTCAATTTTCACCGAACCGCGCAGACGCAACACATCGTCCACAGAATACGGACGCTCAATCCCTTCGAAACGCTTTTCATTCCAAAGAGTTTCCAGCTCTTGTTTTTGTTGGTTTTGTACCATGTCGATCCTCTCCCTATGTGAAAGTGTTACAGCTTTGCATACCCCGGCCCGGTCAGAAACTCTTCGAACTGTTCTTGAAACACCAGCTCTCGAAAAAGAGTCCCCGCCACCTCGAAGTCCCCGTCCAGCTCTGCCAGTTCCTCGCCGATCAATTGCTCCACCCACTCCGCCGTAATGGGGCGTCCATCGTCCAACACACCCTGCGGATGGCGAATCCACTGCCACAACTGCGCACGCGAAATCTCGGCGGTCGCTGCGTCTTCCATGAGATGATACAGCGGCACCGCGCCACTGCCTTGAAGCCAAGCTGTGAGATATTGCACGCCCACACGAATATTTGTGCGCACGCCTTCTTCCGTAATCGTTCCGCTCGGCACTTCCAACAGATCGGCCGCCGTCACTTGGACGTCTTCGCGCAACCGATGCACTTGGTTCGCCGTCGGCATCGCTTCATTAAATACCGCCAATGCCACCGGCACCAACCCCGGATGCGCCACCCAAGTCCCATCATGACCGTCGCGTGCTTCCCGTTCCTTGTCTCCCCGCACGTTGGCAAAAGCGGCTTCATTCGCCGCCGCATCACCTTTCACCGGAATCTGAGCGGCCATGCCGCCGATGGCATGTGCCCCGCGCTTGTGGCAGGTGTGAATTGTCCAAAGCGAGTACGCACGCATGAACGGCGACGTCATCGTCACTTGCGCCCGATCTGGCAAGATCACGTCAGGTTGGTTGCGGAATTTTTTTACATAGCTGAAAATGTAATCCCAACGCCCGCAATTCAACCCCGCCGCATGGTCGCGCAGTTCATAGAGAATCTCTTCCGTTTCAAACGCCGCGAGAATCGTCTCGATCAGCACCGTCGCCTTGATCGTCCCCTGCTCCATCCCCAACGCTTCTTGCGCACGGACGAACACATCGTTCCAAAGCCGTGCTTCCAGATGGCTCTCCAACTTCGGGAGATAGAAGTACGGCCCCGTCCCGTGTCGCGCCAATTCTGCTCTGTTATGGAACAGATACAACCCGAAATCGAACAGCGACGCCGAAATCGGTCGGCCGTCGAGCAGGACATGCTTCTCGACCATATGCCACCCACGCGGGCGAACCAGCAGGGTGGCGGTCTGTTCCTTCAACGCGTATCTCTTGCCGCTCTCATTCACAAACGAGATTGTGCGCGACACCGCATCCCGCAAATTCAACTGCCCGCGAATCGAATTCTCCCACGTCGGAGAGTTCGCATCTTCCAAATCTGCCATAAAAACTCGCGCCCCCGAATTCAGAGCGTTGATCACCATCTTGCGGTCGCCGGCAGGGCCGGTGATCTCCACCCGTCGGTCTTGCAGGTCCTTCGGTACCGGCGCAATCTTCCAGTCCCCGGCACGAATTCCCGCCGTCTCCGGCAAAAAGTCCGGCTTCTCTCCACGGTCGAACGCCGCTTGCCGCTCCTGCCTCCGAGCCAACAACGCCTCACGTCGACCGCCGAACTCATGAACCAACAGCGCGACAAACTGCAACGCCTCGTCTGTCAGCACCTCGTCAAAGCCCTCATCCAAGGGCCCGACCACCGTCAAGCCTTGCACGCCCGCTCTGTGTCCCATGTTGTACCTCCCGTCATTGCTATATAACAGAACTCTTTTCCTGCCACTATTCTATAACAGAGCCCCGAGAAAATGACACTGACTTTTTTGCGCAAAAAAAAGTACCATACACGTCAAACTCCGCATATTGTTATACAACAGATTTCGAAAACAGAATTTGTTATACAACAAAACGAAGAGGTGATGAGAATGGAACAATTACAAGTACAAAACAACCAAGAAGCGCCCGTACACGAATGCATGACGTGCGGCGAGCATCTGCACGTAATCTATCCCGTGTACGAATGCGAACGCTGCCTGAACCAATCCGCTGAATAAGGAGGTTTGCGCATGACCGACAAACCGATCCCTCAATCGCAACCACAACCTCAAGAACCCGCTCGTGTGAAACACTACCCGCTCCATCTCTGGCTCTCCGACCCTAACGACCCTCTGCACACGATGTGGAACCTCCACCGCATCTACGACCCCCGCGCGTAGAAAAAAAGCCAGACCCCGCAGCAAGTGCGGGGTCTGGCTTTTTTCAATCGAACCGAAGTTGAAGTTCAGGCAGGGGTTGTCCCTCCTTGTGCTTGTCGATCAACTGAACAAAGGAGTCGAACAGCCCTCTGGAATCGATCGGGCCGGGTCGTGCTTCTGGGTGAAATTGCACAGAGAAGCATGGGTGGTTTCGGTGCCGCAGCCCTTCGACTGTCCCGTCGTTGAGGTTGAGATGCGTGATTTCCAACTCTGTATCGGCAAGCGAAGCGGCGTTGACGACGAATCCGTGGTTTTGTGACGTGATTGCACATCGTCCCGTCGCCAGCTCTTTCACCGGGTGGTTCGTTCCCCGGTGCCCGTACTTCATCCGCTCAATCCGGGCACCGCAGGCGAGAGCAATCAATTGATGACCGAGACAGATGCCAAACAGGGGAACTTTCCCGATCAACGCTTTCACCGTCTCTACGATCTCCGGTACGTCCTGCGGGTCCCCCGGACCGTTGGAGAGAAAAACGCCGTCCGGTTTCCACGCGAAGATTTCCTCCGCCGACGTGTGGGCACCCACTACGACAACTTCACAACTTCGTGCGGTCAGTTCGTCGAGAATCCCCGCTTTGATCCCACAGTCGAGAGCGACGACACGTCTTGTTCCGGCACCGACAGAAAAAGGTTCGCCGGTGGTCACCTCTGCCACGAGATCGCGGGCCAGCAGGTCCTCTTCCTGCAAGCGGTCGAGATAGTAGGACAAGGGCATTTCCAACGTGGTGATTACGCCCTTCATCGTCCCTCTCTCACGCAAATGCCGAACGAGAGAGCGTGTGTCGGCTCCAGACAGACCGACGACGCCCCGTTCCAACAGAAAGGCATGAAGATTACTCACACTGCGCCAGTTGCTTGGGTGCTCCGCCCATTCCTTCACGATAAAACCTCGCAAATGCGGCTGTCGAGATTCAAGATCTTGCTCGTTGATGCCATAGTTGCCGATCAAGGGATAGGTCATCGCGACGATTTGCCCACAATAGGAAGGGTCGGTCAGAATCTCTTGGTAGCCGGTCATCCCCGTGTTGAACACCACATCGCCATAAGCTTCTCCCTCGGCACCAAACGCAAGACCTTCCCACACACTTCCATCTTGGAGAATCATACGCGCACGCATTGGGTTATTTCACCAGCGTCGCGAGGATGGCTTTTTGAACATGCAGACGGTTTTCTGCTTCGTCATAGACGATGGATTGCGGACCATCGAGAACTTCTGCCGCCACCCCTTCCCCACGCACGGTCGGCAAGCAGTCCATGTAGACCGCACCGGGGTTCGCCACTTCGAAATGTCGTGGGGAGACGCACCAATCTGCACGAATTTCCTGCTTGATCTTCTGTTCTTCGTCCTTGGAGAAACGCAGGCTCTTCCAATTCTTCATGTAGATGACATCCGCTCCTTGGGATGCTTCCATCAGATCGTGCGAGAAGTTGAGCGTGCCGCCCGATTTTTCAATCTGCTCCTTGGCAAACTCCACATACTGCGGATCGAGATCCCAACCTTCCGGGTAGCAGAACGTCAAGTTCATGCCGAGCAACGAGCCTGCCGTCATCAGCGAATGCGGCACCCCAAGCGACTTCTGGCGTTCCGAAAAGCCCCAGGTGAACACGACTTTCTTTTTCTTGTAGTCTTGTGCGCCAAATTTTTCTTGCATCGTCAACAAGTCTGCCATGACTTGACAGGGGTGGTCTTGATCATCAAGCGCGTTGACAATCGGCACGCCGGCATGCTCTGCGAACAACTGCAAGGATTTGCGGCCTTCGCCATAGCGGGACATGTCATACATCCGGATGATGATCGCATCGAGATACCGCCCCATGACGCTTGCGGTGTCAAGCAAACTCTCGTGATTGGAGAGTTGCAGGTCTGCCGCGCTCAAAAACTCCGCATGACCCCCGAGTTGACGGGCTGCCGCTTGGAACGAGATGCGCGTGCGTGTCGAAGCGACGCTGAACAACAGCCCCAGGGTCTTGTCTTGCAGGTACTTCTCCCGATTTTTGCCGCTCTTCATATCGGCGGCCAAGGTGAGAAGTTGCTCCAGCTGCTGGGAGCTAAAGTTTCGAAGATCCAGGAAGTGTTGGGTGGTCATTTTAAATTTCCTCCTCTTTTAACGGCCGCACGATCTGCTGGCCGATACGTTCGATTTCGTGTTCATCACTCGCCAAAGCGGTGATCAAAAAATAGTCGGCCCCCGCATCGCGGAAGTCTCGCAGTGTGGAGATGACTTCCTCGTAGTTGCCTACGATCGAGATGGAATTGGACGGGTTCACTTGACTCAAGCCGCCCCAGAGGTGTTTGTCCACCATGAAGTCGTCTCCACCGCTCAAGTCTTTGTAGCGGCTTAATCCGACGGAGTCGGCATTTTTCAAAAACAGCTTCGTCATGCGCTTGAGCGCCGCCGGAGTTCGTTCAAGCAGTTCGTAGGCGGCTTTCCACGCTTCTTCGGTGGTCTCACGGGCGATGATGTCCACGAGGACGGCGTATTTCAGGCCCTCTCTCCCGTGCGCTTTGGCCATCGTCTTTACTTTTTCATACTGAGCGGCGAGCGTTTGGCGATCGCATGCGTAGAGAATGTACGCGTCTCCATATCGAGCTGCAGCATCCATCGCCGATTCGGAGGAGCCCGCTACAAAGTAGCTCGCTCGATGTTCGGGGTTCTCCTTGGGGTAGATGTCCGAGTTCTCGACGTAGAAGAACTCGCCTTTGAACGTGGTCACACCCTTGCGTAAGCGTTGCAACAGATCGGTGTATTCCCGTGTGCGGGCATAGCGGACGTCATGACTCTCTGGCTTGCCGTCTCGGGCGAGCGTCATGGAAGCACTGCCCGTGACGATGTTGATATCGGCGCGGTCTCCGATCAGCGCATTCAGCGTGTTCAACGCTTTGGCCGTATGTGTCGGGATCACTTGGTTGGTGTTCTGCGCGATCAACACCCGGATCTGTTTCGTATTCATCCCGATCATCGTCGCCGCCACGAACGGGTCGACAGCGGTCGGTGCGACCGAGAGCAAAACCGAATCAAAATAGTTCGCTTCCGCTCTCTTCGAATGATCCAGGTAGGCGTTGAACAACTCTTGGTGCTGCGAGGTCGGGTAAATGGGCAATCCCCAGCAAAATTCCATACGAGGTCTCCTCCTCACGCTTCGTCCGTTGCGATGCGCAATTCTTCAATGTGAGCGGCAAGTGCGCGGATGGATCGGTGTTCGTACACGACGAGGTCATCCGCGCGCACGTCTGCCTCCTCCAACGCCAAGTCGAGCTCGACAGCCAGCAAAGAGTTGCCTCCCAGCTCAAAAAAGTCATCGTCAATGCCGATTGCGTTGACTCCCAACAACTGCGTCCAGAGGTCGACCAATTTTCGTTCAACATCGGTGCGCGGTCCTGCATGTTCAACCCGCTCTTCCTCAACCGCCGGTGTGACGACGGGGAGCGCGTTGCGGTCAATCTTGCCGCTTGTCGTCAGAGGCATCGCTTCCAGACGGCAGAACAGCGACGGCACCATGAAGCTTGGCAGGAAGCGCCCAAGGTGCGCTTTGATTTCGTGAAGGTCGAGGTCTGTCTTCGAGACGTAGTACGCGACGAGCTGCTTGTTGCCCAGGGCATCGTCCCGATCGACTACGACTGCTTCGTTGATGGCAGGTTGTGCAAGCAAAATGCTTTCCACCTCGCCAAGTTCGATGCGATAGCCGCGAATCTTCACTTGATGGTCGATCCGACCCAAGAATTCCACGTGTCCGTCAGACAGCCATCGCACGAGGTCGCCCGTGCGGTACATGCGCTCTCCGGTGACGAACGGATCGTCCACGAATTTCTCCGCTGTGAGCGATTCGTTGTTCAGATAGCCACTCGCCAAGCCGGCCCCTGCAATGTACAGCTCGCCGACGACGCCGATTGGAGTCGGGTGCATGTGTGGGTCCAGGATGTAGACACGGACATTGGGGAGTGGTTTTCCAATCGGGATGTTGTGATACGCCTTGCGATGCTCCAAAGGGAAGGTTGTGGTGATGACGGTCGCTTCCGTCGGGCCGTACAAGTTGTGCAACTGCGCGGTCGAGCCCAAACGCTCAAACTGTTCCACCAATTCCTTGGGCAGAGCTTCCCCTGCGAGAAGCAGATAGCGCAGAATGTTCAGCACGGACACCTCGTCCCCGACTGCATTCAAGAACACTTTGAACATGGAGGGAACGAAGTTCAGCAGACGAATCTGATGGTCGATGACGGCGCGCAAGATTGCTTTCGGACTGCGGTGTCCCCCCTCTTCCAGCACGACGAGGCGACCACCCGTCAGCGTCCAGCCGTACAATTCGTTGACCGATACGTCAAAGGTGTACGGGGTCTTGAGCAAGAACGCGTCCTCTGCCGTCATCGGATACTGCGCTTGCATCGCATACAAGTAATTCACGATGCTTGCATGCTGAACCATGACACCCTTCGGCTTGCCGGTTGAGCCGGAGGTATACAGGATGTACGCCAGATCGTTTGGAGTGGTCAGGAGGTCGAGGTCAACCGAGTCCCCTTGGTAGAGTTCGGGTTGTTTCAGATCCACGACCGCTCCGGCAAATGTCGTTTTTTCCAAATAGGCAGTCTCTGTCAACAGCACGAGAGCCGCGCTGTCTTTCAACAGATAGCCCACGCGATCTTCCGGGTACTCCGGATCGATGGGCACGTACGCCCCGCCGGCTTTCAACACTGCATAGACCGCCACGACCAGTTCCACAGAACGGGTCAACAGGAGGCCGACTCTCTCGCCTCGTCCAATGCCAAGTTCGCGCAATCGGCGGGCGATTTGGTTGGCTCGTGCGTTGATCTCTGCGTAGGTGTATCCGACTCCCTCCGCAATCACGGCGATACGGTCCGGGGTTTGGGCGGATTGTGTTTCGAGAAGTTCATGCAACAGCCCTTTGTGCAACAGGTTCGTTTGGGTGTCGTTGAACGTCCGAAGCACGGTGTTTCGCTCCTCGTCAGGGAGCAATGCGATGTCCTTCAACTCTTGGTTGGGATTCGCCATCGCGCTTTCCAGAAGGGTTAGGAAGTGAGCGGCGAATCGTTGCATCGTCGCTTTTTCAAACAGTTGGGTCGCGTATTCCACTGCCATCAGCAAACCCTTCTCTTCTTGGTGGAACTCGAGGGTGAGGTCCACCTTGGAAGCTTGGTGGGCAAACGGGTACGGAGTGAAGGTCAGTTCGTCCGCAGCGACCGTCGTCCGGGTATTATTTTGCATGACGAGCATCGTGTCGAAAAGTGCGTTGCGACTGGTGTCACGCTGCAAGTGAAGCTGATCAACCACCTCTTCAAACGGAACCTCTTGGTTCTGGAACGCGTTGATTGAACTGCTCTTGACTTCTGCGAGGAAGTCGGTGAACGTGCGATGCGCCTGCGGTCGGTTGCGCATCGCCAGCGTGTTCACGAACATGCCGATCATCGGATCGAGATCGCTGTGTACGCGCCCGGCGATCGGGGTGCCCACGATGATGTCTTCCTGCTGTGTGTAGCGGTGCAAAAGCACGTTGTAGGTTGCAAGCAACACCATATAAGGGGTGACACCCTGCCCATCCGCGAAGAGTTGGAGGCGTTGGGACAGGTGTGCCGGCAACTTCATCTGGAAGCGGTCCCCTGCAAAACTTTGGTTCAGCGGGCGCGGGCGGTCCGTGGGAAGTTGCAGAATCGGAAGTTCCCCACTGAGGTATTCCTGCCAAAACTGCCCCTGTTCCTGCATCTCGCCACTCTTCGAACGGTTGCGTTGCCACGCGGCATAGTCCTTGTACTGCAAGGACAACGGGCGAAGTTCCTCCCCTTGGTAGAGTGCGATCCATTCACGTTCCAGCAGAGCCAGTGACACGCCGTCCGCGATGATGTGGTGCAAGTCGAACAACAGCCAATGTCGCGTCGCATCCCCGTGAAGCGAGATCAGACCGATTCGCATCAACGGTGCCTGTTTCAAGTCGAAGGGACGGATGAACGATTGGATCAAGGGCTGCACGTCCACGTCGCTTGCAGCGTGCAGGTGTTTCACCGCCAATTCAACCTCTTCGTGTACGATCTGCACCGGCTGGCAGTCAATGAACTGGAAGGAAGTGCGCAGAGCTTCATGGCGTTCCACCAATTGCCGAACTGCTTTTTCCAAACGATCCACATCGAGCGGGCCGTCTACAAGCAAGACACCCGGAATGTTGTAGGTGGTGCCGAGCCCTTCGAAGCGGTTCAGAATGTACAGACGTTTCTGTGCAGAGGAAACAGGATAGTGATCTTGACGGGCCAGATTCGGGATGCTGTGGTAGGTGCGCTCTTCTTGTCCTTGGAGGAGTGGCGCGAGTTCGGCGATGGTCGGTTTTTGGAACAGTTCGCGCAAGGGAACGTCCACGCCAAGCACCCGTTGAATCTGCGCCACAACGGAAGTCATTTGCAACGAGTTGCCTCCCAATTCGAAGAAGCTGTCGTTGACCCCGATCTTCTCCACGCCCAGGAGGTTGCTCCAGATGTCAACCAACGCGCGTTCGGTCGAGGTGTTCGGAGCGACATACGCGGCGGTCGCTTGTTGCCAGAGCGGTTCGGGCAGCGCTTTGCGGTCAATCTTGCCATTGGGTGTGATCGGCAAGCGCTCGATTTCAATCAGATAAGCAGGAACCATGTAGTCCGGAAGGTCTTGAGCCAATGCACGACGCACTTCCACGAGGTCTAACGAGGTCTCCGGAACGAGGTACGCGCACAAGTACGGATCTCCGCCCTCTCCGGCACGCCGAGCAAGCACAACGGCTTCGCGTATGTTCGGAGATGACAGCAGACGGCTTTCGATCTCGCCCAGTTCGATGCGCAGACCGCGAATTTTGACTTGGTCATCGAGACGACCGAGGTAGTCCAAATTTCCGTCCGGCAACCATCTGGCGAGGTCCCCTGTTCGGTACATGCGCTGTTCGTTCATGCCCGTGTTTTCTTCGGCAAACGGATTGGGCGGGAATTTCTCTGCGTTCAGTTCAGGTCTGTTTAAATAGCCGCGGGCGAGTCCATCTCCTGTGAGGCAGAGCTCTCCCGGCACGCCAATCGGTTGTAATTGGTTGCGCGGGCCGACGATATACGCTTTTTGGTTCATTAGCGGAGGGCCGATCGGCAAGCTTGGGAGGTTGTCCAGTTCGTCATAGTGTACGTGATACAACGAGGAGTCCACTGTCGTCTCGGTCGGGCCGTAGGCGTTCGTCAGAATCGGACGTTGCGAACCGAACCGGCTTAGAAAATGCTTGGCAAGCAACGGCGGCAACGCTTCCCCCGCGATGACCACGTGTTGAAGCACGACTCCTGCGTTCTCATCCAGATGTTCTGCAAGCAAGCGCAGATGTGTCGGGGTGCCGTCGGAGATCTGTACCTGGTGGCGTCGGAAAAAGTCGCGCAGTTTCGCTCCATCCACACGGGCCTCCTCCGGTACGACGTACAAGGAATGCCCATTCAACAGCGCTCCGAGCATGTTCTGCACGTGTGCGTCAAACTCAAACGGCGAGACGAGGCCGACGCGGGACGGCGCAACGTATCGACCGAACACTTCCTTCGAAATGCCCCAGATGAAGTTCACGACGCTTCGGTGTTCGATCATCGTGCCTTTCGGTTTCCCCGTCGAGCCCGATGTGAAGATGACGTACGCGAGGGAGGTCGGATCGTCGATGTCCGGCAGTTCACCCGCTTCCACAGTTAAAAGTTCGCGGAGGACGTCTTTCGTAATCAACAGCGGAGAGTTGCAGTCCTCCAGTATTCCTTGGACACGGTTCTCCGGGAGTTTTTGAGAAACGGGCAGATAGGCCGCTCCCGCTTTCAACACCCCAAGCATGGCAACAACGGCGTCGGGCGTCCGGTCGAGCAGGAATCCGACGATTTGCCCCTGACCGATGCCCTTTTGGCGCAAGGCGGTGGCGACACGGTTGGCTTGCTGTTGCAATTGAGCGTAGGTGTAGTGCATCTCCTCGCCCGCCACTGCGATGCGATCCGGGGTGGCAAAAGCTTGAGCGTCAAACAATTGCACCACGGTGCTCTCGCGCGGGTATTCGCTTCCGGTGTCGTTGAAGCGGCGCAGTTCTTCGCGCTCGTCCTCCGGTATCCAATCGAGGCTCACGTGCGGCGCATCCGGATTCTTGACGCCTTGTTGAAGCAAAGCGACGAAGTGGGAGCCCAATCGCTCTACCGTCGACGATTGGAACCGCGAAGCGCGGTCTTGAATCTCACCCTCGAGTCGGTTCTCCCCTCGACGGAACGAGAACACCAACTCAGGTTCTGCACAGTCAAGGTAGTGGGCGTCGTGCAGTTCTTCGAGAAGAATCGCGGTTCGAAACGGATAGGATCTCCCGTCGGGAAGCGGATGGTCCAACTGGTCGCGCAACGTGATCAGCGGGAAGTTCTGGTGCTCCATCGCTCCTGCCAATGTGTCCCGCACCTTCATGAGCAATTGTTTGAACGAGAGGTCTTCTTGCAAAGCTTGGCGCAAGACGAGCACGGTGTTGATGAAGTCGGCCTCTCCTTGCTGGCGGTTCACCGGGGCTCCGATCACGATGTCTTGCAGACCCGTGTACTTGTTCAGCAACAAGGTCAGACCGGCCGTCAACACCATGAAGAGGCGTAAGTCCGATTGGTTGGAGAGCTTTTGCAACCGATCATAGAGTTCGCCTTCGATGACGAAGGGAGCCACGAATGGCTCTCCCTCACATCGTTGCGCGTGCAGACGGTCGCCGGGGAAGCGGCTGTCCGCCAACTCCCCTGCCATTTTTTCCGTCCAATACGCTCGTTCTTTCGATTTTTGGTGGGCGATAACCATCAGGTCTTCTGTGACGATTTGTACAGCCATGCCTCTATCGCTCCTTCGCGTGTGTGGTTTAGAATTCAAAGTCTCCAAGGTCATCCGGCAACGCCACCGCCTGCAGTTCCTGTAGATCATGTTGGAAGTGGAGGTTGCCAAGCGATAGGTTCACATCGTTCGTTACTCTCTCCAGCACTTCCCGGAAGCGTTCGCACATCTTCTCCACCGTTTCTCGTTTGAACAGCGCGGCAGCATACTCCATCGTCAACTCGATGGAATCCGGGGTTTCCACCGCACGCAGCAACAAGTCAAACTGCGCTCGTTTGTGATCGTAGTCATAAGGAGTTACGCGCAGTCCGTCCACTTCCAGCGCTTCGGTATCCATGTGCTGTTGCACGAACGCGACATCGAACAACGGGTTGCGGCTCAAGTTTCCTTGGAGGCCCAGGGTCTGGACGAGGGTTTCGTACTGATACTTTTGGTGATCATACGCCGAGAGCGAGTCCACACGCACTTCGTTCAAGAACTCGCGGAACGACTTGTGAGCTTGTGGACGGTTCCGCATCGCCAGCATGTTGACGAACACGCCGATGATGTTCTGCAAGTCTACGTGCGGTCGTCCCGTGATCGGAGAGCCGATCACGATGTCGTCCTGACCGCTGTATTTGCTGAGCAGCACGGTATACGCCGCGAGCAAGACGGTGTACAGGGTGGTCTCTTCCCGAGCGGCGATCTCGCGGATCTTCGCTGTCAGCGAAGCGTCGAGTGTAAACGTAAGCGTTCGTCCCACAGCATCCGGAGTCTGCGGACGCGGGAAGTCGGTCGGCAGCTCCAAGACCGGGATCTCGCCTTGGAAGCGCTCCAACCAGTACGCTTCGTGGCGGGAAACTGCTTCGCGCTCTTGGTCGCTGTTCTGCCACTCTGTGTAGTCCTTGTACTGGATGCGCAGCGGAGCCAACTCTTCGCCTGAATAGAGCGTGAGGAAGTCCCGAACGAAGATGTCGTAGGACACACCGTCCGTCACGATGTGGTGCAAGTCGATGACCAAGACATGCTCCTCGGCTGCGAGACGGATCAGCGCGATGCGCAGATAGGGAGGGACGGCGAAGTCGAACGGACGCACGAAGTTTGTGATCAACTCGAGGGTTTCCTCTTGCGTCGCATCGAAATGCTCGACCGTAAGCTCCACGTTCGCGTGGATTTTTTGTTTCGGCTCGTCCCCGACCATCTCAAGTGTCGTGCGGAAAATTTCGTGGTGGGCAACCAAGCGGCGGAAGCTGTCTTCCAGACGCGTTTTGTCTACTTTGCCCTGCAGCAACACCACAGAGGTGTCGTTGTAAGCGGTGCTCTCCGGGTTTAGACGGTGCAAGATGTAGAAGCGTTTTTGCGCCGAAGAGAGCTCATAGTACGGCTTGTGCGGAGCCGTCGGGATCGCATCGTACTCGCTGCTGTCCGCCTCGGCAATGTACGCCGACAGTTTTTCAATGTTCGAGAGATTGAACAGTTCCCCCACCGGAACTTCGACGTTGAACTCCTTGTGAATCCGCGAGACGACGGTGATCGCTTTCAGCGAGTCGCCTCCCAATTCGAGGAATTCGTCGCGTACGCCGATCTGCTCTACGCGGAAGATCCGCTGCCAGATGCGCGCCAACTTCTCCTCCCGCTCATTGCGCGGTGAGAGGTAGTCGTTCAGCAACATCGGGCGTGCATGGTAGGTGGAGAGGTCTTCCTGCTGGTCGTCCTCTTCGGCACGAAGCGACTGGAGGTTGACCCATTGATCGATGCGGGCTTGCAGATCGCCGGGGCTGTGTACCAGCACGTCGCCCTGTTGCCACGCGAGGGCGCGGTGGAACGCGTCTACTCCCTCCTCGGGAGACATCGAGAGCTCGTGTACGGAAGCTCCAATTTGAGACTCCTTCTCCCCGTCCTCCCAATACTTCCAGTCCGACCAATTGACGCTGATCCACGGCACGTCTGCCTCGAGGTTGTGATTCGCGACGAACGCGTCCATGTACAGATTCGAAGCGGCGTAGGCGATGTAACCAAGTCCGCCGAGAACGGCGGAAATCGAAGACATCAGCAAGCAGAAGTCAAGCGGTTTGCCACGGAGCACATCTTCCATGGCGAGCAGGCCGTACATCTTGGGCTGGAAGTGCGCTTCACAGTCGGCGGGCGTCAGTTCTTTGATCAGGTTGAAGGTGTCACCACCGATCACGCCGGCTCCGTGAATCACACCGTTGAGCGGACCGAAACGAGCTTCGGTGTCCGCAATTACTTCCGCCATACGTACGCGGTCTGCTACATCGGCCGCCATGACGGATACGTTCGCACCGAGAGACTCCAATTTTTCGATCCAAGGATCGTTCTCCGGAAGCCCTCTTCGCGAAGTCAGAACGAGCTTCGCTTGGAAGTTTTGAGCGAGATGTTCCGCCAAAATGCGCCCGATGCCACCCGTGCCACCGGTGATCAGATAGACACCGCCTTGCTTCAAGGGCAACTCTGCAGGTTCAGGACGTTGCAGAGAAATCGGAGCATAGCTTTGCACGAAACGGGTGAGCCCTCGATACGCGATGGTTTTGTCGGAGGTATTTGCCCGCGCTTCCTCGATCAGGTGTTCGAGGAGGCGTTTTTCTTGACGGGAACCTGCACGCGGGAGCAACACGTCGATGTTGGAGCAGGTCAAGTACGAGTATTCTTGCGGAAGCACCAGAGAGGCGCCGAGCGTCGTCGCTTTTTCCGGAATGAGTGTTTCATCTCCTGTCACCCGCTGTACCCCGTTGGTGATGACGCGGATGGCGATCTCTCCACCGACTTGCAGACCGCTGAGCGCTTGTGCCAGTGAGAACAGCGAGTAGAATCCGATCTCCTGCATGCGGGCTGCGAATTCCGGCGTGAAGTCTCGCGCTGCTTCCGTGACACTAAAGAGATGAAGGATGCGGGTCGGCAGGCCCGCTTTTTGCAAGAGTAAGCGATAGTCGTTGGATTCCCGCGGGTTGATGGTATAGCTCCGGTCTCCCTGTTCGGAGAAGCCGTCCCCTGCGTACACGACGGTGACATCCTCCCCCCGCTGTTGCAATTCGGTTGCCAGTGCTGCTCCCAGTCCGCATGGGTCTGCGAAAATCAGCCAGCGCTCCCCTTCCTGCGGTTGAGTTACCGGGGTCAAAGTTGTGCTCCAACGCGGCGCGTAGAACCACTCGTCGAGCTTGGCTTTTTTTCCGGATGACTTCGGTTGCGATGCCAATCGGGAGCCAAGATCGAACGGGTTGCCTTGCGGTTTGTACGAGACAGGTTCAAACGAGTAGGTCGGCATCGGGATGCGGCGACGCGTCTCGTTTTTGTAAAACTCTTGCCAATCCAGTTCTACCCCAAGCGTCCAGAGACGTGCGGTCTGGGTGAGCAAGTATTGGAGGTCTGACAGGTCTTGTTGCTGCGGTCGTATCGTGTTCAGCAGGCGCGCCGCCGCGTCGCCGGGCTCCAAGAAGCGCTGTACCATGACGCTGAGATCTCGACCGGGTCCGATCTCTACGAACAGGCAGGCCGGGTCCTTTTTCAACTCTTGAATCCCGTCAGCAAAACGCACAGTCTCGCGCATGTGGCGCACCCAGTAGTTCGGGTCTGTGACTTGTTCCGCTGTTACCCACGTTCCGGTGATGCAGGAGATGTACGGAATCGACGGCGCTTGCAACGCAATGCGTTGTACGTGCGTCGCAAATTCCTCCAAGATCGGGTCCAAGAGGTGGGAATGGGCAGCTCCCTCGATGGTGACGCGCATGCACATCAACCGTTTCGAGCGCAGAATTGCTTCAAACCCTGCGATGGCTTCGTCCGAACCCGCGATGATGCAAGAGGGTCCGTTGACGATGGAAAGCGACAATTGCGCTCCACTCTCCTGGAGATAGGTGTCCATCAGTTCGCGAATCTCTATCTCTCCAAGCGGTACGGAAAGCATCGCGCCGGCGGGCAAGGAACTCATGAGACGACCGCGTGTCACGATCAGATGCAGAGCGTCTTCGAGGGTGAACACGTCCGCTAAACAAGCTGCGACGTACTCCCCGAAGGAATAACCGATCAGCGCGGACGGTTGCACGCCCCACTGCATGAGCAAGTTCGCCAACGCATACTCGAACGAGAGGATCAGCGGCTGGCAGGCTTCCATCTTCGCAAGCTTCTGTTTGGCCTCTTCCATTTGGTCGTCCGACGGATAGAGGATCTCTTTCATATCAAAGCCAACCAATCCGCGCAGAATCGTGAAGCACTCGTCCATCACTTGGCGGAACACCGGCTCGTTCTCGTAGAGATCACGGCCCATATTGACGTATTGCGAGCCATTTCCAGCGAAAAGGAAGACCGTTTTCGGTTGGCCGCCCACAGCATGCCACGAATAGACATGACGGCTCTCCGGATTCGTCAGCTTCTCAACCGCTTCTGCTGCTGTGGAGGCTAACAATGCGCGACGGTGCTTAAACGCTCGTCGGCCCGCTTGCAACGTATAAGCGGCATCTGCGAGATTGACGTCGGGATGCTGGAGCAAATGAGTCGCGAGGTTCGCGGTCATCCGCTCCAAGGCGGCCGGGCTCTTCGCAGAGAGCATCAACATCTGGTGCGGACGGCTCTCGGATGTCGGAACCATCTGCGGCGCCTCTTCCAAAACGATGTGTGCGTTGGTTCCCCCGATCCCAAACGAGCTGACTCCTGCTCGTCGCAGACCCTCGACTCGCTTCCATTCCCGCAGTTCGGTGTTGACAAAAAACGGGCTGTTCTCGAAGTCGATCGACTTGTTCGGCTCTGTAAAGTTCAAGCTCGGCGGAATCTGTTCATGTTGCATCGACAAGACGGTTTTGATCAGACCTGCCACACCGGAAGCCGCATTCAAGTGACCGATGTTGGATTTGACGGAGCCGATGGGCACAGTTTGTTTTTTCTCAGGGTCAAAGACTTGACGAAGTGCTTTGATCTCGATGGTGTCTCCCAACTTCGTCGCCGTGCCATGCGTTTCGATATAGGAGACGCTGTCCGGGCTGATACCCGCAGCCTGTTGGGCCATCCGGATCACTTCGGTCTGTCCGTCGACGCTCGGAGCTGTGTAGCCGATCTTGCGGTTGCCGTCGTTGTTGATCGCGCTTCCCTTAATTACTGCGTGGATGGTGTCTCCATCGGCCAGCGCGTCGTCCAGTCGCTTCAACACCACGATCCCCACTCCGTCGCCAAACAGCATCCCGTTTGCTTTCTCGTCAAATGACTTGCAATGCCCGTCTGCCGAGAACAGCATGCCTTCTTGGTAGATGTAGCCCGCTTTGTCGGGGAGGGAGAGCGTAATGCCGCCTGCAAGCGCCAGATCGCAATGACCGTTTAGCAGGGCTTGGCTCGCACTGTGGATGGCAACCAGCGAGGTCGAGCAGCCGGTGAAGACGTTGGCGCTCGGGCCCTTGAGATTGAATTTGTACGAAACCTGCGTCGTCAGCGAGTCTTTGTCGTTGAGCAACGAGATCAGGAACTGCCCCGCCGGTTCACTCGATTCCGACAAAGTCGAGAGCACTTGCCAATACAAGTTCGGAGAGGCTCCACCGTAAACCCCCACCAAGCCCGGATACGCTTCCCCGTCATAGCCCGCATGTTCAAGCGCCGTCCACGCACATTCATGGAACACGCGCAATTGCGGGTCCATCAGCGACGCATCGCGCGGTGTGTAGTCAAAAAACGCGGCGTCAAAGAGATCGGTTCCTTCCAAATATCCTTTCGCTTTCACATAATTCGGGTTCTTGACATCCCCCTCCGGGACCCCCGCTTCCAACAGTTCCTCATCGGTGAAAAAGCGGATCGATTCGATCCCGGCCGTCAAGTTTTCCCAGTAGGCTTCGATGTCTTGAGCCCCCGGGAAGCGTCCCGCCATGCCGATGATGGCGATATCCCCCGTTACAGAGCCAATCGACCGCTGTCGTTCGAGTGCAGGGACGATCTCCTGAGGTTGGCCGCCGCTCAAGTGCCCGGCAAGCGAACGGATCGACGGGTATGCAAACATCGCGTCAATCGGAACATGCTTTTCGAGACGCTTGACGAGTTTGGCGTGAATTTGGATGATGTCAAGCGAGGTTGCCCCGAGGTCGAAGAAATTGTCATTGACATCGACGGAGCTCACCCGATAAAAGTCCTTCCAGATTTCGAGAATCATCGCTTCCTGCTCAGCTTGTGGCGTGCCATAGAGCGTTGCTTGTGGCTGTTTACGCCCACGGGCGGCAGCGGTGCTCTCCGCCTTGGAATTGCGGCGTTCGCCACGGGATTCCAACGTAACCCACTGCTCGTAGCGCGCGTTCATATCTCCCGACGAAATGATGACACGGGGCAAATTCGACGTCGCGAGCACGCATTGGAAGGTTTTGATCCCCTCTTCTGTCGTCATCTCCAGAACTTCGAGGGTTTCGCCGAGCATCGGTTTTTCAAACGCTTGACCTGTGTACTGCCAATCGCCCCAGTTGATGCTCATCCAGCGGTTGTTCGTTCGTCGGCTCAGTTTGTCTGCCATGCCGTCGAGGTACAAATTCGCCCCCGCATACGCGACGAAGCCCAGACCGCCAAGGATTGGGGAAAGTGAAGAGACGAAGAAACAGAAGTCCAACTCGCGGTCGATCAGCAGTTTCTCCAATACCCGCATCCCTTGCAACTTCGGACGAAACTGTTCTTCACATTCCTCCTTGGTGATCGCCGCCATGACGCATTGTGCGGATCGAACGCGCAAGACTCCCGCCGCGTGTACAACGCCGTGCAGCGGCCCGAAGGTTGCTTGGGCTGTTTCAATCGCATGTTGCATCTGCTGTTCGTCTGCAACATCGGCTCCAAGCACCAGTACCTCGGCACCCAATTGTTCCAATTTTTGAACAGAACGGATGCGAGAGGCGAGTGAGTCTCCTTCGTCGTGGGTGTTCAGGTACGACTCCCATTCCGAGCGCGGCGGAAGACCGGTTCGACCGATCAGAACTAATTTCGCCTGCACCGAGCGAGCGAGATAGTCGGCCAGCTTCAACCCGACACCGCCTAAGCCTCCCGTGATCAGGTAGACGCCACGCTCTCGCAAGCGAGGTGCCGCCTCGTTTGGTGCGAGGTTCAGCCCTTCCGTGATCTGATGGGCCGGCAGTTGGCGGAACGTGCTGATCAAACGATCCTTGCCACGGTAGGCAACCACCGTATCGGTGATTTCGCACTGAAGTTCCGCGATGAGATGAGCAACCGTCGAATCCAATTCGTTCAGTTCCACATCCACGCTGCGACAACGGATGTTTGGATATTCCTGAGGAAGTACTTTCACCGGCGCGAGCAGGGTTTGCTTCTCCGGAGAGATCTGCTCCTCCCCTGTGACATTTTGCATCTGGTTGGTGACGACGGTGATGTCCAACGCGTGAATCAGGTGGTTCGCGCTGATCGCCTTCGCCAGATGCAGCAAGCTGTAGAAGCCGCTGTCGAGGAACGCCAACTCCTCGTCTTCAGGAGAAACGTTCCACAGATGGACGATCTGGTCAGGTACGTGTCCTTTCACTTTCAACGAACGAAGTAAAACATCGTACTCCTCCGCCACCAAAGCGTTCACCGTGTAGGAATCGGCGCTGTGTTGGAGGAATGACGAGCCGTTTCGTACGAGGATGCCTCTATGACCGAGGGCTTGCAAGCGAGCCTGCAAAGCCTCCCCGATTCCTGCATCGTCGGCGAGCAACAGCCAGGTCTGCGGATCGGATGTGACGGTTTGCGTTAACGGCTTCGGCTCCCAGACCGGCTCGTAGAACCAATCCGCGAGATTCGGGAGTTTGTCCAGCACGCCAGAACGCTTTTTCTCTGTCTCCCGCGTTTCCGGGTCCAACCAGTAGCGCTGTTTCTCAAACGGGTACGTGGGGAGCGGGATACGCAGACGGCGCTCCTCTTGGTAGAGTTGTGACCAGTCAACCGATACCCCCTGTTCCCAAAGAGTTCCAAGCGCCTGTAACGGACTCGCCCCGAGTTGAACGAGTGTCGCCGCTCCTGCACGGAATTGGCTGTCTTGCATCGAGAGCACCACGCCGTCTGCGCGGGAGAGCATGTCGTGCAAAACCTCTTCTTGACGCAGGTTCATCCCTGCCTGTTCGACCCAATAGAGCGGATCGGTAGCTTGAAGGTCCGTGATCCATGTGCCCGTGACGCTTGAAAGGAACGGCACTTGCGGTTGTTCGAACAGCACGCGACGTACACGGCGTTCGAAGTCTGCCTCCTGACGTCCTGTGACGAGGGCAAACGCGTCCTCAAGCGTACAAACCCCCGCCGCCGCGGCCGCAGCATATTCGGCGATGCCAAACCCGATGAGCCCGGCGGGCTCCAGCCCTTCTGCAAGACGGTTGGAGAGCGCGAATCCGATCGCAACCAGCAAGAGATCTGCTGTGACCGACGAGCACTCCCCCGAGAGCAACGCTTCTTGCAACGGTGCTTGGGAAAAATGAGCCGCGATCTCCAGCACCTGCTCCAAAGCCTCACGGAACTCCGCATCTTGAGACGCGATCTCCACCGCGAGACGCATCGCCTGTTGCGGATGGTCCGGCAAGAGAAACAGCACATCGCGACTGTCTTGTTTGACAGTCGTGAAGTTACGGACGTCGCGCAATTGCTCCTGTGCGTCCCTCACGTCTTGAACCATAAGCATTTTGCGCACGGCGAAGTTGCGGCGTCCCACTTGCAAGGTGTACGCGACGTCCGCCAATTCCACGTGGGGGTGGTTCTCCAGATGCAACGCCAAGTTCTCTGCCGCTTGCACGAGTGCTGTTTCACTGCGGGCTGACAACACGAGCAGATGGGAGTTCCGTGTAGAGAGGTCGCTTTTTCCCTCTGGCGCTTCTTCCAAGACCACGTGTACGTTCGTGCCCCCAAAGCCAAATGCACTCACCCCCGCCCGACGGGGATAAAGGCCGTTGGTCTCCCAATCCGTCAATTCACGGCTCAGGTAAAAGGGGCTGTCCACCACATCGATTTTCGGATTCGGTCGTTGGATGTGGAGCGTCGGCGGGATGGCTTTGTTTTGGAGCGAGAGGATGGTTTTGATAAAGCCCGTCACGCCGGCTGCCGTATCGAGATGGCCGACGTTGCTCTTCACAGAGCCGATGGCGCAAAAGCCTTTTTCTTCTGTTTCAGAAAAAGCCCGCTTGAGCGCTTCGAACTCAATCGTATCCCCCAGCGGCGTGGCGGTTCCGTGTGTTTCAATGTACGCGATGCTCTCCGGCTCCACTTCTGCGAAGGAGTGGGCCGCTTGAATCACATCCGCTTGACCTTCGACACTTGGCGCGGTGTAGCCGACTTTTCGTCCTCCATCGTTGTTCGCCGCTGTGCCCTTGATCACCGCGTGAATGGTATCGCCATCCGCCAACGCATCTTCCAAGCGCTTGAGCACGACGATGCCTACGCCGTCGCTAAACACCGCCCCTTGGGCATCTGCGTCAAACGCGCGAACATGTCCGTCGGGAGAAGAGGTCATGCCCGGTTCGTAGAGATAGCCTTTTTTCTTCGGATACGAAACCGACACACCGCCTGCCACCGCCATGTTGCAATCGCCGACCAATAGAGAGCGGCACGCGAGGTGGATGCCGAGCAAGGAGGTGGAGCAGGCCGTGTACAGCGTAAACGACGGCCCTTTTAATCCGAGTTTGTAGGAGGTGAGCGTCGAGATCGCGTCTTTGTAACACAGCGTCCCCGCTTCCGAGAATTCGGCAGCGCTCGTGCTCTTCATCAGCGGGCTCTGCTCCATCCAATGGAAGTTCGTCGCCGCGCCGACGTAGAGCCCGATCAGCCCGTTGTACGCCTGCGGGTCATACCCGGCCATCTCCAACGCTTCCCACGTGGTTTCTTGCAAGATTCGTATTTGCGGATCGGTGATCTCCGCTTCGCGGGGTGAGTAGGAGAAAAACGGAGCGTCAAAATATTCCACGTCCTCGACGATCCCTTTGGCTTTTACGTAATTCGAACGCTTGATCAGTTCGGGGGCGACCCCCGCCTCGATCAGTTCTTCGTCACTAAACCGGGAGATCGAATCCACACCCTGCTTCAAGTTCTCCCAGAACCCTTCGAGGGTGTTTGCTCCAGGGAACTTTCCGCTCATCCCGATGACCGCGATTTCCAACCCTGTTCGGCGCTGTTCCTCTGTTTCATTCGTCACGCGTTTCACTCCGATCTATTCACTGGCGTTTCCCAAGTCTCGACAGCGTGTTTTTCATAACCGATTTCGATTTGTTCAGCTCTGCTTTGCGTTGCTCTTCTTGTCCGGTATCACGACGGCTGAGGTGCTTAGCCAGCGCGTGAATCGAGGAATGCTCATACAGCGCGACGATGGGCAGTTCTCGCTTGAACAGCTCTTTCAACTTGGCGTTTGCGCGCACGAGATCGAGCGAACTCAACCCCAGATCGAAAAAGTTGTCGTGGACCCCCACCTGTCCCAGTGCGAACAAGTTCTGCCACAACTCGCACAGTTGTTTCTCGATCTCGTTGGACGGTGCGATGTACGCGGTCAAACTCTCGGCACGCACTTGTTGCGGCTTGCTCTGGCTCCCTTGCTCCAACAGATCGGTAAAATGAGACGCCCCACGCTCCAACTTCCAGAGCAGGTTTTGAGGGGATGCCACCACTTGCGGGTGCGAGTGACGCAGAATCCGGCGAAACACCTCCACCCCTTCTGCTGCGGTCAGCCCGTCATGCAAGATCGTCTCGACGTCGGTGTTCAATTGCTTCGCCCAGGTCTCGGCCGATTGCAACGACATCCCGACTTCCTGCCAATCCGGCCAGTTGATCGCGACGGTGAACACTCCGTCACGGGCGTTCCTGTACCACGCAAACGCGTCTAGAAACTCGTTCGCAGCGTTGTACCCGCTCTGCCCAAACTTCTGGTGATAGGCCACGTTGCCAATCGAGGAGCAGAGCACGAAGAAATCGAGCGACTTCCCTTGCAAAAGAGAATCCAACACCAGCGTGCCCGCTATTTTTGGGGCGAGGATGGCGTCGTTTTGTTCTTTGGTGCGGTTCATGAGAATCCCAAGATAGTCGGCGACCCCTGCCGCATGCACCACGCCATCGAGGCGGCCAAATTTGTGTTCGGCCTCAAGCACGACTCTGCGCATCTCGTCAAGATTTGCGACATCCGCTTGCATCACCAACACTTCTGCTCCTGCCGCTTCCATCTCGCGCAAACTGCGTCCGATGAGGCTGTCGGGGTCGGGCTTGCCGGAACGACCTGTCAACACCAGTTTTGCGTGCTTCACGGTGGAAGCGAAGTTTTGCGCGATGGCGAACCCGATCCCGCCTAACCCCCCGGTGATCAAGTACACGCCGCCGTCGCGCAGTCGTTCGACCGACGCGCCGTTTTTTTCAAAGCGTGATGGTTTGACGGTCTTCACCCAGCGATGGCGGCCTCGATACGCGACGACGAGGTCTTGAGCGTCGCTCAAGCACTCCTGCAACACCTGCTCACAGAACGGGAACACCGCTTGCACTTCGACATCCAGTGCGCGACAGGTGATATTTTGAAATTCCAATCCGCAGATCTTCGTGAAGCCGAGGATCGTCGCTTGTTCAGGGCGCAGGTTTTCCGCCCCCGTCACTTCCTGCATGGAGTCGGTCAACACATAGAGGTGCAAGTTTCCCTCGTATTCGCGTTGACCGAGCGCCTGTGCGGTATACAGCAAGCTGTAATAGCCCTCGTCCAACACTTGTTCCACGCTCTCCAGCGTCAGTTCGTGCGGATCGGACTCCTGCAGGCTCCACGCGTGTATGATCTTGCGCGGGGTCAGCCCTCGCCGTGCTAGGTCTGCAAGCAACGCTTCGTAATCGGCTTTTTCACGCGGGTGGATCGTATAGGTGCTTTCGTTCACGCGAGCAAACCATTCGTCTGCCCGTACGGTCAACACGCGGGAAAACTTTTCTTGCAATCGTGCAACAAGCGGTTCCACACAGCCGTTTCGATCTGTGAAGACCAACCAGACATCTTCGTCCTTCCAAGCTGCCACCTCTTCGTTCTCCGTAAGCGGTATGCGCTCCCACGACGGGAGATAGAACCAATCGGCGATGTCCGACTGCTTGCCGGTGAACACGTTCTCCACCCGCGAGCGAGGGGTCGTCGGATTGGCACCAAAACGGCGGCGTTCAAACGCATACGTCGGCAAGGGTACCAGACGACGTTTTTCGTTACCATAAAATGCTTTCCAGTCAACTCGCGCCCCCATCGTCCAGAGACGGCCGATCTGTTTGTACAAGTGCGCGCTGTCGTCGGTCTGCTCCACCGGATGGCGTGTCAGATACACCGCCGCCTGCTGAGTCTGCCGTGCCGGATGACGCAAGACAAACGTCGACAAGACACGTCCCGGCCCAATTTCTACAAACAGCGAGTCTTCTGTTTGGCACAACTCCTCCACGCTCTGCGAAAAAGCCACCGTGCTCCGCAGGTGTCTACACCAATACGCCGGCGATGTCGCTTGTTCCGCTGTGATTTGCGTACCTGTCACATTGGAGTGATAAGGAAGTTGTGGCGCCGACAGGGCGACAGACGCAACTTCTCGTTCGAACACGTCGAGAATCGGGTCCATCATCGGCGAATGGAACGCATGCGACGTGTGCAAGAAGGTAGTCTTCACGCCCCGTTCCTGCAAGAGCCCGTCCAACTTCTCCACCGCATGACTCGGCCCGGAAACCACGACCAAATCCGGCGCATTCACCGCCGCCACCGCCAACTCTTCGGTCAAGAGGACCTCAACGTCCGCTCGCGGGAGGTTGACGCTGAGCATCGAGCCGCTCGGCAGTTCTTGCATGAGTTGACCGCGAATCGTCACGAGGCGCAACGCGTCTTCATAGCTAATGACCCGAGCCAGGCAAGCCGCGACATACTCCCCGATGCTGTGCCCGATCATCTGCTCGGGTTGTATGCCCCAGGACATCAAGAGAGTTGCCATCGCATACTCGACGACAAACAACAACGGTTGCGCGAGTGCGGTCTGGTTTATGCGTTGCGTTGCCTCTTCGATACTTTCCGAAGTCGCAGGGTACAACACGTCGAGCACGTCGAATCCAAGGAGCGGACGAAGAATCTCACGTCCACGGTTCACCGCATCACGGAAGATCGGCTCGTTCTCGTACAGTCCCTTACCCATGTTCACGTATTGCGAACCCTGTCCCGTGAACAGGAACACCACGGGACGTCGCTCCGACGCTTTGGCGATGGCAGGCTCTCCGGCGAGTCCTCGCAATTGATCCAGCGCGTCTTGTCGATCTCGCACGACCAAGGAACGTCTGACGCCAAAGTCTCGACGCCCAATCTGCAGCGTGTACGCGACATCGGCAAGCTCTTCGTTCGGGTGCGTCTCCAGATGATGCGCCAAGTTTTCGGCTGCTCGTGCCAGCGATCCCTCCGTTTTCGCAGAGAGTACCAGCAGTTCGCAAGCTCGATGCGGCGCGTCGAATACCTGCTCCGGCGCCTGTTCCAGCACCACATGGGCATTGGTGCCCCCCATGCCAAACGAACTCACCCCCGCTCGGCGCACCTCCTGTTCCCAAGGAGTCAGGGTCGCGTTGACGCGAAACGGACTTTTTTCAAAGTCGATCTTCGGGTTGGGTCGGTGATAGTGCAGACTCGGCGGCAGTTGCTTGTGATGCAGAGCCAAGGCCGTTTTCACAAAACCGGCCACACCCGCCGCCGCATCGAGATGTCCGATGTTCGTTTTGACCGAACCGATCCGCACGCTTCCCGGTTGCAGGTTGCCAAACGCCAACTTCAACGCTTCGATCTCGATTGGATCGCCAAGCGGCGTGCCGGTTCCGTGCGTCTCCACATAGGAGATCTCCTCCGGCTTCACGTGTGCAGCCCGATGTGCGGCTCGAATCACAGACGCTTGCCCGTCGACGCCCGGAGCGGTGAACGACGCTTTGCGAGCTCCGTCATTGTTGACGGACGCGCCCTTGACCACCGCGTAGATCCTGTTCCCGTCGCGCAATGCATCTTGGAGACGCTTGAGCACGACGATTCCGACACCATTGCCGCCGACAGTCCCCTGTGCCTGTTCGTCAAACGCTCGGCAATGGCCGTCCGGCGAATGAATCATGCCGTCTTCGTGCAGATACCCGGTTTTCGTCGGATAGGTCACGCTCACCCCGCCTGCCAGCGCGAGATCGCAACTTCCGCGACGCAAATCCCCCCATGCCTTCTCGATGGCAACGAGAGACGTCGAACACGCGGACTGCACCGTCACGCTCGGCCCCGTAAGGTTGAGCTTGTACGACAGTCTCGTGCTGAAGAAGTCCTTCTCATTGAGCAACATCGCCTGAAACTCCTCCAGCGCGCTCGACGCATCGCCTGCGACGTGGCGCAACCAGTGGAAGTTCGGAGAGCCGCCCACATAGACACCGACCGACGCCCCTCCTGCACGGGCCGCTTCCCCCGCATGTTCCAACGCTTCCCACGCACATTCATGCAAGAGGCGCACTTGCGGGTCTAACATCTCTGCTTCCTTCGCTCCGTACTCGAAAAACGCCGCGTCGAACAGATCCGCATCTTCGAGATAGCCCTTGGCTTTCACATAGTTCGGCTTGGCGATCACCTCTTCGGCAATTCCTGCCTCCCGAAGCTCTTCGTCGGTGAAGAAAGCAATCGATTCCACCCCCTGCGCCAAGTTCGTCCAAAACTGCTCGACGTCTCCCGCACCGGGAACGCGCACCGCCATGCCCACCACCGCCACATCGTCGGCTTGCGAATCCTCGATCGCAACACCTGTAGGCTCTTCGATGCTCTCTTCCGCTCGGTAGTATCCAGCGAGATCATAGACGGTCGGGTAACGGAACAAAGTCGGCATCGTGATTTCCTTTTCAAACGCGCTTTGTAAGCGGGAAAACACCCGCACCATTTTGAGGGAGTTGCCGCCAAGTTCGAAGAAGCTTTCGTGCAAGCCCACTTTCTCCACACCCAAGACATCTTGCCAAATGGCGGCGATCTGCTGCACTACAGTCCCCGCTTGGCGAGCGTTCGGCTTCGAGACGGCGTTAGGTTCCGGCAACGCTTTTCGATCGGCCTTGCCGTTCGGTGTCAGCGGCATTTTTTCCAACAGTACGAATTTTTGCGGAACCATATAGGCAGGGAGATGTTGGTGCAGTTCTGATTGCGTCCCCGAGATGTCAAGGGACGCGTCGGCGACCACGTAGGCGACCAGTTCACGATCTTCGGACGCATCGCCCTTCACGAGCACCAACGCCTCGCGAATCCCGTCCACCTGTGCCAACCGATGCTCAATTTCACCGAGTTCGATGCGGTACCCGCGAATCTTCACTTGGTTATCGAAACGCCCCAAGTAGTCGAGATTTCCATCCGAGAGTTGGCGAACGAGATCGCCTGTCCGGTACATCCGCTCTCCCGCCACAAACGGATCGGGCACAAACACCGCCTCGGTCAGCTCGGGCCGCTTCAGATACCCGCGCCCCACTCCGACGCCTGCGATGCACAATTCGCCCGGCACACCGACCGGTTGGAGTTGCCCTTGCGAGGACAGCACGTAGAGACGGATGTTGTCGATTGCCCTGCCAATCGGTACCGGGCGCTCGATCCGATGATCAGCGCAGTCATAGTGCGTCACATCGACGGTCGCCTCTGTGGGGCCGTACAGGTTGACCAGTTTCACATCGGCGAGCAAGCGCCGGAACGTCTCCACCTGCTTCGACCCGAGCGCTTCACCGCTTGCGAACACCTGCCGCAACGAGGAGAGACGCGAACTTCCACCCGTCAGTTCCCCGTACTCCAAGAACACCTGCAACATCGACGGCACGAAGTGCATCGTCGTCACATTTGCGCTCTCGATGATCTCATACAGCGCTTGCGGGTTTCCTTCATCGCCTTGAGCCAAAATGTGCAACCGCGCCCCGACAAACGACCACCAGAACAGTTCCCACACCGAAACATCGAACATGTACGGTGTTTTCTGCAAGATCACATCGTCCGCCCCGATGGGGTACGTCTGTTGCATCCAATGCAGACGGTTGACGACCGAACGATGTTCGATCAAAACGCCCTTCGGTCGACCCGTCGAACCCGAGGTGTACAGCACATACGCCAATTGGCTTGCCGAGCCAGACAGACCGAGATCCTCGCCTGAGCCCTGCTGAAACTGCTCGTCTTCCAGTTCCAGTACCTCACACAGTCCGCGGTACGTGTGCGCATACGTTCGTTGGCAGAGCAGGAGCACCGGTTGGCTCTCCTCCAACATGTAAGCGGCACGTTCCAGCGGCAGATGGGGTGCCAGGGGCAGATAGGCACCGCCCGCTTTCAAGATGGCGAACAGCGCGATGTACATCTCAAGAGAGCGATCGGTGCAAAGCGCGACGAGCGACTCCGGACCGACTCCTCTGTCACGCAACACGCGCGCCATACGATTCGCCCGCTCGTTCAGCTCGCCATACGTAAGCTTTCCGCCCTGAAATTCCAGCGCGACTCTCTGCGGATGCAAACGCACCTGCTCCTCGAACAACTCATGAATCATGAGCTCTGGAAAAAATGCCTCCGTCCGCGTCGACTCCAACAGATCTGCACGCTCTTGAGCCGTCAGCAGGTTTAAACGTTCGGCCGGAGTCGCCGCATCAGCGACGATTTCGTCTAGGAGCTGAACGAGATGAGCCGCACAGCGGGCGATCATCTCTTCGTCAAACAGCGCTTCCGGCCATGTCAGGATCACGTTGATCGAGTCGAAACACTCGATTGCGACGGTCAGATCGTAGTTGGTCATCTCGCGCATTTCGTATCCGGTCACTGCGAACGGCCCCGCCCCACCGGAAAGCAGTTCAGTATTCAGCGGATAGTTCTCCACGACCAAAATCGTGTCAAACGCAGCCTTCACATCCACCAGCGGTGTGCTTTCAAACTCGGCTCTTTCATTCAGCGCCCGTTGCATCTCTTGCAGCAAGTCTGCCGCAGTCTGCCCTTTGCGGTGCTTCACGCGCAAAGGCAACGTGTTGATAAACAGCCCCACCACATCGTCCGCACCGGGCAAGCCTCCTGAGCGACCCGACACCGTCGTTCCGAACACCACGTCCTCGGAGTTGTTGTATCGTTGCAAAAGTTGACCCCACGCCGCGTAGAAAAGAGTCGCAAGCGTGACTCCTTGCGAGCGGGCAAACTCACGCATGCGGGCACTCCGCTCAACGCCCAGCGCGAGTTCATGCTTAGATGGTTTTGCTGCGGTCAGTGCTCCTTTGTTTTTTATAGAAAAAGGAACCTGCTCCCCCAACTCTTCCAGATAGGAACTCCAGAACGCTTGTTGTTTGGCTTGGTCTTGTGCTTGCACCCAGCGGATGTATTCCTTGAATTTCGGTTTTCTTGGATGGGACGGACTCTCGCTCTGCGCCAGTTGGCGATAGGCGGTAACGAACTCGCGCAGGAGAATGCCATTGCTCCATCCGTCGTACAAGATGTGGTGATGACGGAGTACCATCTCGTACTCCGTCTCGGACAGCTTGCACAACTCCACTCCAAAAGGAACCGACGACAGATCGTAGACCGACATCTCATCCGAAACCTGCCCCTCCGTGTGGAGCAGATAAGGCGGATGGTCTTTTAAGATGAGTTGGACCGGCTGTTTGACACCTTGCCAGCGAATGACCGTGCGGAGCATTTCGTTCGTTCGGACGACATGCTGCCAAGCCGCATCGAACAGGGGGATCGAAATCTCCCCATGAATGCGCAACCGCAACTCTTCCCGGTACTGACGCCCGTCGGGATCGTGCAGATGGTGGAACAGCATCCCCTCCTGAACGGGCGTGAGTGCGAGGATGTCTTCGAGGTCTTGTTTTCGAATCTTTGCTGCAGACACCAACGTAAGAACCCTCCCTCTTTTTGCTTACAGCACTTCTCGTGCCACCAATGCTTTGCGGTCCACTTTCCCGTTGTCTGTCAACGGCAAGGTCACGTACAGCTCATACGCTCCGGGCAGCATGTAGTCCGGCAGTCGGTCTTTGAGATGTTTGCGAAGACCCTTGAGATCGAAGGATGTCTCCGTCACGAGACAAGCGACCAACTTGACGACCGTCTCCGATTCTTCGCGCACGACCACCGCACACTGATCCACTCCTTCGTAGTCCAGCGCACACGCTTCAATCTCTCCCAACTCAATGCGCAACCCGCGTATCTTGACTTGATGGTCGATCCGTCCATGGTATTCGATGTTCCCATCCGGCAACACCCGTGCGAGGTCACCCGTTTTGTACAGGCGTCCAAGAGGAGAGTCCACAAACTTCTCAGCCGTCAATTTTGGATTGTTCAGATATCCTCGCGCCACCCCAATCCCCGTGATGACCAACTCTCCGACTTCCCCGTCCGGGACGAGGTCCCCCTGAACGTTTAGCACATGGAGGCCGATGTTGGTGATCGCTTTTCCAATCGGAACGGAGCCGCTGAGGACACCTGTTGTCGGGCAATCGTACGAGGAGACGTCGATCGTCGCCTCTGTGGGACCGTAGAGATTGATCAACCGCGTTCCGTTGCGGTGATGGAGCAGTTCGTTGAACTTCTCGACATGTTGAGACGCCAGCGCTTCTCCGCTTGCGAACACCAAACGCAGAGACTGTAAGCGAGACATCTCGCCGGCTCCTTCCACGTAGTTCAAGAACGCGTTGAGCATCGAAGGCACGAAGTGCATCACCGTCACCTGTTGCGTTTCGGTGGCTTCCATAATCGCTTGTGGAAATTTCTCCATCCCCGGTGCGAGGAAGCAAACTTTTGCCCCGACCATCGACCACCAGAACATCTCCCAGACGGAGACATCGAACGTGAACGGAGTTTTTTGCAAGATGACATCCCTTGACCCGATCGGGTACGCGGCTTGCATCCATTCCAGGCGATTCACCAACGCACCATGCTCGATCATGACTCCTTTGGGCTTGCCAGTAGAGCCTGAGGTGTAAATCACATACACCAAGTCGGATGGTTGGTTTACGCAAAGAAGGTCTTCCTCCGAACCGGTGTAGAGATCTTCGTCGTCCAGCGCGATCATCTGCGCGGTAAGCTTTCCGAGGTGCTTGCTCTCCGTCAGAACCACCTGAACGCCGCTGTCCTCCTGAATGTACTGCAACCGTTGCACAGGGTTTGACGGTGCGAGTGGCAGATAGGCGCCGCCCGCTTTCAAGATGCCGTAGATGCCAATGATCATCCAAAGCGAGCGGTCGAGCATCAACCCGACAACACTCTCCGGCCTGACCCCTTGTTGACGCAAGTGATGAGCGAGTTGGTTCGCTTTGGCGTTCAACTCACGATACGTAAGGGACTCGTTTCGAAAAACGGCTGCAACCGCATCCGGCGTTTTTGCAGCCTGCTCCTCCAAATACTGGTGCATCAACGGGAACCTCATTTGCGCACCGCCCGCTTGGCTTTTTTCGCAAAGCTTTTTCCAAGCAAAAGTTGATGAATCTGGTTGCTGCCTTCGACGATTTCCATCGTTTTCGAATCGCGGTAATACCGAGAGACGGAGTGGTTGTCATTGCACCCGAGGGCTCCCATAATCTGCACGGCATTTGCAGAGTGGCGCGCTCCTGCCCGCGATGCGAAATATTTGGCGATCATGATCTTTTCCGTGGCATCCGCCCGGTGCTCGTTCTTGGCTCGACATGCTTCAAGACAAAGCAAGGTCGCTGCTTCCAAATCGACGCCCATATCGGTGATCATGTGAGAGATCATTCCGTGGTCGATCAGATTGGCTCCAAACGCCGCACGATCCATCACATGTGCCCCGCAAGTCTCGACACACGCGCGCAACAGCCCAAGCGATGCCCAGGCAATGGAGATGCGCCCGAATTCCAAGGCATACGGCGCGAGATAGGAGATGGCAAAACCCGGGCGACCGATCATGTTCTCCACGGGAACTTGGACGTTGTCAAACTCCAGCATCGCGAGGTACGACGCTTTGAACCCGAGCATGTCCGGGATGTGGGTGATCGTCAGGCCCGGCGTGTCCTTGTGGACCAAGCAAGCAATCGGCTGTTCCCCATCCAGTTTCCCAAACACCAACAACACATCGGCTGCTGCGCCGAACGTGATCCATTTTTTTACGCCGTTGAGAATGAAGGTGTCCCCTTCTCGGCGATAGTTCGTCTTCATCATCTGCAAGTCGGAACCCGCTCCCGGCTCGGTCAACGCAAGTGCCGCCACCTGTTCCCCGGAGGCAAGCTTTGGAAGCCAGAACTTCTGTTGGTCGTCTGTTCCCCACTTGCAAAGCGTTTCGGTCACCATCGTGTGTACGTTGAACATGCCGGACAGGGAGATGCTCCCACGGCCAATTGCTTCATTAAATAGGCCGTAGGTTACATAGTCCCAACCTTGACCGCCGAACTCGGTCGGAACCGTCCCACCCAGATATCCGCGCGCTGCACAGAGCGAGATCGTCTCATGCGGGATGCCTTGGTCGATGTCCCACCGGTTGGCGCTGGGTTCCACGTGTTCGTGGACAAACGTCAGGAACTCGGAGTAGAGCTCCTGTTGAGCAGAGGACAGGTGTTGTTTCATGGCGTTACACCTGTGCCGCTTGCTTGGCTCGAATGAAGCACGCAATCGCCGATACCGATTTGTAGTTGTCCATGTCCAGATCATCCATCGTGACTTTGATGCCAAACTCTTTCTCCAAGAACGTCATCAACTGAATGGCGAACAGCGAGTTCACCAGTCCTTCTTCGAACAGTTCGGTTTCGTGGTCAAACTCCACGTCGTCTACATGCTCGGAGATGTAGTCGTGAAGGATCGTTTCGATTTTTTTCTCAGCCATGTGCAAGCACACTCCCTTGGTTTAGTTGGAATACGAATAGAACCCCTGCCCCGATTTGCGTCCGCAGTACCCGGCATCCACCAGCTTTTTCAACAGCGGGCAACAGCGGAACTTCGGATCTTGATACTCTTCGTACAGCACTTGCAACGAGTGCATAACGGTGTCCAGCCCGATCAGATCGGCAGTTTCCAGCGGGCCCATTTTGTGCCCGAAACATTTCTTGAAAATTTCATCGACTTGCTTGGCCGTGCCGACTCCGTCCATGACGACGAACGCCGCTTCGTTCATGAACAAATGTGAGATGCGGTTGGAGACGAACCCGGTCTGGTCGTTGACGACGATCGCATCTTTGTCCAGTTGGGCAAGGAAGGCTTCTGCGTTCGCCACCGTCTCATCAGACGTGAGGTAGCCCCGGATCACTTCGATGGTCGGCTTCAAATAGACCGGGTTCATGAAGTGCATGCCGATGATGCGATCCGGCCGCTTTGTCACACCCCCGACTTTTGTGATCGAAATGCAGGACGTATTGACGCCAAACACCGTCTCTTCCTTGCAGATTTCGTCCAGTCGACGATAGATCGGCTCTTTGATACTCCAGTTTTCCGGCACGTTCTCCACGATGAAGTCGCAATCGGCGACATCGTCGAGGTCGGTGGTCAAGTGCAGCCTTGCACGGACTTCATCTGCTTGCAGGCGTGGAAGTTTTTTGTTCACCAAGGGTGCAAAGCGCACCGTTTGGAGAATTTCCGCTTCCGCTTTTTGCAGTTGCTCCTCTGTGACGTCGACCAACACGGTTTCCAGACCGTGCAGCGCCAGATCGACCGACATCCCGATCCCCATCGTGCCGGCTCCTACAATTCCGATTTTTTTGAACATGGAAGGAACTCCCTTTGCCCTTAGGCTTGAATTTTCAACAATTTTCGCCCGAGTACGTCGCGCAGATGGCGCTCGCGTTCTTCTTGGCGCACACGCTTGGCTTCCAGCGCCGTCTGCATCATCTGGAGAGCTTCTTGCACATCGGCTTGACTCGTCGCCAAACCGGATGCGTTTCGCTCTTCCCATGCGTTTTGAACGTGTCGGAACGGATTCACAACGCGGCGTTCGTAATCGGCACCGTCTCGGTTGTGGTTCCTCGTCCCCGCTACGACAGCCAAACATTGAGCGATGATGTGCGGATAGTCCTCTTGCTGCACGACCAACATCCGCTCCGACTTGCGCACGTCTTTTTCCTTGTCGTACGTGCAGGACAGCACATCGGGTGCGACGGCTTGCAAGAGGTATTGCAAGACGTTTTTCGGTCCGATCTCCACGGCGGTCGTCAGGCCCGCTTCCAGCAGATAGCGCAAGGAATCCAACCAACGAACGGGATGCACCAACTGTTGGTACAAGTTGTCCGCTACCGTTTCAGAGGTTCCGTAAGGCAGGGCGTTGCGGTTGGCGATTACAGGAACGGAGGGAACGCGCATCTGCGTCTCCTGCAATAAGTTCAAGAAACGGTCGGCTGCCGGTTGCATGATCGGCGAGTGGAACGGGCCGCTCATCTTGATCGGAATCGCGATCCCCCCTTGCTTGACGACGAGATCGCCTGCCAGACGAATGGCCGCCTGTGTGCCGGAGATCGATGTTTTCAGCGGCGTGTCATAGGCTGATACGTACACCGGCTCTCCCATTTCCGACACGTTTGCGCAAATCTCTTCCACCGCAGCGGGAGCGAGATTGGTCACCCACGCCATCGTGCCATCGACCGATGCGGCGTGTTCGCTGACGATCTCTCCACGCGCTTTCACCAAGCGAAGAGCATCGGAGAGCCCAAACGCGCCCGCACAACAGAGTGCGGAATACTCGCCCAGCGAATAGCCGAGCATCGCGTCCGGTTTCAGGCCGATCTCCTGCTGGAACACGCGATAGGTCGCCACGCTGACGGTGACCAACGCGGTCTGCGCATGTTGGAGTTGGTCGAGTTCCGCCTTGTGCGACTTGTCCAGACAAAGCGTCGCCATGTCGAAACCCAGTGTCTCGCTTGCTTCTTCAAATGTCTCGCGAGCCACTTGGAAATTGTCAAAAAAATACTTGCCCATTCCGGAGTAATGGGAGCCGACTCCCGGAAACATGAACACCGCGTTCGCCACTTGCACCTCTCCCTCTCTGTCTTGCCTCATGCTTCTGCCCCTCGATGGTGACAGGTTCGCAACACCTGTTGCGCGATCACCGGTTGAAGCACTTGTGAAGTTCCTTCGATGATTTCCAGCACCTTCGCTTCACGGAACAACCGCTCAACCGGATATTGATTTGAAAACCCGTTCCCACCAAACACTTGCACCGCATCGGTGGCAACTTTCATCGCCATCTTGGACGTGAAGACTTTGGCGATCGAAGTCTGGATCATCGCCTCGTGGTGCTTGTCCTTTCGCAAGCGTCCCACACTCAAGCAGAGAGCGCGGGCCGCTTGGAGTTGGACGTGCGCGTCTGCGAGCAGCGCTTGCACCGCATCGTATTCGCAGATGAGTTTGCCGCCCTGTCGACGCGTCCTCGCGTAGGTCGCCATCGCGTTGAGCGATTCCTGTGCGATGGCCACCCCTGCCCAAGCGATGCTGTAGCGTCCGTGATCCAATGCGCTGTTCACGATGTAGGAGAACCCGCCCCCGATGCGGCCCAGCACGTTTTCGTGCGGCACGACGACGTCGTGCAAGTCGATCTCGGCGAGATGTGACGCTTTACTCGCGAGCAGCCCGCTCATCTTGGTCGTGGAGACGCCCGTTTGACTGCGTTCCACGAGGAAAGCGGTCACCTCGCCTGTCTGTGCGTCCGACGCGATGACGAGAAACAGATCGGCAATGTCGGCAAACGAGATCCATTTCTTGCGCCCTTGGAGGAGGAAACCCTCCTCCGTTTTCACGTAGGTCGTGCGCACGCCACGGGCATCAGAGCCGACGTCCGGTTCTGTTAATGCGAAGGCCGCCAAGAGTTCACCCCTTGCCATCTTGGGGAGCCAGTGCTCTTTTTGCGCAGGAGTGCCCCATCGGAGCAACGATTCTCCAACCAGTGAAGTATGGACGGTGATCAGTTCCCGCATGGAGTTGCAGGCCTTGCCGATCTCTTCGGTAAACAGACCGTACTCGACCGGATCGAGAGCCAGACCGCCATACTGCACCGGGAAACTCGCCGCGAGGAAGCCTTGTTGCGCCAATCGACGTATGACCTCGCGCGGAATTTCCTCCTCAGCTTCAAACGCCCCGGCTTGCGGGCGGAGTTCCTCCTCGGCGAACGCCTGCGCCGCTTGAAGGATCTCTTGCGCCGTCCTCATGCGGACTGGCTCCCTTGGATTTTTCGAATCAACGTGGCGATGTTCGTGACGGTGGCGAAATTGCTGATCACCAGATCGTCGTTGTCAACGGTCAAGGCGAATTCGTTCTCGATGTAAGACAGCATCTGCATGGCGAACAGCGAATTCACATACCCCAGTTCAAAAATGTTATCGTCGTCTGTGAACACAGCGTCTCCTGCGAACACGACGAGATTGCTTTTTATAAAGGAACGGATTTGCTCTTCCATTGTCGTCATCAGCTTTCTTCCTCCTTAGTTGTGGCTCGTGGCCGGGACGTGCAAGTCAATGTATCCGGGATAAGGGCTTATGACCGCCAGATCGTGTTCCAACAGCGTCATCCCCGCTTCGTTGCTCACTTCTCGGAAACCGGCGAAGCGGTAGGTCACAAACATCATCCGGTTGCGTTCGGTCTGTCGGAAATCGGCGCGGAATTTCTTGCCGGCCTCCTTCGCGCTCTGCATCAAATACGTGAGAAACACAGAGCCCACCGAGCGCGACAGGACGCGGCAAGACATCAAGAGCAACTTCAAGTGGTGGGCATCGGGCTTGATCTCGACGAGGGCAAGTCCGATTTTTCCATACGAGCCATACTTGTCGGTCAATTCACAGACCAAGAGTTGGTGGTTCTCGTCGGTGCGCAACGCGTCCAACTCGTCATAGTCGTAGGTGATGCCCGTCGAGTTGAGCTGGTTGGTGCGCAGGGTCAGCTCCTCCGCCCGCTGCAAGTCGACTTCCTGCGCCTCGGAGATCACAAACTTCATGTCAAGCGTTGCCAGAAACTCCTCTTTGGGACCTTCATACGATTCTTCGTCCGCGTTGCGTTGCATGTCTTCCAGATACATCAACCGACGACGGCGAGAATCGTCTGTGATCAGCTTCGGGTTGAGCCTCGGCAACTCCAGCAGCCCCTCATACTCCGCTGCATCGAAGCACAGCACTTGCTCGTGAACGCTCTGGACTTCCTCCAACTCGAACGGCTGGTCGTCGATGAAAAGGAACGTGTCGATTCCCAAGTTCAAGTTCTTGCGGATGTTCTCCACCGAAGTGGACTTGGCGTTCCAGTGGATTTCCGGATAGAGGAAATAGTCTGCGAGTCCGAATTCTTGCAATTTGGCGAGCGCGTCTGTGCGGTTGTTTTTGCTGGCGATCGACTGTACGATCCCACGATTGTCGAGCTCGCGAACGATCTCGGCGATTCCGGGCTTGAGCGTTACGTCTGCCGATTCAAGCAGCACGCCGTCCCAGACTGTGTTGTCGAGGTCCCAGACCACGCATTTGATCTCTTTGCTCATGTTCGTACCTCCTCGGGTGATTGGTTTCGAATCTGACCCATGTCCATCGCGAGAATATGGTCAGCGAGGTCGAAGTAGTGATCGTCATGAGTGATGGCGATGATGCACTTGCCGCTGTCCCGCATCTGCGGAAGCAAATCTTGGTAGAAAAAGCGGCGGTATTCCGGGTCTTGGTCGGCCGCCCATTCGTCGAACAAGAGAATCGGTCGATCTTCCAAGTAGGACAAGAGCAAAGCGAGACGTTTTTTCTGACCGGTGGAGAGCTTTGTCGTGCTGAAACGGCCCTGCTCGACCTGCACTTTGTCGCTGAGTTGCAGCAGGTCGAGATAGTGTTTGATCTCGTTCGCTTTGGCTTCTGCGTCGATGCCGTACAAACGATCGAAGAGGTGGAAGTCGCTGAGAATCGCCGAGTAGTTCTGGGTGAGTTCTTCCGGCGTCACCACCCGCCCGTTCAATCGAATCTCCCCCTCATCGGGTGCATAGAGCCCGGTGATCAGCTTGGAGAGGGTCGATTTGCCGCTCCCGTTCCCCCCGGTGATGAACACGATTTCGCCGGAACGGAACTCATAATGAATCGGACCGACGCCGAACGTGTGACCTTCCCCGTGTTTGTACGTGTAGCTCACCCCGCTGAGTTTCAAAAGCACCGGCGCCTCCACAGGCTCTGCCGTTGCGGCCGCCTGTTGCATCCCCTGCAGATCGGAGATCGACTTCAGCATTTCCTGGATGCGTTGCCAAGAGATGCGCACGACGACGAGTTGCGGGAATCCGTTGAGCAGGTCGTTGACCGGGCCGGTCATGTAGAGGAAGACCAACACGTAATTGTGAATGGTGTCTTTCGGAAGGTTGGTAAAAATTTCGGGAAACACGAACGCAACCACACCGATCACGATCACAAACAGCAGCTCGCCGAGCACGAACACGTTGGCAAACTTCACGTCGCCAAGCGTCCGCTTGTCCCGATACTCGCCACACGTCTCGTCCATCGTGTCGCGGAAGCCCTCGCTTTTTTTCCGATGCAAGCTCAATTCTTTGGCGCCGCGCGTCAGATCTTGAATCAGTCGGAAAAACTTGTTCTGGATATCTCGCGTCTCGTTGTAGACCTTGTCCACCTGTTGCCCGACGAGCGTGTAGAGGCCGACCGTGATGCCGATGATCACGAGCGAGATCAGAAACGCATACACGTTCATAAGCCCCAGATAGAGGAAACAGAACAACAGCGTGACGGTGCTCGTCCCGCTGGTTACCATCAGGTTCAGCGAACGGGAGATCACTTCGGTGTCGTTGTTCAGAGTCGCTTCGATGCGTCCCTTTTCGACAGATTCCAGCTTGTAGTACGGAGTCTTGAGGAGCTTGTCGATCAATTCCATGCGCTTGCTGTAGACGAGTTCGTTTGCGTAGGTGACGATCCTGGCCCGGATGAACCGCTGGGTGAGGACGTACATGACGATCCCAAGCAGGAAAAAGAACAACAGTCCGTTTTTGAGATTGTCGGTGCGTACGAACGTCTCGTTGATCACGAAGATCAAGAATGCGTTGCCAAACCCGGAAATCACGCTCAACAGCACGAGCGAGAGCAGAGACCGATCATCAGGCTTGGGGAACAACACGTTGAGAACGGCATACACCGCGTACACAGTCCCAAGGAGGGCGGCTCCTTGAACGGCGAGCCACAACGTCTCCGGACCCCAAACTTTGATAAAAGTCCAAGGCATCCCCCCGTACAGCAGGTCTGGCAGTTGGTACAACGCCTCGTAAAACAACCCGAGCATGGCGGGCGCTGTGAGGAGTCGCACCCAAGACTTGCCCCGTGGGAACCGGAACGTGCGGGCTCTTCGTGCGACTTGCAGAACCTGCCGACCCACCAGAGCGATCAGGGAGAGCAAACCGAGGACCAGCAACAAGAGAACGGCAGATGCGATCTGGTCCATTTTTTTCGTCGTATCGGAAACCAGTGGTTTGATCTCCTTGCCAAGCATGAGTTTCAAGATGCCGTCGCCGATGTGCGACGTGTAATCGCTGTTCTGGTTAGCCAGCACCGCCACGCCGATCTCTTCTCCGGGACGAAACGCAAGGTAGGAGGAGAAGTTGGGATTCTGCCCTTGGTGAACCACTTCTCCACCACCGCTTTGGTAGATGCTCCACCCGTCTGCATAGGACGAGCCGTCCGCGTCAGGTGCGACCGAGCGATCCGGCTCATGAGACTTCCGGATCAAGTCGGAGGACAGCATCGGCGGAGTCGCCGTGCCCAGTTGAATTTTCAGCCATTGCGCCATGTCCTCTGCGTCGGAAATGAAGTACCCCGCAGGTGTGTTGCCTTCAAAGTACGGAGCCTCGTAGGGAGACGCGTGCAAAAAATTACGTTTGTATCCGAGCGCCAACTGATCGGTCGGAACGGACTCTCGCCCCGCATAGGTGGAGGTCAACCCGAGCGCGTGCAAGACATGCTCTTGCGAATAAGCCTGAAAGGGCTGGCCCGTGACGCGCTCGATGATCAGG
Source organism: Tumebacillus amylolyticus (assembly GCF_016722965.1). NCBI lineage: Bacteria > Bacillati > Bacillota > Bacilli > Caryophanales > Alicyclobacillaceae > Tumebacillus > Tumebacillus amylolyticus. The sequence goes on from NZ_JAEQNB010000006.1 coordinate 259,696, forward strand.
CCCAGAACGTCATAGTTGACGGTCGCGTACTCGAACTTGGTGCCCGGCTCCCACTTGAGTTCCAGAGGCAGGATCGCTCGCACCGTCTCTTCGATTGCGCGGTCGCCTTGACTGACCGGGAGTTCCCCCAGCGACTTCGCCGGAATCCCGCTGGTGTGGTGTAACAGGTCGCCGACCGTAATCTCATCGCTGTTGCCCTTCCCCTTCATCGCGAACCAAGGGAGGTACTTCGTAACTGGATCGGACAGATGCAGTTTGCCTTCGGATTCCAGTTGGAGCACGGCGAGCGCCGTGAACGCTTTTGAATTGGAACCCAATTCAAACAGTGTTTTTTCCGTAACAGGACGTTTGTCGGAGGTGTTGGCGTACCCGAATCCTTTTTGATAGATCGTTTTGTCACCCTCGACGATGACAACGGCGAGACCGGGGATCTTGGAAGCCCCCTGCTCGTCTTCGATAAACGCTTGAACGGCAGCTTCGTCGAACGAATGCAACCCTTGCGCCTCTGCTGCCGTCGAAAGCGGGAGCAACAACAGGGAGAGCACCAGAGCCGTCCAGCCGATGAATCGTTTTTTTCTCATGCCTATGCCCCCTCGTTACTCGAACAGCCCGTCCAATTCATCCTGTGAGAGATCCAGCGTGTCAAAGTCGGACGGGGTGATGTCCATACGCTCCTCTGCTCCGCCGCAATGGTCCAGCAGAACCCGCAAGTTTTTCAGGAAGGCCTGCAACAGGCTTTCGACTGTGGAGGAACGGTAGAGCTCGCTGGAGATCTTGATCTCCAACTGCCCCGCTTGCACCATCGCTTGAATGTCCAGTCCGCATGTCATCGGATTCTCCCGCGCGACGTCCACTCCACTTTCCTCCTCCGCGATGCTAAAACCACCATGAGGAAGCTCCTGTGAAAACTCGCCCAAATAGTTGAAGCGCACATCCCGCCTCGGTTGCGTGGAGATGGCTCCGACAACTTCACGCAAGATTCCGTACCCAATGCCTTTTTGCGGGATGCGATGCAGATGTTCTTTTACCGCTTTCAGAGCCGTGCCGGGATCAGAATGTGCAGAACTCGGGAGTTGCAAGCGAACCGGGTACATCGATGTGAACCAACCGACTGTACGAGTCAAGTCCAGTTCGGGAAAAAGTGACTCACGCCCATGACCTTCCAGCTCGATCACGAGGTTCGTGTGTCCCGTGAGGTCTCGTAGAGCGAGGGCCAGCGCCGTGACGAGGAGGTCGTTCGTTTGTGTGGAATACGCGACGTTTGCAGTGGTTAAAAGCGTCTGCGTCTCGTCTGCGAGCAGTCGTACTCGCCTTTCACATCGTTCGCTCTCTGCTGGCTCCAACTCTGGCGACAACGGCCCGTCTCCATCTACTTCCTTCCAATAAGAGAGTTCCTCTTGAACCAGCGTGCCTCCCTGTTCATGCAACCGCTCTGCAAACGCTTGGACGGTATGCGACTTCTCCGGCAATCGAGGAGAGGTCCCGTCTTGCAAGTGCGTACAGAGGCGGCTGAGATCCTCCAACAAGATGCGCCAGGAGACCGCATCTACCGCGATATGGTGCGCAGTCAACAACAACCGCCGTCCTTCAGGTCCGAGTTCGAACAACGCCGCTTGAAAAACAGGACCTGTTTCAAGATTCATGCTTGCTTTGACAGACTCTGCAATCGTGGGCAGCCAATCGGAGGTTGTCTTCACCTCTTGGAGAGGCACGTGGCTGTCCAATCGTTCTGCATACGCAAAACGATTGCTCTCCACGTTGAACGTGAGCCGCAACGAGTCATGGTGAGCCACCAACAAATCGAGCGCCGATTGGAGATGCGCCACCTGAATGTCGCGCTGTACGCGCAACAGCACCGATTGGTTCCAATGGTGTGCCAGCGGGAAACGTTGTCGGGCGAACCACGACAGAATCGGTGTCGGCAACACTTCCCCGACCGCCGCTTTTTGTGGAGCAGACGGAGTGACACGGTGTTCAACGGCCGCCGCCAACTCGCAGATGACCGGGTACGCGAGCACATCTTTGACGGCGATGTGCAAGCCGTGTTCTCTCAGCTTGCTTGCCAGTTGAATCGCTTTGACCGAATCGCCGCCGAGGAAGTAGAAGTTATCGCGAGGCTTGATTTCCTCGACTTGCAACAGTTCTCGCAACACCTGTATCAAGATCTCTTGCGTTTCGTCTGCGAGTTCCTCCGTTCGGGGAGCGGCCTCTTCGATCATCAACGGGTCGGGCAAGGAGTCACGGTCGATTTTGCCGTTGGCGGTGAGCGGAAATTTCTCCAGCGAAAGCAAGTACGACGGAACCATATAGGCGGGCATCAACTCGATCAAGTGACGCCGGAGATGCGCTGTTCCAACCGGCTTTTGAGGAGTTGCAGGTTGTTCCGGGATGAAGTAGGCCACGAGGTAGTTCTGTCCTCGCTCGTCTTCACGAACCATCACGACCGCCTCGCGCACATCTTCGTGAGCCAGCAATTCGTTCTCGATTTCCCCCAACTCGATGCGATGACCGCGAATCTTCACTTGGTGGTCACGGCGTCCGAGGTACTCCAGAACTCCGCTTGGCAACCAGCGGGCGAGGTCGCCCGTCTTGTACATGCGCGTGCCCGGTCGGAAGGAATTCTCCACAAATCGCTCTCGGGTTAGTTCCGCGCGATGCAGATATCCTCGCGCCACGCCGTCACCGCCGATGTGAATCTCACCGGACATCCCATCCGGCACCGGCTGCCCCTGTTCGTCGAGCACATAGAGTTGCGTGTTCTGAATGGGAACCCCAATGGGAACTGAACCAGACGTGCCAAGGCTTGGATCGTAGCGATGAATCATGCATCCGACCACCGTCTCGGTTGGGCCGTATTCGTTGTAGATTTCGACGTCGCCGCCGAAGCTTTGGTGAATTCCACTTGCGAGTGACGCTTTCAGATCTTCTCCGCCGACGATCAACTTCTCCACGTTAGACTCGCGAAGGTCGAGACCGTTCAGATACGCGAGATGCGCCGGCGTGAGTTTGAGCACGTTTGCGCAGTTTTCACGCAACACGCGATGCAACACAAACTCCGTGCCGTCCTCTCGATACACGATCACTTCTCCCCCGCAGATCAACGGAGTGAAGATCGAGGTGACCGTCAGATCAAAGGCCAGTGAAGAGTACAAGGGAAACGCCATCTGCCCTTTTTTCGGCGCGTACGTGTTTGCAGCCCACGTGATGTAGTTCACCAGCCCGCGATGCTCGATCATGGCGCCCTTGGGTTTGCCTGTGGAGCCGGACGTGTAGATGAGATACGCCAGATCTTCCGGGCGAGCCCGAGGTGCTGTGTTCTCCGTCGGCCCCTCAAACGTCCCGAGTACAATCACTTGTCCGGTGAACGATTTCGGGATGTGCACGCTTCCGTCTGTCAAGAGGACCTCCGCCTCGGAGTCTTCCAACACTTCACATATGCGAGTCGCAGGATGTTCTGGATCGAGGGGCACATAAGCACTGCCGGACTTCAGCACCGCGAGCAGTCCTGCGACCACTTCCGCCGAATGCTTGGACAGCACCGCCACCAACGAGTTCGAAGGCAAGGAGGACGCCAACTGGTTGGCTTTTTCATTGAGTTCCTTATACGTCCACGTTCGACCTCGATCTCGAACCGCCACCCGATCGGGTGTTGCGATCGTTTGCTCTTCGAAAAGCTGCACGATGGTTTTCTCTCGTGGATATGCCGTCTGCGTCTGATTCCGACCCTCTAGGAGATCGTGGCGTTCCTTCGCGGAGACGAGCGACAACTGCGAGAGGCGATCATCAGGCTTGGCGATCACGTCCTCCAACAGAACGAGCATCCGCGCCGCCAACTCCTCCACTTGTCGCTCCGTAAAATCGCCGCACTTCGTATCGAAGAACAAAGTCAGCCGCCCATCACCAGACCACTCCTTGACCACAAGTTGCAACGAATAGGGTTGGTATCCGCTGTAGAACTCCTGGTTCTCAAGGGCGTACCCGTGCAAGGTACGGTTCAATTGCGTGTTGTACGTGTTTACAGAAACTTGGAACAAGCTCTCATACCCGCGCTTTTTCAGTTCGATGTCCTGTACGAGCTTGTCGAACGGATAGCGTTGGTGAAAGAGGCTCGCCGTTATCTCCGCTTGCACTTGTTTCAACAACTCGGTGTTGCTCCACTCATCATCCAGTGCGACGCGCAGAGGCATCGTGCCCGTGAACATGCCAAACGTGGCTTTTTCCTTCGCGCCGGAGCGGTTTAACACCGGGATGCCGAGGATCAGCTCAGGAGCTTGTGTTCGCTTGTGCAGATACAACACCATCAACGAGACGAACAGCGAGTTCAGTGACAATCCATGTCGGGACGTGAATTCGCGAATCCGTTCGGAAAGCAAGCTGTCCAGTTCCACGACCTTGCGCTGTCCCCGCACGTCCTCCGTGCTTTTTAGTAAAAATCCGTCTGGCAGCGTCCGGAATTTCTCGCACCAGTAGGCACGGTTTTTCTCGGATCGGGGGGAGTCCAAGTACGCTTGCTCCCGTTCAATGCGTGCGAGATATCGTGGAGCGTCCTCCGCGGTCGCGCGTTCCCCCTGCAAAATTCCTTCATAAAATGCCAGTATTTGATTCGTCATCAGTTGAACGGACCAGCCGTCTGCGACGATGTGGTGCAGTTTGACAAAGTAGCCGGAGAGAAGCGTCTCCTTCACCTCGAACAATGTGAAGGAAAAAAGCGGGCTGTCATAGAGCTCAAACGGTGTCTCGAACTCCGCCCTCGCCCATGTCTCAAACTCCACTTCCGTTTGAAAGATCTGTCGGGTGACGTGCAGACCCGTGAAGTCGGCCACGTATTGACCGACCTCCCCGTTCTGCAAGGTCAACTGCAAGCGAACACCTTCATGAGACTGGATGAACCGGGAAATCGCCTGCTCCAACACGTCGAGATGCACTCGGCCCTGCACACGCACCGCACCTCCAATGTTGTACATCGGCGTTCCGGGATACGTCTGCTCGATGTACCAGATGCGTTTCTGCGGATGCGTCAGCGGATGGATCATGATTGCGTCCTCCTGTCTCCCAAGATCTGGCGAATTCGTTCCGCATTGTGTGAAAGTGCGGACGCTCCCAGCATTTCAAAGTGCCCCCCTACCCCTTGGTACGCGTGGAACTCTCCTTGCGTGATCTGTGCCCAACGCTCACGATCCGGAACCGGGTCTGTCGATTTGATCAGATGGATGGGTGCGTGAAGTTTCGTTTCAAACTGCATCTTCGCGCAAACAGCCAGATAGACATTCATCTCCTCCACCATGCGTTTTCGCAGGCCGGGTTGAGAGAGCCACTCGGACCAATACCCGCCGCCGATTTGTTCCACGAAGCGGAGCAGGTCTGCATCATTGAACTCTTTCAACTCTTCTTCAAGCCCTGGCAAGGAGTCCACCAAGAGAAGCATTGCAACGTCCAGCCCTTCTGCTTCCAAGGTTCGAGCCACTTCATATGCGAGGTTCCCACCGGCTGAGTACGCCAGCAAGTGGTAAGGGCCTTGCGGTTGCACCTCTCGCAGGAGTCGAACGTACTGTTCGATACGATCTTCAGTCACGAGGAAGTCAAATCCATAAAGCTCCGAGTCCAAAAGATGCGCTGCCAACCCCTTGAAGGTGTAGGCGTCACCACCAAGTGGCGGGAAGGCGAACAGCGTTCGTACCGCCTGCTCTGCCCCCCCGAGGTGAACCAAGAGTTCACGGGGGGATTCATCACGACCCAGATGATTGGCGAGGTGGCGAATCGTCGGATGCTGGTACACATCCCGCAGGGAGACTTCGAGTCCAAGACGCTCGTAGACCCGAGCTGTCATGCGAACTGCCTTTAACGAATGTCCTCCACTTGCGAAGAAATCATCTCCCACCCCGATCCGCTCGATTTGCAACACGTCTTGCCAGATTTCGGCGAGTTGACGCTCACGGTCGTTGGAGGGTGCTTCGTATTCGGATAGGAGACGAACGGAAGCATTGGGCGTAGGCAAGGCTCGACGGTCCACTTTCCCGTTGTGGGTCAGAGGGAGTGAATCGAGGAGGAGGAAATGGGACGGCACCATATAGGAAGGCAATGTCTCTGCGAGATGCCCACGCAACTCTTGAAGCGACACTTCGCTTTTTGTCACCACATAGGCGCAGAGCTCTTGCTCCATCGCCAGCACGACCGTTTCTTGCACAGTGTCATGTTGGAGAAGTCGATGTTCAATCTCCCCAAGTTCGATACGATACCCGCGAATCTTGACTTGGTGGTCGATGCGTCCGCGATACTCCAGCTCTCCGTTAGGAAGCAAGCGCACCAAGTCGCCCGACTTGTACAAACGTTCTTGGGGTCGATAGGGATTCACGACGAATCGTTCCTCCGTCAAGTGCTCTCGGTTCAGATAGCCGCGAGCGACTCCCGAACCTCCGACATACAATTCGCCCGGTACCCCCGGCGGGAGGAAGCGTCGGTTTTCATCCAGCACGTAGCAGGTATAGAGAGGCAGCGGTGTGCCAATCGTGCTCACGGAACTTTCTAAGTCACTTCCACTCAACTCTTTGAACGTGACGTGAACGGTGGTCTCCGTGATCCCATACATGTTGACCAGCCTCGTTTGGGGCGCATTTTTCTTCCACGGTTTGAGCTGGATTGGCTTCAACGCCTCTCCGCCGAAGATCACCAGACGTACTCGCTCAGGGAATTCGTTTCGCTCCACCGCTGCTTGTTGCAGGGAATAGAACGCAGAGGGAGTTTGGTTGAGCACGGTCACGTTCTCCTCCTGTACCAAGTTCAGGAAGGCCCCCGCGTCTTGCGCGATCATTTTGGGAACGATGATGAGCTTCCCGCCGTGCATCAAAGCTCCATACATCTCCCAAACCGAGAAATCGAACGCGAACGAATGGAACATCGTCCAGACATCCTCAGCGTCAAACGAGAACTTCTTGGCGGTCTGGTCGATCAATTGCAGGACGTTGTGATGTTGAATTTGCACGCCCTTCGGTTTCCCGGTTGTGCCTGAGGTATAAATCACATACGCCAACTGCTCTTCTTGCACCGCGATGGACGCGGAGTCGACCACTGGAACCATGTCCTCCACAGAGAAGAGGGTGCCGGAAAACTCGATCTCTTGAGCCAGCCCTCGTTGCGTCACCAGCCAACGAGCTCCACTGTCCTCCAATGTGAACTCGATGCGCTCTCGTGGCGCATCCGGATCGAGAGGCAGATAAGCACCTCCCGCCTTCAAAACCCCAAGCAAGGCGGCGATCATGTCGAGCGACCGCTCCATCAATACCCCCACAATCGCTTCCGAGGTCACGCCATGCGCCGAGAGCGCAACGGCGATGCCGTTTGCTTTGGCATCCAACTCTGCATACGTGAAGGATTCGTCTCCGCAGACGACCGCCACACGGTGAGGTTGGCGGCGCGCTTGCTCCTCGATTCGCCGATGCAGGCTATGAGCTCCCGTTTCAAACTCCCAGTCGAAGTCGTCCGTCTCCCCGGTCTCTGTCACCGGCTCTTGCTCTGCTTGCAGACCACTCAGCAACAACTTTTGCTCGTCCGGCGCGAGCAACGTCAACTCGGCAAGACGCACGTCCGGGTTGGACGTGACTTCCTCCAAGAGCATCTGCAACCGTCTCCCAAACCCGGTTACCGTGCGCTCGTCAAACAGCTCGGTTGCATACTCCCAAGCCAGAGTCAGTCCGTCATCCTCTTCCTTGGCGGTCAGCGTCAAATCAAATTTGCTGGTGGTATGCTCCGTCTCATAGGGACGGATCACGAGTTCTCCGAAGACCTCTTCCAATTTGACGTCTTCCAAGTTCTGCATGACAAACATGACATCGAACAAAGCGCTTCTGCTCATATCACGAGGCAGGTCTAAGCGACTGACCAAGAGATCGAAGGGATAGTCCTGATTCTCGATGGCCGAAAGCGCCGTTTCCCGCACTTCTTGAAGGAATTCCATGAACGTCTTGCCCCCGGTCGGCTGACAGCGCAACGCCACCGTCCCGACAAACATCCCCAAGGTGTTCGCCAAGTCCGCATGGGTTCGTCCCGCGACAGGCGAACCGATCACGATGTCCTCATGGCCGCTGTGTTTGTACAACAAGGCCTGAAACGCCGCCAACAACACCATGTACAACGTACTGCCCGTCTTCTGCGCCAAGAACTTCAATCGCGCAGTCAGCTCTGCGTCGGCTTTGTGGCTCCACAGAGCACCGGCGAACGACTTCACCGCAGGGCGCTCACGATCAGTAGGCAGGTCGAGAACGGGAGCCCCTTGAGCGAACTCCTTCAGCCAGTACGCCTCTTGCTTTTGCATCTCCGTACTGTCGAGTTGCTCCTGTTGCCACACCGCGTAGTCCTTGTATTGCAAGCGAAGCGGCGGCAACTCCTCACCTGCGTAGAGCGCCGCAAAGTCGCGCACCAACACGCCCATCGACACACCGTCCGCAATGATATGGTGCAGATCGAGGAACAGCACATGACGCTCGGCCCCGTGGCTCAAACCAGCTCGCAACAGCGGAGCTTGTGTCAAATCAAAGGGACGGACCCACTCCTTCGCTGCTTTCTCAACGTCGCTCGCCTCCACGTGTTCCAACGAGAACTCCACGTGCTCTTCAACCACCTGAACAGGCTCCCCCGCTCGCCATGCAAACGATGTCCGCAAACTCTCATGTCGAGTGATCAAGCGACGAAACGCCTCTTCGACGCGGTCTCGATCCAACTTCCCTTCCAGTTCGAACATCGCAGGGATGTTGTACGCCGTGCCTGCACCTTCCAACTCTTGGAGGAGAAACATACGCTTCTGAGCGGACGAAAGTGGATAACAGTCAGCCGGAGCAGCCTCGCCGATTGAGTTGTAGTGCCCGGCACGGTTCTTTCGAATCTCCTCGGCAAAGGAACGCACCGTCGGTGTGAGGAACAGTTGACGCAACGGGATCGACACTCCAAACTCTTTGTGAATGCGCGAGATCAGTACCGTCGCAAGCAAGGAGTGACCCCCGATTGCGAAAAAGTCGTCCTCTGCGCCGACTACCTCCACAGAAAGTACCTCCTGCCACAGCGCAGCCATCTGCGTCTCCATCGCATCGGAAGGCGCGACATACTGCCACCCCAGACGCGTCGATGCATCCGGTTTGGGCAAAGCCCGACGATCGACCTTGCCGTTTGCGGTCAAGGGCATTTTTTGTAACAAAACAAAGTGGGCGGGGATCATATACCCCGGCACCTGCTCCGCCAGGTGGCTTCGGATCTCTGTCAGTGACACTTCGCCCTCCGTCACCAGATACGCACACAATTCCTGCAAGCCATGCTCATCTTCCATCGCGAGAACGACCGCTTCCAACGTCGCCTCATGCTCTTGTAGTCGATGCTCAATCTCGCCAATCTCGATACGATATCCGCGAATCTTGACTTGGTGGTCGATGCGTCCGCGATACTCCAGCTCTCCGTTTGGAAGCAAGCGCACCAAGTCGCCCGACTTGTACAAACGTTCTTGGGGTCGATAGGGATTCTCGACGAATCGCTCCTCCGTCAAGTGCTCGCGGTTCAGATAGCCGCGAGCGACTCCCGAACCTCCGACATACAATTCGCCCGGTACTCCCGGCGGGAGGAAGCGTCGGTTTTCATCCAGCACGTAGCAGGTATAGAGAGGCAGCGGTGTGCCAATCGTACTCACGGAACTTTCTAAGTCACTTCCACTCAACTCTTTGAACGTGACGTGAACGGTGGTCTCCGTGATCCCATACATGTTGACCAGCCTCGTTTGGGGCGCATTTTGCTTCCACGGTTTGAGCAGGATTGGCTTCAACGCCTCTCCGCCGAAGATCACCAGACGTACACGCTCAGGGAATTCGCCTCTCTCCACCGCTGCTTGCTGCAGGGAATAGAACGCAGAGGGGGTTTGGTTGAGCACGGTCACGTTCTCCTCCTGTACCAAGTGCAGGAAGGCCCCCGCGTCTTGCGCGATCATTTTGGGAACGATGATGAGCTTCCCGCCGTGCATCAAAGCTCCATACATCTCCCAAACCGAGAAATCGAACGCGAACGAATGGAACATCGTCCAGACATCCTCAGCGTCAAATGAGAACTTCTTTGCGGTCTGGTCGATCAATTGCAGAACGTTGTGATGTTGAATTTGCACGCCCTTCGGTTTCCCGGTTGTGCCCGAGGTATAAATCACATACGCCAACTGCTCTTCTTGCACCGCGATGGACGCGGAGTTGACCACTGGGTCCATGTCCTCCACAGAGAGGAGGATGCCGGAAAACTCGATCTCTTGAGCCAGCCCTCGTTGCGTCACCAGCCAACGAGCCCCACTGTCCTCCAATGTGAACTCGATGCGCTCTCGTGGCGCATCCGGATCGAGAGGCAGATAGGCACCTCCCGCCTTCAAAACCCCAAGCAAGGCGGCGATCATGTCGAGCGACCGCTCCATCAATACCCCCACAATCGCTTCCGAGGTCACGCCATGCGCCGTGAGCGCAACGGCGATGCCGTTTGCTTTGGCATCCAACTCTGCATACGTGAAGGATTCGTCTCCGCAGACGACCGCCACACGGTGAGGTTGGCGGCGCGCTTGCTCCTCGATTCGCTGATGCAGGCTCGTCGCAGCAAGAGCTCCTGTTTCAAACTCCCAGTCGAAGTCGGTCTCTGTCACCGGCTCTTGCTCTGCTTGCAGACCACTCAGCAAAAACTTGTGCTCGTCCGGCGCGAGCAACGTCAACTCGGCAAGACGCACGTCCGGGTTGGACGTGACTTCCTCCAAGAGCATCTGCAACCGTCTCCCAAACCCGGTTACCGTGCGCTCGTCAAACAGCTCGGTTGCATACTCCCAAGCCAACGTCAGTCCGTCATCCTCTTCCTTGGCGGTCAGCGTCAGATCAAATTTGCTGGTGGTATGCTCCGTCTCATAGGGACGGATCACGAGTTCTCCGAAGACCTCTTCCAATTTGACGTCTTCCAAGTTCTGCATGACAAACATGACATCGAACAAAGCGCTTCTGCTCATATCGCGAGGCAGGTCTAAGCGACTGACCCAGAGATCGAAGGGATAGTCCTGATTCTCGATGGCCGAAAGCGCCGTTTCCCGCACTTCTTTAAGGAATTCCGTGAACGTCTTGCCTCCGGTCGGCTGACAGCGCAACGCCACCGTCCCGACAAACATTCCCAAGGTGTTCTCCAAGTCCGCATGGGTTCGTCCCGCGACAGGCGAACCGATCACGATGTCCTCGTGGCCGCTGTGTTTGTACAACAAGGCCTGAAACGCCGCCAACAACACCATGTACAACGTACTGCCCGTCTTCTGCGCCAAGAGCTTCAATCGCGCAGTCAGCTCTGCGTCGGCTTTGTGGCTCCACAGAGCACCGGCGAACGACTTCACCGCAGGGCGCTCACGATCAGTAGGCAGGTCGAGAACGGGCACCCCTTGAGCGAACTCCTTCAGCCAGTACGCCTCTTGCTTTTGCATCTCCGTACTGTCGAGTTGCTCCTGTTGCCACAACGCGTAGTCCTTGTATTGCAAGCGAAGCGGCGGCAACTCCTCACCTGCGTAGAGCGCCGCAAAGTCGCGCACCAACACACCCATCGACACACCGTCCGCAATGATATGGTGCAAGTCGAGGAACAGCACATGACGCTCGGCCCCGTGGCTCAAACCGGCTCGCAACAGCGGAGCTTGTGTCAAATCAAAGGGACGGACCCACTCCTTCGCTGCTTTCTCAACGTCGCTCGCCTCCACGTGTTCCAGCGAGAACTCCACGTGCTCTTCAACCACCTGAACAGGCTCCCCCGCTCGCCATGCAAACGATGTCCGCAAACTCTCATGTCGAGTGATCAAGCGACGAAACGCCTCTTCGACGCGGTCTCGATCCAACTTCCCTTCCAGTTCGAACATCGCAGGGATGTTGTACGCCGTGCCTGCACCTTCCAACTCTTGGAGGAGAAACATCCGCTTCTGAGCGGACGAAAGTGGATAGCAGTCAGCCGGAGCAGCCTCGCCGATCGAGTTGTAGTGCCCGGCACGGTTCTTTCGAATCTCCTCGGCAAAGGAACGCACCGTCGGCGTGAGGAACAGTTGACGCAACGGGATCGACACCCCAAACTCTTTGTGAATGCGCGAGATCAGCACCGTCGCAAGCAAGGAGTGACCCCCGATTGCGAAAAAGTCGTCCTCTGCGCCGACTACCTCCACAGAAAGTACCTCCTGCCACAGCGCAGCCATCTGCGTCTCCACCTCATCGGAGGGCGCGACATACTGCCACCCCAGACGCGTCGATGCATCCGGTTTGGGCAGTGCCCGACGATCGACCTTGCCGTTTGCGGTCAAGGGCATTTTTTGTAACAAAACAAAGTGGGCGGGGATCATATACCCCGGCACCTGCTCCGCCAGATGGCTTCGGATCTCTGTCAGTGACACTTCGCCCTCCGTCACCAGATACGCACACAATTCCTGCAAGCCACGCTCATCTTCCATCGCGAGAACGACCGCTTCCAACGTCGCCTCATGCTCTTGTAGTCGATGCTCGATCTCGCCAATCTCGATGCGGTGCCCACGGATCTTGACTTGATGATCGAGGCGGCCTAGATATTCAAACTCGCCGTTGTGCAAGACCCGCACCAAGTCGCCCGACTTGTACACGCGCTCTGCTTGGTTATAGGGATGTGGTATAAATCGTTCGCCGGTCAACTCCGAGTTGTTCACATATCCGCGCGCCACGCCCGGTCCTCCGATGTACAACTCCCCCACCGAACCTGGTGGCACGAGTTTTCGATGTTCATCGAGCACCGTGCAAGTGTACGCAGGGAACGGATTGCCGATGGATGACACATTGTGTTCGATCTCATAGCATCCGACGTCTTTGTACGTCCCGACGATCGCAGTCTCGGTGATGCCATAGATGTTGATCAGGCGGGAGTTGGGATACCGATTTTTCCAAGAGGCAAGCAGCGGTGCTTTTAACGCTTCTCCCCCAAAAATGACCGTGTGGACGTGTAGGTCCGGCGATCCTTTGTCTTCCCAAGACGTGAACGAATAGAAGGCGGACGGCGTCTGTCCAAGAACCGTCACTTTCTCGCGGCGAACCAATTCGAGGAAAACAGGAGTATCCCGCCCGATGTCGCGCGGCACGACGACCAACTTCCCGCCGGTGAGCAGACAGCCGAACATCTCCCAGACGGAGAAATCAAATCCATAGGAATGAAACTGTGTCCAGACATCTCCCGGCCCGAAACGGAAGTCTTCCGCAGGCAAACGCAAGATCACTTCCAGCAAGTTCCGGTGTTCAACTCCAACACCTTTGGGTCGCCCCGTGGTACCGGACGTGTAGATCACATAGGCAAGGTTCTCCGAAGTGGCCACAGGAGCCGGTGCGCAACTGTCTTCCTCAGCCAACGCCGGGTCCTCGACCCTCAGTACATCGCCTGTAAACGTCAACTGCTCCTGTAGACTTGCGTACACCTTCTGCTGCGTCACCAGCACGCTGGCCCCACTGTTCTCCAACATGTACGCAATCCGATCGAGGGGGTGCGCCGGGTCAATCGGCACATAGGCACCCCCGGCTTTCAAGACGCCGAGAATCGCGACCATCATCTCCACAGACGGCTCTGTCAACACGCCCACGATCTGATCGGGCGACACACCCTGACGTCTCAATTTGCGCGCCAACCGGTTCGCCCAACGATCCAATTCAGCGTAGGTCAACATGTCCGACCCACAGGAAACCGCAGGCGCATCCGGCGCGCGACGCACGTGATCTTCAAATACTTGGTGGATCGTCAACCCGTTCAACTCCAACGTCGGGACAGGGGCTACAGTTGGCGCCAGCAGGTTGTGTTTTTCCACGTCTGTCAGCACATCGAGGTCTTTCATCTTCACGTCAGCGTCTGCCGTCACTCGTTCCAACAGCACGAGGAAGCGGGCGGCCAAGTTTTCGATCGTGCGGCGATCAAACAACGCGGTCGAATACTCAAACACGAAGTGGAGCCCCTCGTCACGTTCCTCAGCCATCAACGTCAGATCCATTCGGCTCGTCGTCTGCTCGATTTCATAAGGACGGATGGAGAGTCCGTCCAGTTCGATCCTTGCCCCGGCAAAATTCTGGAGGGCGAACATGACATCGAACAGCGCATTGCGACTCAAATCTCGGGGCACTTCCAACGCGTTGACGAGTTGATCGAGCGGGTACGCTTGGTGCTCAAGGGCTTTCAAGGTGTTGGACTTCACCTCATGCAAGAACTTGGCAAACGACGCCTCCGGATTCACTTGATTGCGCAACGCCAACGTATTGACGAACAAGCCGACGATGGGTTCCACGTCCGCATGGAGGCGGCCCGCAACCGGAGTCCCGATGACGATGTCCTCCTGACCCCCGTGCTTGTACAAGAGTGCCGTGAACGCCGCCACCAGCAACATGTACAGGGTCGTACCCGTCTGCCTTGCGAATGCGTCCAACTTTGCAGAAAGTGCTGCCTCTGCCCGGAAACTCACCAGACTCCCCGCGAAGCTTTTGACAGCAGGGCGCGGGCGATCGAACGGCATTTGCAGAATGGGAGCCCCGCCTTGGAATTTTTGCAACCAATACGATTCATGCACTCGCATCGCCTCGCGATTGTGCAACTCTTGCTCTTTGACGGCGTAGTCCTTGTACTGCAACTCCAACTCCGGAAGTGTCTCCCCAGCATAGAGCGCAATCAGATCCTGAATCAGCAACGTCATCGAAACGCCATCGGAGATGATGTGGTGCATGTCGAGAACCAGCACATGCCGACTCTCCTCCTGCGTCCACAATCCCGCCCGCCACAGTGGAGCACAGGTCAAATCGAACGGAGAAACCCAGCCTTCCAATCCGCCTTCGATCTGCAGCAACTCAAACGGAATGTCCTCGCACACGCGCTGGACCGGTTCCTTCCCGTGCCAATCAAATTCGGTTCGCAGACTTTCATGCCGTGCGGTCAACTGTTGGAACGCACGGGTCAATCGCTCTCGATCCACTTGCCCTTCCAGCAAAAATGCCGCCGGCATGTTATAGCTGGTATCGACACCGTCCAGCTCTTGCAACAACAAAAGTCGCTTCTGCGCAGACGTCACCGGGTAGACATCCGTTTGTGCGACGGGGGCAATCCGTACTGCATCCGCTTTTGACGAGCGCCGCAACACGTCTGCAAGTCCCCGCAACGTCGGCGTTGCAAAAAATTGCGCCAACGGTACCTCTCGTCCCAACTGTTTGGCGATCCGCGCCACCAACGTCGTCGCGTTTAAGGAATGACCACCCAGAGCGAAAAAGTCATCCTCGGCGCCCACTCTCTCCACACGCAACACGTCTTGCCAGAGCGCGGCCAACTCCATTTCCAACGCATCAACAGGCGCGACATACACAGTCCCGATGCGCTGGCTTTCGTCCGGCTTCGGGAGCGCACGGCGATCCACTTTTCCGTTCGACGTAAGCGGCATCCGCTCCAGACGAACGAAATGCGCAGGAATCATATAAGCGGGCAGATCCTGAGCCAAGTGCCCGCGCAGTTGCTGAACCTCCACGTCTTGCGAGGTGACAACATACGCGCACAACTCGTTCGTTCCCTGTACGTCTGCCACCGCCAGCACGACCGCTTCTTCCACAAAGTCAAGTTGTTGCAGTCGATGCTCGATCTCTCCGGTCTCGATGCGATACCCTCGAATCTTAACTTGGTGATCGATGCGACCCCGATACTCCAACTCACCCGTGGGCAACAAACGCACCAAGTCTCCCGATCTGTACAAGCGCTCTCCCGGACGGTAGGGATTCTCCACGAAGCGCTCTGCGGTCAACTCGGGACGGTTCAGATAGCCACGTGCCACGCCCGCCCCCCCGACGTACAGTTCACCCGGAACACCGGTGGGAACCAAACGCTTCTGCTCGTCGAACACATAAGCGGCATACGTAGGAAGCGGCTGCCCGATCGCACTCAAATTGCGCTCCATCTCCGCGTCGCCGATTTCCTTGTAGGTGACGTGGACGGTGGTTTCGGTGATGCCGTACATGTTTACGAAGCTCGTCTGCGGCCAGCGGCTCTTCCAGCTCTTGAGCAAGGCCGGCTTCAACGCCTCACCGCCGAAGATCACCACGCGCACAGACAACGACAGTTGCTGCTGATCGAGCACGGCCTGTTGGAGTGCGTAAAACGCAGACGGCGTCTGGTTCAACACCGTCACTTCCTCGTGGGAAACCAACTTGGCAAACGCCTGCGGATCGCGAGCGACCTCCTTGGGCACCACGACCAACTTTCCGCCCGTCAACAGAGCCCCATACATCTCCCAAACCGAGAAGTCGAAGCAAAACGAATGGAACATCGTCCACACATCTCGTTCGGAAAAAGAAAACTTCTTCGGCTCGTGCGTCATCAACTGCACCACTTGACGATGCTCGATCATGACCCCTTTCGGTCGTCCGGTTGTGCCGGACGTGTAGATCACATACGCGAGGTTCTCGGCACGAACTTCAGCCGTCCCATGCTCGAACGAACTTCCTGTGTGCTCTGCCAACAGGTCATCCGCGCCAAGCACGTCACCGCTGAATTTCATCCGGTCCATCAAAACTTGATCGATCACCAGCCATCGAACCTGACTATCCTCCAACGTGAAAGAAATACGATCTTCCGGGTACTCGGGATCGAGAGGCAGATAGGCCCCGCCCGCTTTCAAGACGCCAAGCAACACGGCGATCATTTTCACCGACCGCTCCATCATCACCGCGACGAGCCCATCGGGGCCGATCCCTTTTTCCCTCAGAACGCGTGCCACTCGGTTTGCCTGTTCGTCCAGTTCTCGGTACGTCACCTGCTCGTCTCCACAGACAACCGCCACCTGATCGGACGTTCGACGTACCTGCTCCTCGAACAACCCGTGCAGCGTAGCGCTCTCCTCCCAACGCACATCTGCATCGGAAGTCCGCGGCACCAACAGTCGATCTTGCTCCGCCTCGTTCATCAGCGCGAGATCCGCGATCTTTGCCAGCGGATCATCGGCGGCGGACCGCAACAAGGCTTGGAAATGCTCGATCATCCCGCGCATCGAATCTTCTGCGAACAAGTCCGTACGATAATCCAAACAGAATTCCAACACACCGCTCTGTTCGGTCGCTTCCATCGAGAGGTCGAACTTCGAAACAGAATGATCGAATGCACATGGGGTACACGTCAGGCCGTTCACAACAGAAGCCAAACTCTCCGTGTTTTGCATGACGAACAGCGTATCGAACACCGGATTGCGGCCCATATCGCGCGGAACATGCAATTTTTCAACCAATTCCTCGAACGGGTAGTCTTGGTTCTCGTACGCTTGCAGAGCACGTTCTTTCACCTGCTTCACAAACTCCGCCAACACCAACTCTCCATCCACCCAGTTGCGCATCACCAGCGTATTGACGAACATCCCGATCACTTGCTCCGTATCCGCATGCGTTCGCCCGGAAATCGGGGTGCCGACCACCACGTCTTGCTCTCGTGCATACGCCGAGATCAACATCGAGTAGAGCGCGAGCAGCACCATGTACAACGTGCTTCCCGTCTCCGTCGCGATGCGCTTCAAGCCCGCCGTCACGTCCTCTGACACCGTGAAAAACAACCGGCGGCCAGCAAACGTCTGGGTGGAAGGTCTCACGTAATCGAGCGGGATGTCGAGCATCGGCGGAATCCCCGCCAGCGTGTCCAGCCAGTATCGCTCCTGCTCTTGCAGAACCGTCGAGCGCACCTGCTCCTGTTGCCAGACCGCGTACTCCTTGACCTGTACGCGCACATCAGGCAATTCCTCGCCGTGATACAACGCCATGCATTCCCGGTTGAGCACCGCAAGCGACACGCCGTCTGCCACGATATGGTGCAGGTCGGCGAGAAACAGATGCCGATCGTCCGCCAACTTCACCAACGCGAACCGTGCCAAGGGTGCAACTTGCAAATCGAAGGGACGGAGAAACGACGCCACACTTCGCTCGATTTGCTCCTGCTCACTCTCGCACGACCACGAGGACGCATCTTCGCGTTCAAGCGGCATCTCGACTGCTTCCGCGATTTTTTGCAACGGGACGCCGTCGACGAGATGGAACGAAGTACGAAACGACTCATGCCGTACGGCCAGCCGTTGCAAACTCTGCGCCAACCGTTCCGCATCAATCGCTCCTTGGATCACCATCGCGCTTGGAATGTTGTAAGAGGTCGCGGCACCGGAAAACTGATGCAACACATACATCCGCTTCTGTTGGGACGTCAGCGGATAGAACTCCCGCTGTTCAACGGCCTGCAAGGACGTAAATCCCAGTCCCTGCCCCGCTTGCAACGCCTCTGCGAGCTCACGGATCGTCGGATATTCAAAAAACAGCCGAACCGGAACTTGCATCCCCAGTTCCTTATGTAAAAGCGTCGCACAAGCCAGCGCTTGCAACGACTGCCCCCCCAATTCGAAAAATGGATCTTCTACACCGATTCGTTCAACACGCAACACCTCTTGCCAAACGGCGGCCAGCTTCGTTTCCAGATCTCCTTGCGGTGCAACAAACTCCGACCGCATCTCGGTCGTTGCAGCCGTCATCTCCATCGCGCCGTCCAGATCTGCTCCACTCTGCAAGCGTTTCAAAAACGCAAGTAGGTCGGCCGCCAACTTCGACTCCACAACCGCTGCTTGTCGAATCCGCTCTGCCGATTTGTCCAGCAACGCCTGGGACGTCTTTTTCGTCAAAAACATCTTGATCAGCGACCCTCGGATCACGCCCCAGTTCGCCGCCGCTTTTTTCATGGATTCACCCAATGCGAAAAATCCGCTGTGGAATTGGCTCCCTAAGAAGTCGAGCAGCAGCGCAAACTTCACGCGCCCGTCCGCAACGTCGCCCAGTTGTGAGAACAGGGGAACGTCTGTAAAATGCGCGAATCCCTCCGTCTCTCGCTGCAAGTCGAAGTGTGTCGCCAACGCATCGGCGAAGACTTCCATCTGCTGAAACGGCACGCCCTCTTCCAGGGTCTGCTCCAAGTAAGCTTGCAGATCGGTGAGCACGCCGGTGTCGATCACTTCATCGGCGACAACTTCCATCATCGTCACGTGCTGGAAACCTCGGTGAAATTCTTGAACCGGCAGCAGAGCCCCTTGCATTTTGAAATACGGATCGGTGGCATACAGGTCGTCCGTTTCCGGGTTGTGTCCTGTGATGATCAACGAATGAACGACATCGTTTTGTTGATAATTCTCATCCCAAGGAACCCAGTACGAATTCATCGTCAGCACCACCGGGCGGTCTGCGCGAAGTTCACGAACGATCATCCGCAGCGCGTCCTCCGACGTTCCCGACGTCAACACGGTGCTTTTCATCCCGTGGTAGCGCTCCAAGAACTCCCGATAGCGGCTTGGCTTCACGTGCAACCGCTCCCCCAAGGAACCGGTTCCTTCCGATGCAAACCCGAAATTCCAAGAGCCGAAGTACATCAATTCATACCGCCGTTCTAACCATTCGGTAAGAGAAGCGATCACATCGTCGATACAGTTGTGTTCAAAATGTTTAGATGGACGGATATCAAACTGTATATAAGGGTGCTTGTCGTTCATACTCAACCTCCCCATCGTTTCAGCAAACGAAATATTAAGAGTCATCTTCGAGTAAAGAAATATAGTTTAAAATAAATATACCTCAATTCTTTCTACTTGAGAATAAAGAAATCGTCCTCGCTACGTAAATAGTCAAATTAGACTATCTATATTCACTAAATTGACATAAAAATAAAAAGCACCGAGCTTACGCCCGGTGCTTTTCATTCATCCCCTATGTTACTTCCACGCCCGTTTGATTTGCACAGCATCCCCTTCAAACGTCAGTACGAAAACATCCGGATTGCGTAACGCTTTCCATGACTCAAAACCAAACGAGTCGTCAAAATGTTTCAAAAGGTGCGTGACAAGACCTCCATGAGACGCAAGCACGGTTGTTTCCGCACCAGACGTCAAGATCTCCTGGACAGCTCCCACGGCGCGCTCCATCACTTGAATGCCGGATTCCCCGCCTTCATAACACAAGTGCAGATCTTCAAACGCCGCTTGCAACATCTCCATCCAATTCGGCTCGTCCTTGGCGGACAGCACACGCTCGCCGAGACGCTCGTCTTGACGGATCGACAGACCCAGACGAGCGGCCAACGGTTCCAGGGTCTGCACAGCGCGCAGATACTGGCTGGCTACCAACTGCTGCGCTCCTACATTTTGTAAAAAATCGGCCAGTTGCTCGGCCTGCTCTTGCCCTTCCTCCGTCAAGGGTGCGTCCTCCGCTTGTCCTGCCGCTTTGCAATGACGAACTACGTAGATTTTTTTCAAAGTCTCCTCGCCACCTTTTTCCAATTATGTACCTTGTCAGTATACTTCCTCCTTGCACACAGTGGAATAACTTTGCAAGCCTGTAGGGTTTTGCTATACTTGTAGAATTGAATTTATGAGCGCAAGGAGAGTTGAAAACATGACAGCACAGTTTACCCGCACCCTTTCCTTTGGTCCGCAGGAAGTGGAAGTCAGCGCATTGGCGCTGGGTTGTATGGGGTTGGCGGGCACGTGGGACCCGGAGGAGTTCTCCGCCGATCATCTGAAGCGCGGCATCGCAGCTCTGGAAACGGCGGTCGAAGCGGGCATTACGTTCTACGACCATGCCGACATCTACGGGCGCACGATGTGTGAGAGCGTGTTCGGCGAGTTCCTCGACATGAACTCCGGCCTGCGCGAACGTTTGTTTCTCGCTTCCAAATGCGGCATCATCCTCGGCGATGAGCAGACTCCGTATCATTACAACTTGTCCAAACCCTACATCTTAGAGAGCGTCCAAGGTTCCTTGAAACGTCTCCAGACCGACTACATCGATCTCTACCAGATCCACCGCCCCGATCCGCATACACACCCGCGCGAGACGGCCTCCGCGCTGAACCAACTTGTCAAGGATGGTCTCGTCCGCTACATCGGCGTTTCCAACCACTTGCCTTCACATGTATTGGCTTTGCAAGCCTACCTCGACGTGCCGATCGTCTCCACGCAACCGGCGATTTCGCTGTGGAACCAAGAGACGATGTACAACGGCGTCCTCGATCAAGCTCTGGAAAAAAACATTCGCCCACTCGCCTATTCTCCGCTTGGCGGCGGCGTGCTGGCGGGAAAAAACTTGGAGAAACACCAAGACGACCCCCGTCTGCCGAAGTTGCTCACCGCATTCGAAGTCCTCGGTGAGAAATACAACGCCACTCCGGCACAACTCAGCCTCGCTTGGCTGATGCAACACCCGGCGGGCATCATCCCGCTGTTTGGCAGCAACAACCCGGAAAACATCCGCGAAGCGGTCGGCGCCACACGCATCGAACTCAGCCACGAGGATTGGTACATCCTCTGGTCGGCAGGACGAGAACTTCCACTTCCGTAAGTACTAAACAATACTTTATACCTATAGTACGCTTCGATAAATAGGTCGAAGCGTACTTTCCTGTCTTTTCGGCTACATGATCCGATTAAATCCTTAGGTATACTGAACCAAGTAGATTTACCCATATTTTTTTCGGGATTTGAAAAGGTGTTTGAAGTTTCTTGGAGAATTTGTTTCTAAAGTAAGTCGTGGAAAGGGGATTCGAGCCTTGTCATTTAAGCAACTCGCGACTGGTACGACTCTTCTCGGCTTGATCCTCGTTCTCATCGTTGCCATCTCGATCTCACCGAATCTTCACACCCATGACGCTTTGATTTTGGTCACGCTGTTTGGCTTGTACGGGTTTACGGAGTTTTTTCCTCTGAAGCGCGATCAATTCTCGATTTCGTTGCTGCTGTGTGTGGATCTTGTGATTTTTGTGAAGTTCGGTCTGGTTGCGCTCGTGTTCACGAGTCAGGTCGTTCACTTCTTCTCTAGATGGTACCGACAACGGAAGTTTGAATTTTGGAAGACCCTTGCGAACAACGGGATGTTCCTGTTCGTTAATGGAGGTTCGTCCGCCACGTTCTATCTGCTCGGCGGCACCCACCATGACAAGATGTCGGTGAATTTGTTCCCGCTGTTCGGGTATTGTGCCGCCCACTTTCTGTTCAACCACCTGATTCTCTTCCTGTACTTCCGCAAATTAGACGGCACAACGACTTTTCAGGCGCATTTGAAGCGCACCAAGTTCGACATCTTCTCCACCCTGTTTGCTGCCTCCCTCGGTTTTCTCGTCATCATGCTCTATGAGGGGGACGGGCTGTACGGCCTGATCGCCTTCGGGATGCCGATGGTGCTCTGCGTATACGTTTTCAAACTGTTCAACGACGTGTGGAGGTCGAACACGCTGTTTCGCAATTTGGCCGCTCTGACTGGGGACTTCTCAGGTGTTTTGGAAGTAGAAGCCTTGTTTGCCCGCGTGACGGAAGAATTACCGAAGTGGTTTGACAACGTCCACTGTGTGATCTTCCTCCGTCAAGACGAGAACTTGAACGCCATCTCCCGCTCGGCCGGGTGTGGAAGCCAAGACCTCGACGCGCTGCACCGCTATCTCTCCCAGCATGAAGACTCTCTGCGCGATGACCCGACGCTCACGAAGCGGCTCGGCGATGACCCGCAGTTTGCCGGGACGGTGTACAAAAACTTGGTGGTCGCTCCGTTCCATTCAAGCTATGCCGATTACGGGTTCTGTTGCCTGCTCGCACCGAAGAGCAATATTTTTGACGCCACGACGCTCGATGCCGTTTCCATCCTCGCCAACCAACTCTCGATCTCGTACCACAATGCGATGCGCTACGAGAACGTCGAGAAGCAGAGCTTGTACGACGAACTCACCCAATTGCCCAACCATCGCTATGGGGAGAAGCGGTTGACGGAAGAGATGGAGATGCTGACCGACGGAGTTGCGCTGTCTCTCCTGCTGATCGATTTGGATCATTTCAAGAAAATCAACGATACGTACGGACATCTCGCGGGCAACAAAGTCTTGCAGACCATCGCCCGCACGTTCGAAGACGCGCTGGAAGGCCGAGAGTTCGCCGCCCGGTACGGCGGAGAGGAATTTATCATCGTGTTGCCGGGCTCCGATTCGGCGCAGGCTCTGCGTCTTGGCGAAGACATTCGCTCCACCGTGGAAGCGATGGAAGTTCCCGTGCCGACGCTGGACGGCAACATCGTGACCATCAAATTGACCGTCTCGATTGGGATCGCCGCCTATCCGGACGATGCCGAAGACTCGCTGTCGCTGATGCGCTTCGCTGACCGTGCCATGTACATCGGTGCCAAACGAGCCGGACGCAACCGCGTCGCCCTCTATCGCGAGGAGAAGGAAAGCGCCGGATCGCGCCCCTCAACTGCTGATGTTCACGAAGGCTCCTGCATCTAGAGAGACGAAGACCTTCCCCACCGTCGTGTGGGGAAGGTCTTTTTTTTTCTATCGCTTGGACATCTGGAAAATTTCAAACAGGGCGAGGACGATGAAAAACACCCCCACCACTTCCAGCCAACTCACCGCCATGAAGACATCCGGATCGCTCATGTTCATAGGCACGCCTCCTCTCCCCCTGCATCTGTCGTTGCTAGATGATATGCAAGAGGGTCTGGGATCAAGTACAATAGTCATACCAAGAACTGCAAGAGGAGGAACTTCCATGAGCAGCCTCACCCAAATCAACCCGGCTACAGGTGAAATTTTGACCCCTGTAGAGGAATGGAGCGCCGACGAAGTTCGCGCCGGCATGGAGCGGGCCCGCTCCGCATCTCCCGGCTGGGCGTCCACTCCGCTGACGGAACGCCTGCGCTATGTCGCTCGTCTGCGCGAATACATCACAGATCATGTGGAAGAGCTCGCCCGCGAACTCGCCTCCTATACGGGCAAAGTGTATACCGAAGCGATGGTGTTGGAGGTGTTCCCCGTCGCCGATTCGCTGGCGTATTACGAGCAGAATGCCGTGAAAATTCTGGCAGCTCAGCGTGTGAAGACCCCGATCGTCTTCTTCGGCAACCATTCCTATATTGAATACAAGCCGATGGGCGTTATCGCGGTCATTGCACCGTGGAACTTCCCGTTCCTGCTCTCGGTAACACCTGTGATCTCCGCACTGCTTGCAGGAAATTGCGTGATGCTCAAGCCCTCCGAAGTCGCTCCGGGTGTCGGTGTGTTGATCGAGCGCTGCTTCCAAGCGATGAAGCTCCCCGACGGGGTGTTTCAAGTTGCGCACGGGGGCCGTGAAACGGGAGCGGCGTTGACCGCGTCTCGTCCTGATAAAATTTTCTTCACCGGCAGTGTCGCAACGGGTCGCAAGATCATGGCGGCCGCCGCCGAACACTTGATCCCCGTTGAACTGGAATTGGGCGGCAAGGACCCGATGATCGTGTTCGAAGACGCCGATCTCGAACGTGCCGCCAACGCCGCCGTCTGGGGTGCTTTTACGAATGCGGGTCAAGTCTGCATGTCGGTTGAACGCGTGTACGTTCACGAAGCGGTCTACCAAGCCTTCCTGACCAAAGTCTTGGAAAAAACAGCCGCGCTCCGCCGAGGCGTCGACTACGGCTCGATGACGTTCCCCCCGCAAGTGGAGATCGTGCAGACTCACTTACGCGACGCCGTGGCTCGCGGTGCGAAGGTCGAGTGTGGCGGTCGGGCGGCTGAGGACGGGACTCTCTACTTTGAACCGACGGTCGTGTCGGGAGTCGACCACAGCATGCAACTGATGATCGACGAGACGTTCGGGCCGGTGCTTCCGATCATGACGTTTCGAACGGAGGAGGAAGCCCTGCGCCTCGCCAACGACTCCATCTACGGTCTCAACGCGTCGGTGTTCACCCTCGATCTCGCAAAAGCGAAGCGCGTCACCCGGCAATTGATCTCCGGCAACGTCTGCATCAACGAAGTCATCACGTCGATGGCGAACCCTCACTTGCCGTTTGGCGGGGTTAAACAAAGCGGCATGGGCCGCTACCACGGGCCGATTGGGTTGCACACGTTCTCTCACCAGACGTCTGTGATGGCGAGCCCCGGCAAGAAGCCTCGCGAGATCGGCTGGCACCCCTATACGCCCGACCGAGACCAAGCCTTGGCAGGTCTCACCCGCCTGCTCTACGGTCGCAATCGCTCACAAGGGTTGAAGTCGTGGCGAGTGATTCTCCGCGAACTCCTCGGCACCTACAAGAAACGATCCTAAAAAAAGGGACTGTACCGCCCAGGCGGTACAGTCCCTCTTTTTCACTTACGCTTCGGCGCTCTCTACTTTGTTCGGCAACAAGCGGAACAGCGGCAGAACGGCGACCATCCCGATCAGGAAAAACACACCCGAGATCGTGTACACGATCGACAGAGAGGTCAGACCTTTCAACATGCCGGCCAAACTCATCGTGATCACCATCATCCCCATGAACAGCGGGTTGAGGATGCCGTTGACACGACCGATGAACTGCTCCTCCGTTGCTTTGAGCATCATCGTGTTGATGCCAATCTGGATCAGCGGCATTACCAGCCCACTGAAGAACTGTGCTGCAAATGTCAGATAGATGCTCGTCGAGAAGCCCATCATGACGACCGTAATCGCAGAGACGATCATCCCGATGGTGAGCATCAACTGCGGCGGCATTTTTTTGCCGATCGTCATGGCGAGACCTCCGCCGACGATCATGGCGACGCCGTTGATCATCAGCAACCATTGGAGGAACTCCTTGGGCTGGCCCAACTGCTCCAAGACGACGAACACGCCGAGCGGCTGGATGAGACCGACTGCCAAGCCCGCCCCCATAAAACCGCCTGCCATGCTGCGCAGAACCGGGCGTTTCAGCACATAGCGAACGCCCTCTTTCATTTCCTGTCCAAGCGAGGTCGTCGTGCTCTGTTCCTCCACTCGATCCGGCGGGAGGAACATCAACGTCGCTGCGGAGAGCAGGAACGCGATGCCCATGATCCCGACCGACCAATGAATGCCGTAGGTTTGATACACCCAGGTACCGAGTGCCGGGCCGATGATCATGAACATCGCGAACATCGTCTGGTACATCGACATGCCCATCTGCATCTGTTCTTCCGGCACGTGGAGTTTGAACAGCTTCATCCCCGACGGCTGCGAGAACTGCGAGAGAATCGCAGAAACCAGCGTCGCGAAGAAGATCACTTGCCACGTCCCCACCAACAAGGTCAGCAAGACCACGAACACGGAGATCGCACTCAGGAAGTCACACCAAACCATCGTGCGCTTCGGACGCCAACGGTCTGCAAACGTACCGCCGATGAACGAAAACAGGAAGATCGGCGCAAACTCCGCCACCGAAATCAACGAAACCGCGGTCGGATCGTTGTTGGTCTTCTCCATAACGTACAACAAAACTGCAAAATTTCGGATCCAGATGCCCAACTGCAAGAACAGGCCGGACAACAAGATCGCACGAACGAAACGATTACGGAAAAAACTTGCCGTGCTGGAAGTGCCACTACTCAAACCTAATTACCCTCCTCGAAATCCCTGAATCTCTCTATTTTTCAATTCCCAGTTTACCACATCAAAGGCAAACCGCAATCCAACCGGAGGCGGAGGCTCACTCCGACGTTGGACGTTGGCTGAAACCGGCGAGGAACGTCAGCAAAAACTGCACCGTCATTCGCGTGGTCAAGTTGCGCACATCGACGGTCGGATCGAACTCGACGAAGTCCAGACCCTGTACCTGCGGCAGCTGACCGAGTCTGTACAGAGCATCCAGCGCGTCCCAAGGGTTCATCCCGCCTGTGCCGACCGCCGGACAACCCGGTGCATACGCTTGGTCGATCACATCGACGTCAAACGAGACAAACAACGCTTCCGTCCCGTCCCCCGCCAGCTCCAACGCTTGGTCGAGCACAGCGTCAATGCCCATACGTCGGACATCGCGAGACGTGAAGATGTGAACGCCGTGGCTTTTCACATACTCGTGGTAGGCTTTGGAATTCATGAAACCCCGGATGCCGATCTGGACGATGTGACGACCCTCCACGACTCCCGACTCCAACAGTCCACGGAACGGCGTGCCGTTGGTCGGACCTCCGTCTTCGAGATTGCGCACGTCGTGGTGGGCGTCGAAGTGGAGGATGCCGATTTTTTTGTCCGGGTATTTGGCGGCGAACGCTTTGATCGACGGGCACGAGGTCGAGTGATCGCCTCCGATCAAGATCGGGACGAGGTGTGGGTGTTCCTGATAGAGTGCGCTCAGACCTTCTTCGATGCGGCGATGGCACTCGTGGATGTCGGTCGGGTGCATCTGGATGTCGCCCAAGTCGCGCACAGCGAGGGTTTGCAGGTCGACACCGTACTCCAAACTGTACGTGGTGAACGATTTGAACGCCGCTCGGACGGCAGCCGGGGTGGTGGAAGCACCGGAGTGCGAAATCGACGGTTTGGAGAGCGGCAGGCCGATGAGACCCGCCGCGATTGATTCCCGGCCGTCCCACTGGGTCAGCCAGTGGGCGACTTTGGTTTCCATATGATCGCGAAACGCCGCTTGCTCGGGAGTTTTCAGGAACGGGATCTCGCTCATACGGTTACCCCGCGTTCCCAGACGACGACACGACCGTCCTTGAGTACACCGAACGTGTGGTTGATGCCGAAATGATACGGCAAGTACGCCAAGTTCGGGGCGTCAAAAATCGCGAGGTCCGCTTTCTTGCCTCCTTCGATCGTTCCGATCTCAAAGCCGCGACCCAGCGCGTTGGCGGCGTTGATCGTGCAAGCGGTCAGAATTTCCTCAGGGGTCATCTTGAGGTTCACAGATGCCAGCGCGATGATCAGTTGGATCGACTCGGTCGGGCAAGAGCCGGGGTTGTAGTCGGTGGACAGCGCGACCGGCAGTTCGTAGGTGTCGATCATATCGCGAGCTCGAGCGTGTTGGGTAAGGCCGAGGTTGAACGACGTCCCCGGGAGCAAGACGGGAATCACACCTGCGTTCGCCATCTCTTGCATGCCCTCATCTGAAGTGGCCAGCAGATGTTCCGCCGAGATTGCGCCCACTTCTCCTGCCAATTCCGCCCCGCCGAGCGGCACGATCTCGTCGGCGTGAATCTTCGGAATCAAGCCGTTACGCTTGCCTTCCATCAAGATACGGCGAGATTGCTCCACGGAGAAAACGCCATGTTCACAGAACACGTCGCAAAACTCCGCCAAGCCTTCGTCGGTGACGCGTGGGAGCATCTCGTTGACGATGAGATCGACGAACTCCTCCTCGCGTCCCTTGTACTCCGGCGGAACGGCGTGTGCGCCCATAAAGGTCGAGACGAGGTCAAGAGGATGCGTTTCGTTGAGGCGTTTTGCGACACGCAACTGTTTCAACTCGTCTTCGAGAGTCAGGCCATAGCCGCTTTTTGCTTCGACGGTGGTGACGCCTTGGAGCATCATCTCGTTGAGACTCTTGCGGGCTTTGGTGTAGAGGTCGTCCTCACTTGCTTTGCGGGTTGAAGTTACGGTGCTGAGGATGCCGCCGCCCATCGCGAGAATCTCCAAGTACGGGACGCCGGAGCGTTTCAGCGCCAGTTCGTGCTCGCGGGAACCGCCGTGAACGAGGTGGGTGTGCGGATCGACGAGACCCGGTGTGACCAAACGTCCGCCGGCGTCGAGTTCTTCGTGAATTTCGACGCCCGCTTTTTGCAACGTCTCGCGCACATCTTGTTCAGTACCGACGAGTGCAATCCGGCCGTTTGCGATGGCGACGGCCGCTTTTTCGATCACTTGCAACTCCTTCATGCTCGCCCCGCCGCGCGGGTGGTTGCCCTGCGGCGTGACGAGGGTGCCGATGTTGTGGAGCAGAACATCAATCGTGGTCGGGATTTTTTTCATGAGGTCACAGTCCCCTTTCTAAGCTTGGTCGCGCATCGGGACGCGGACACCGTGCTTCTCAGCCGATTCAATCGCTTCGTCGTAGCCTGCATCGACGTGGCGGATGATGCCCATGCCCGGGTCGGAAGTCAGAACGGCTTGCAGTCGCTCTGCTGCTGCATCGGTGCCGTCTGCCACAACGACCATCCCCGCGTGCAAGGAGTAGCCCATGCCAACACCTCCGCCGTGGTGAACGGAGACCCAAGAGGCGCCCGCCGACGTGTTGATCAATGCGTTCAAGATCGCCCAGTCGCCCACTGCGTCGGAGCCGTCTTTCATCGCTTCCGTTTCGCGGTTCGGAGAAGCGACGGAGCCACAGTCGAGGTGGTCGCGACCGATGACGATCGGGGCTTTGAGCTCGCCGTTTTTCACCATTTCGTTGATCGCGAGACCAAACTTGGCGCGTTCGCCGTAGCCGAGCCAGCAGATGCGCGCCGGGAGACCTTGGAACGCGACGCGTTCGCCCGCCATCGTGACCCAACGGCGCAGGTGGTCGTTTTCCGGGAACAGTTTCAGCACGAGTTCATCCGTTTTGCGAATGTCTTCCGGATCGCCAGAGAGCGCCGCCCAACGGAACGGGCCTTTGCCTTCGCAGAACAGCGGACGGATATACGCCGGTACGAAGCCTGGGAAGTTGAATGCGTCCTGCACACCTTCGTCAAACGCCACTTGGCGGATGTTGTTGCCGTAGTCGAACACGACGGAGCCCATTTTTTGCAGATTGAGCATCGCTTGGACGTGCTTCGCCATGCTGGCTTTGGAGAGTTCTACATAGCGGGTCGGGTCGGACGTGCGCAGTTCAGCCGCTTGTTCCAGCGAGTAGCCTTCCGGGATGTAGCCGATCAGCGGGTCGTGCGCCGAGGTTTGGTCGGTCACGAAGTCCGGCTTGATGCCGCGGTCTACGAACTCGGTGAAAATTTCAGCGGCGTTGCCGAGCAGCCCGATGGAGAGCGGCTTGCCCGCTTGTTTCGCTTCGTCTGCGAGGGCCAGAGCTTCGTCGAGCGTTTCGGCGAGCACGTCGCAGTAGCGAGTCTGGATGCGGCGCTCGATGCGGGTACGGTCGACTTCGACCGCGATGACGACGCCGTCGTTCATGGTGACGGCGAGCGGTTGCGCCCCGCCCATACCGCCAAGACCAGCTGTGAGCGTCAGGGTCCCGCGCAACGTGCCGCCGCTGTGCTGGCGAGCTGCTTCTGCGAAGGTTTCGTACGTTCCTTGGAGGATGCCTTGGGTGCCAATGTAGATCCAGGAACCGGCGGTCATCTGGCCGTACATCATCAGACCCTTCTGCTCCAATTCACGGAAATGTTCCCAGTTCGCCCACGCCGGAACGAGGACGGAGTTCGAAAGCAGGACGCGCGGCGCACGCTCATGCGTTTTGAAGACGCCGACCGGCTTGCCGGATTGAACCAGCAGGGTTTCGTCGCTTTCCAGACGTTGCAGTTCACGGACGATGGCGTCGTAGGACGGCCAGTTGCGGGCCGCTTTGCCGATCCCGCCGTAGACGACGAGGTCTTCCGGGCGTTCTGCGACTTCCGGGTCGAGGTTGTTCATCAGCATGCGCATCGCCGCTTCTTGGACCCAGCCTTTGCAGTTCAGTTCAGTGCCGCGCGGAGCACGGATGGTTCGTTTTTGTTCGGTGGTCATGGGGAATTCCTCCTTGGGGGTGTCGGTGAGTATTTTTATTAGTACAGAGGACCGGTGATCGCTTCCACCGCCGTCTGCCAATTCCCTTGCAACAGTTCGTGTGCCACGTTTTCAATCTCTGTGGAGGTCGAGCGGTCGGTCAGCACCGGAGGCACGATCGCACGCAGTTGGTCGTACAGTTTGCGAGTCGCCGGCGCAAGTCCGTCCGCCCCGACGAATTCAGCCGCTTCGGCGGCGCAGATCAATTCGATGGCGAGCACTTTCGCGACGTTCGCAATCACCATGTCTGCATGGCGGGCAGCGGTTGTGCCCATCGAGACGTGGTCTTCTTGGTTGGCGGACGACGGGATGGAATCGACGCTCGCCGGATGAGCGAGCACTTTATTTTCCGAAACCAGCGAAGCCGCGACGTATTGGGGAATCATCATGCCCGATGCGATGCCGGGGTTGTGGCTGAGAAACGCCGGCAGTCCCGACAGAGCCGGATTGACCAGACGTTCGGTGCGGCGCTCGGCGATGTTGGCCAGTTCGGACATGCCGATTTTCAGGAAGTCCATGGCAAACGCGATCGGCTGTCCGTGGAAGTTGCCGCCGGAGATGACTTTGCCCTGCTCGACGAACAGCAGCGGGTTGTCCGTCGCGGCGTTAATTTCAATCGCGAGTTTCTCTTCTGCGTAGTGCAAGACTTGGCGGGTTGCCCCGTGTACTTGCGGGAGGCAACGCAGCGAGTAGGCATCCTGTACACGAATCTCGCCCGGTTCGGTCGTGAGTCGGCTTCCTTGCAACAGCGTGCGCAAGTTCGAAGCGACGCCGATCTGCTCCGGATACGGGCGAACGAGGTGAACGTCCTCGTCAAAAGCGGCGGGGATGCCGCGCAGAACTTCGGTGGTCAGGGCGGCGATCATGTCGGCCGCTTTGGCCAAGCGAAGCGCTTTGACCAGGGACAGAGTTCCGATGGACGTCATCGCTTGCGTGCCGTTGATCAGGGCGAGCCCTTCCTTGGCTTGCAGAGTGATCGGTTGGAGGTTGGCTTTTGCGAGCGCAACGTCCGACGGGAGCCGCTCTCCTTGGTAATACGCCTCTCCTTCGCCCATGAGAACCAGCGCAAGGTGCGACAGCGGCGCTAGATCGCCGGATGCTCCCAAGGAACCTTGCGACGGAACGACAGGATGTACGCCAGCGTTCAAGCAATCGATCAAAAGTTGAAGCGTCTCGGGGCGGATGCCCGAGTAGCCTTTTACCAAAGCGTTGGCGCGCAGCATCATCAGTGCGCGCACGGTGGCTTCCGGAAGCGGTTCCCCGACGGCGCAGGCATGGCTGCGGATCAAGTTGGCTTGCAATTGGACCGCGTCCTCCGGCGAGATGTGTACATCGCTGAACTTGCCGAATCCAGTCGTGACACCGTAAACGACCTTGCCGGACGACACCAAGTCCTCTACCATGCGGCGGCATTCTGCCACGCGCACCCATTGTTCCTCGCCGACAACAACCTTCGCCCCTTCAAACGCAACGCGGGCCACGTCCTCTGCGGTCACCGTCGTCCCATTGAGCTCCACATCTCGTACTGATATCATGTTGCTTCTTCCCCTTTCTTGCTTTAGCAAAAGAAAGGGACTGGGCGGAAGCTCTCGCTTCCACTCAGTCCCTTTTTAAAAAGAGGAGTTGCTGATGCAGTTGTCCAGTATCCAAACGGGCGATCCAGTTCCAATGCCTCATCGCGACCCCTCACCTTTTCCTAGAGTTTGATCCTTCTAATTATTCATATAATCGCTGATGGGTTCCTCGGTTGTCAAGTTTGTGTGGTAAAGTGGTAGTACGCAGAATTATTTTGAGGAGGTTTTTTTAGATGCGTTTGCAAGGCAAGAAAGTCATCCAGTTGGTGGAGCATGAATTTGAAGACTTGGAACTCTGGTATCCGGTGCTTCGTCTGCGAGAAGAGGGTGCAACGGTACATATCGTCGGTCCGAAAGCGAACGAAACGTACACAGGCAAGTACGGCGTGCCGATTCAGACCGACTTCGCACACGAGGAAGTGAAAGCCGAGGACTATGACGCCATCCTCGTTCCCGGCGGCTGGGCTCCGGATAAAATTCGCCGTTATCCCGACGTGTTGCAACTCGTCCGCGACATGCACGAAGCGAAAAAGCCGATCGGGCAAATTTGCCACGCCGGCTGGGTGTTGATCTCCGCCAAGATTCTGCAAGGGGTCAAAGTGACCTCCACCCCCGGCATCCGTGACGACATGGAAAACGCGGGCGCGATCTGGTTCGACGAACCTGTGGTCGTGGACGGTCACATCATCTCCTCCCGCCGCCCGCCCGATCTCCCGCCGTATGCCAAAGCGTTTGCAGATGCATTGGCTGACAACAACTAATATGAAAAAAAGTCCTTCGCATGCAGGTCTGCGAAGGACTTTTTTTGCAAACAGCTTGACTTGCCATCACCTCCCTACCAAGTTTTCATCGGCGGGGCTCCCGGCGGTGCGTGGACGATGGCGTCGTACACCGGGTATCCGTAGGAGATCAGAATCAGCAAGGCCGTCAACGCGATCCAGAGTTTCCATTTTTCGAGGACGCGCGGGGTGTGTTGCAACATCGGTTGAGAGTCGGCCATCGGGAACTCTTCCTCTCCAACCGGAGCGTACTTCCAGAGATAGATCACGATGCCGACCATCAACATCGCCGCGACGAACAGCAACGCGCCGCCGATCGCCATCAGAGTTTCGTACTTCATCCAAGACAATCCAATGAGGTCGTCCATGTACGTCGTGTAATCGGTACGGCGCGGGACGCCGAGCAGTCCCATGAAGTGCATCGCGCCGGACATGATCAGCATGCCGACCGTCCAAAGGATGGTCTGGAAGATGCCGAGTTTGTGAATTCGTTTGGTGAGCTTACGACCCATCAGCGACGGGATCAGCCAGTACGAAACCCCGAAGAACGTCAGTGCGACAGAGGTTGCCACCGTCAAGTGGAAGTGGCCGGTGACCCAGATCGTATTGTGAATGACTTGGTTCAATTGGTTGGAGGTATTGATGATACCGCCGATCCCCGCCGGGATGAACATCACCATCCCGATGAACGGTGCGAAGAAGCGAACGTCGCCCCACGGGAGCTTTTTGAAGTAGCCGAACAGTCTGCGCGAGCCTTTTTCACGGCCCACCGTTTCAAACGTGGCGAACATCGAGAACGCCGTCATCATCGACGGAAGCACAACGCCGAGCGTCAAAGCGACGTGGACGATCTTCCATTTTTCCGAAATCCCTGCTTCCGTCAACTGATGGTGGAAGCCGACCGGGATCGAGAGCAAGATGAACAGGACGAACGTCAGACGAGCGAGCGAATCGGAGAAGATCTTCGCGCCGACGATTTTCGGCACGCAGTTGTACCAAGCCGCATACGCGGGCATCAACCAGAAGTAGACCAGCGGGTGACCGAAGAACCAGAACAGCATGCGGGAGAGCACGACGTTGACGGTCGGCACCCAGCCAAACGACCACGGAATCAGTTGCAGCAAAACTTCTGCAGCCACACCGAGCGTTGCGATGTACCAGAGCACCATCGTGGCCACCGCCATGAAAGCGAACAGCGGCGAGAGTTGGCCTTGATTCGCTTTGCGCCACTTGGTGTAGGCGTAGATCATGCCGGCCCCAGTGACCCAAGAGCCTACGATGAGCAGCGTGGCCCCGATGTAGAACCACGGAGACGCTTTCAGCGGTGCGTAGAACGTGTACATGACCGAGGCATCACCGATGAGGATCGTTGCGGTCGCCATCGTGGTGCCAAAAAACATCATTGCCCATCCGATCCAACCGAGATTCGTGGAGACTCTGGGCAGCGTGATCGTTTTCGCCATACCGGCGTAGAAAAAGCCAAGGATGAAGAAGGTGGTAAAAACAAGTGCCATCAGCACGCCATGTGCTGTGAGTAGTTGGTAGTAGTTCACCCATTTCGGGAGCGTGATGACCCCGCCGCGCACCAGACCTTGCAAGAGGCCTGCCAGTGCTGCGACGCCGAAGAACAGAAAGGCGGTCAGCACATACGCGACGCTCATTTCCGCCGCACGGCGGTCGATGCTTCTCGAACTCATGATACGTCACATCCTTTGTTTGACTTTACTTGACCACGAGATGAGCCGCCATCAGTTGGTGACCCGCGCCGCAGTATTCGTTGCAGAGAATGAGATAAGTGCCGCTTTCGTTGAACGTTTTCGTAGACGAGTTGACCAGACCGGGCGTGAGCATCATGTTGACGTCCGTACCGGCGATTTCAAAACCGTGCATAACATCGCGGGACGTGACGTGGAAGTGCACCGTTGCGCCCTTGGGGATTTCAACTTGTGCCGGGGTGTAGCCGAATGCGTAGCCAATCATGTTCAGGTCGTACTCGTTGTCGCTGATCTTGACCAAGCCCGGCTTGTCAAACGGCGGGGTTTGGTCGACCTTGGTCGGGTCGATCTGTTGCAGGTCGGACGGCGGGGTGTTCCCCATTGCGAACGCGTTGATCGTCAGGACGATCAGGAAGGCGGCGAGCATGATGCCGCCTAACGTGAGCCAGATTTTCTCTAATTTGTGAATGTGCATGCGGTGCAACCTCCTAATTTGGCGCTCTCCCGTTATTGGCGATGCAAGAACAGGGTGAAAATACCCACCCAACTTGCAAGAATTAAGAAGCCCAAAACCATGACGGCTGCAAACGTGCCTCGCAGAGAGCCGTGCTCGTCCTCTTGCGGCGGTTGCTGCGAACCTTGAGACATGGTGTCCTCCTCCTTTGAACTTGTGCAATTTGGAACTTTCGTTCCGATGACTTGAGTATAGCCCCGCAGCAGGTCTCCCGAGTATCGGGGCTTTCCCCCATTCATGGACGGGAACTCCCCTACTTTCGAAAAAAACAGCATAAAAAAACAGCCGTGCTCCTCGCGGAACCCGGCTGTTAGCCAAAAAAACATATACCGATAACCCTCACATGACGCGCAGTCTCGCCTTTGGCACGGACTGAGCACCTTTTTATTCGAAGTCGAGCAGCCCTTTTTTCAAAGCGTAGCGTACCAGTTCCGGCCTCGTTTTCATGTGGAGCTTCTCCATGATCTTCGCTTTGTGCGACTCGACCGTCTTGACGGAGACAATCAATTTCTCGGCGATCTCCTTGTTCGCGTAGCCCTTGGCGATCAGCACGAGGATCTCTTGCTCCCGATCGGTGAGCACTTGGAAACGCTCCACGTCTTCCCCACGGTGTACGCGCTGCAAAAACTCCGAGATCAGCGACTTCGTTGCACTGGGATGCAAATAAGCCGCCCCGGAGTGAATGGTGCGGATGGCGGTGAGCAGGTCGTTGTCCGGGGCGCTTTTTAACAGATACCCCGACGCTCCGGCCTGCAAGAGCCGAAACAGATACTCCTCATCGTCATGCATCGTCAACACGAGGATGTCGATCTCCGGCGCCGCTTCCTTGAGCCGAGTCGTCGCCGACAACCCGTTCTCACCGGGCGGCATGCTGAGGTCCATCAACACGATGTCCGGACGAAGTTCGAGCGCTTTGTCAAACGCCTCGCCCCCGTCTGCCGCCGTCCCGATCACTTCCATGTCCGGCTGGTTGTTGAGCAACATCGAAAGCCCGGAGCGAACGATGGCGTGATCATCCGCGATCAGCAATCGGATGGCCATAGCGCGGACCCCCTTTCTCTTCCAGCGGTACGACGACATGCACCGCAGTCCCCTCACCGGGCGCGGACTCGATTTTCAACGTGCCGCCCAACAGCGACACCCGTTCTCGCATGCCGTACAAACCCAATCCGGTACCGCGTACTTTTAATTGCGTCGGATCAAATCCAACGCCTGTGTCTTCGATATGCAACTCCACGCGGTCGACTTCATCGACAAAACGCAGGGAGATTCCATCTGTATCCGCGTACTTGGCGGCATTGGTCATCGCTTCTTGGCAGATGCGGTACAGCGCGGTCTCCACCGACGAATCGTAGCGGCGGCGTTGGCCTGCGATCTCAAGCGTCGTCACGATGCCAAACGTCTGCTCGAAACGCTTCGCATACGAGCGCAGCGCGGCTACCAAGCCAAGATCGTCGAGTGCGGACGGCCGCAGTTCCACCGAGAGGCTTTTCACTTCCTCCAGCGTGCGGGCGGTCAAGTGCTGCACTTCTTCCAAGTGATGCTTGGTCGCGTCGTCCATTTCAATCTGGTTCACGACGCGCAACCCGACCATGATGCTGTACAACGCTTGTCCGATTCCATCGTGCAGGTCGCGAGAGATGCGTTTGCGTTCCTCCTCCTGCGCTTGGATGACATAGTTGGTCAACTGGCGTTGGTGACGCTCGCGCTCGATGCGTTGCATTTCCGAATTGTCGCGCAATATCACAACCAGTGCGCCCATTCCCCCGGCCTCTTCGGGCAGACGGGTCGAGGAGGCTGCAACCGGCAATTCCGCCCCTTGCTTCGTCTGCAAATGCATTTGGAACGACGGCGTTTTCAAACGCGAGGCGAAGCATTCGATGCAAGACGATTCCTCTTGGCAAGTCGCCATCCCGCGACAGAGGTCGCAAAGCGACTTTTGACCGAGCACTTCTTCGGCCGACCATCCGGACAGTCGCTCAAACGCCGGATTGACGCCGATCACTTCTCCTTGATAATCCACGATGAGGATGGCATCGGTTATATGTGAAAACAACGTTTCCAAAAAAGACGCCGCTTCATTCAGCATTCGAAACCCCACAAGTACCACTTCCCCTCCGCGACTCTACACTTCACTATACACCGTGCCAAGGCGTTCTGCCAGCCCAAGCACAGCGTCCACGTCAGATGTTGCGAAGCTCCGTTCCGTTCGGCTTGCCATCAACAAAACCCCTCGCACGCGTGACCCGCACACCACCGGCACGGCCACGGCGCAACAAAGCCCTTCCGCCAACAAAATCGGATACTCGCGCGGGTCATCGCCCGCTTTGGGAACGATCCCTTCGACGACGATCGGGCGGCCAAGCGTGATGACACGCCCTGCGATGCCCTTGCCCGGACGGAGCACGATGCGCTTGAAGCGGTCGTTGCGGTTGCCGGACGCATTCACCCAACGAATCTGGCCGTCCCCTTCCGCAATCGCGAGCGCGAGGAAATCCACGCCCACTTGCAAGCGCAGACCGTCCAGCGCTTTTTGAATTTCCTCACCTTGCCGGATCACAGCGATCCCTCCCTTAGTTGTACACATCTTCTGTTTGCCATTATACCGAGTTGCGCCACAGAAGAAACTTAGGGAATTCCCCGATCTTTAGAGAATCGTGAACGAAAAAAAGCCTCCGGGCGGCAAGCACCGGAGGCTTTTTTCTATCGTGCCATGAACGCTTCGATCTCTTCGACGGTTTTGAGGATGTCCTTGGACAGCACTTCGCAGCCGGTTTCGGTGACGAGCACGTCGTCTTCGATGCGGATGCCGATTTGCTCCTCCGCCACGTACAGACCCGGTTCCACGGTCAGCACATGACCCGGTTGCAACACGAGGTCGCGGTAGTTGCCGACGTCGTGCGTGTCGAGGCCGAGGTGATGGGAGACGCCGTGGTAGTAGTACTCCGGCAGTTCGGACGCTTCTTTGATCAAGCCGATGCGGATGCACTCTTCGGAGAGCACGCGCTTGGTGATCTCGTTGAGTTCCGAGAATTTCACGCCCGGCTTGATCGCGTCGAACACCGCGAGTTCCGCTTTGAGCACGATGTTGTACAGTTCCTTCTGGCGGTCGGTGAAACGGCCGCTTTTCGGGATGACGCGGGAGATGTCCGATTTGTACAGTTCAAATTCGGCACCGAGGTCGATCTGGACGAGTTCGTTCTCTCCGATCGGCAAGTTGTTCTCCGCGTAGTGCAGGACGGTCGCGTTGCCGCCTGCCGCGATGATGGAGTGGAATGCGGTTTCACGAGCACCGGCCGAATGCAGCGCAAAGTTGAAGTGCGCTTCCAATTGGTACTCCGTCTCGCACTCGTGGATGTGCTTCATCATCCGTTGGATGCCTTGGTTCGTAAGGTGAATCGCTTTTTTGATCTTCTCCACTTCCTCCGGAGCTTTGCGGGTGCGCAGCTCGGAGACGGCCGAGTAGATGTTCTCCAATTGGAGGTGCGGGTAGCGCGTCTTGATTTCGCTTGCGAACAGGTTGGCACGGGTCGGCACGGTGTCAAAACCGCGGCGTTCCAGATCCAATGCGACTACGCGGTAGTCGCCGCTATGTACGGTGCGGTTGAATGCGTTTTCGAATTCGTCAAGGTAACGGACGGTCGCGACTTGGGTTTGTTCCTTCGCTTCCTCAGCGGTGAGCATCTTGCCCTCCCACTTTTCCAATACCGGATCGACGCGTTGGATGTAGAGTTGTTCTTCGACTTTGCCGTCGAGTTTCAGGAACACGAGGATGAGATGTTCCTTGGTCAGCCCCGACAGGTAGTAAAAGTTGCGGTTCGGCGCGAAGTTGTACTTCTCATCGGCCGACTTCTGCGGCGCTTCTCCGGCAAAAAATACCGTGATCGATTGATCCGGCAGAGTGTCGTGAAGATTCTTGCGGTTCTGAACAAAAAATTGAGTTTGCATGTCTCGATCTCCCCTTTTCCAGTTCCTTCGCTTATTGTACCATAGTTTAGGAGAAGAAAAGGAGGTCTGACCTTTCATGACCGAAACCATCACCATTCGCGGCAAGGGTCTGTATGTGGAAATTCACGGCCCGCAGGACGCTCCCCCTTTGTTGTTCTTGCACGGGGGTCCCGGCGGGGCCGGTTCCTATGAATTTATGAAAGGGCAAGGCGATCTCCTGTCCAAGCAGGTCCGCCTGATCGCGTTCGACCAACGGGGCGTGTTGCGGTCGGAAGCGTTGGACGAGCACGATCCCTTGACTCTGCAAGACTTGATCGACGATTGCGAAGCTCTGCGCGTGCATTTCGGCTATGAGCGCTGGTCGGTGCTCGGGCACTCCTTCGGCGGTTTCTTGGCGACGTTGTACGCACATCGTCATCCCCAATCGGTGGAGAAACTCGTGCTCGACTGCCCGGCGCTTGACTTCGATCTCTCCGCGAAATACATGTTGAAGAAATCGGCCGACGAGTTCCTCAAACTCGGCGACGAAGCTCATGCCCAACAAGCGCACGACTTGCGGGAAGCAGACCTGTCACCCAAGGACCGCTTCGACCAAATGGTAACCCTCACGTTGGCGCTGAAAGAGCATCGCGACAAGCTCTACTGGTACCGCCCCGTCCCGAATTACTTCGGCAACTTGCTCCAAACGTCGGGCATCTCCTCCGAAGAATGGGGACGCACCGGGATGCATGTCAAAAAAATCATGCAAGACCCCCTCCTCTTCACCTCGCTCCTGCCGCTTCTGCCCGACTTGCAGTGCCCCACGCTGCTCCTGCGCGGCGAGTCCGACTCCACCACCTGCGACATTCAAACCGCAGCGGTGCTCCGCGATGTGAAACGCTCCGAACACCTCCTCATCGAAGAAGCCGGCCACGTACCGGCCATCGAACAAGCCGACCGCTTTGCAGAAGTCGTGACCGAATTCCTGCTCCGCCCCTAACGAAAAAAAGCCAGGGACGCTTCACGCCCCGGCTTTTTTCTTATTCAGATGGAGTTGCTTTCGTCGCGGCCAGTTGAGCTTGTGTTTCGCCGATGGCGACGTCCGGGAGCTTTTTCCAAGAGAGGTTCTCGAACTTCACCGTGAAGCGGGCAAACCACTTCGAGTTCACAATCCAGTCTGCGAGCTTCACACAGAGGAAAGCAAACGCCATCCCGGCGAACACGTCGATGACCCAGTGAATTTTCAGATACAGGGTCGCGATGATGATCGACGAGCAGTACGTCACGATCACGGTCTTGTACCAGCGGCTCT